>JAYUIJ010000032.1:0-11474 GCA_043766165.1 Candidatus Kerfeldbacteria bacterium
CATCGCATCCTGGGGCTGGAGAAGGTCCCAAGGGTTTGGCTGTTCGCCAATTAAAGCGGTACGTGAGCTGGGTTCAGAACGTCGTGAGACAGTTCGGTCTCCTATCTACTGTGGGCGTTGAAATCTGAGAAGACTCTTCCTTAGTACGAGAGGACCGGGAAGAATAAACCTCTTGTGTACGGGCTGTTCCACCAGGAGCATTGCCCGGTAGCAACGTTTAGTATGGATAAACGCTGAAAGCATCTAAGCGTGAAACCGACTTCAAGATGAGATTTCATTATCAGACTCCAGGGAGATAACCTGGTCGATAGGCGGCAGGTCGAAGTGCAGCAATGCATGTAGCCGAGCCGTACTAATAAGTCGAGTTCTGATATTCAATGTTGGGAAACGAGTGTACCTGGACCAGAACCACCAGCGCCAAGCCGCCCGGTGCCATGAAGAATGGTGATCGGACTTGCGTGAACTGGTACTTTGTGCTACAATACAAAAACGTATGTCGCGCTTTATTGCTTCGCCCCGTGTTCGGTTGGTAATGATGCTCTGCATCGTGGCCGCCTTCGTCGGAATCATCTTCTGGCTCTCCCCGGCGACAAGCGCGGTCATAAAGTAGTTAATTAGATCGTTACAGAAGAGGTATATTGTCTCCGTGATTCGAGCGATGAGGTCACACCTGTTCCCATCCCGAACACAGTCGTTAAGCTCATCAGCGCCGATGATACTCCGATGCATGTCGGGGGGAAAGTAGGCCGTCGCGGGGACTATATAACGCTTCACAATAGCCGCCACTAGGGCGGTATTTTGTTATACGAAAAACATTCGCCTACTTTCGGGCAGGAGGTGAGCACATCGGGCGCAGCTCGATTCGGCGAACGCCGACGGAGTTGCCGTGCCTGTCCTGAGCTTGCCGAAGGATGGCAAGTCCGGCGCTGCCCGCGGGAAGTAGGCCATCGCGGGGACAATGTAACGCTTCACAATGACTATCTGAAGGGATAGTTTTTTGTTTTATGATAAAACATTCACCTACTCCCCGTCAGCAGTGCGTTTTTTCAGCCCCGAAAGAGGCTTTCTTGTCTGCTCGTTAGGGCTGTTGTACTATAGACTCATGCCTGAATCAGAATTCTCCCGAAACCAAGCCGAGTTCGTTGCCCCCGAAGAGGGTTCTCCGGCGTATAAGCCGGAACAGGTTGAGAATCAAGAACTTGCCCGGGACATGGCTATAGCCGAGGATCCATTTCGTGAAGAACTTGTTGCATTAGAGGCCAAGCTGGAAAAATCTCGCGATCGAGGCGAACGCAAAGATCTTCGCACAGCTATTGATACAAAGGAGCGTCAGGCAGAATACGCCGGCGGACAATTAGAAATTGAAGCTGGCTGGCAAGATATTTTCCATCGTCATCAAGAACGGGCATTTGAGCGTCGGCTCGACACGCTACTTCGAGAGCAGCGTACTGGTCGCTATGCAGATCACTCGCCAAAAGGCTTTACAGAGCTACCAGAAGATGAGCGGATTCGTCTTGATTACATTTCTAGTATCGGAAAATATGTTATTCCGGCTGAGCGTGAACTCCTCGACTCCCCCGCGGAAACCATCAGCTTCATTCCCCCTCGAGAAAAAGAATTACAGCAGTGGCTGGACTTCAAAGAGGGCAAACGAAAAACCCGGCCAGATTCTCGCGCCGAAAGCGATCGACGGGAACGCGGTGAGCTTTGGAACTCGGGTAATACTGATCGAGAAATTCAGGAACGAGCGTATTGGCTGAAACGAGCTAAGCAGATTCAGCAAGAACACGAAAAAGAGTAGGCCATCGCGGGCCTACCTGCCGGTAGGCAGGGACAATGCACCTGTTCTAGAACCACCACCATTCCGGCGGTGGTTTTGTTACTTTAATAAGTTGCACCGGGAACCGAGTAACGATACACTGTTAGCATGGAACCGTTGGAAAATATCAACGCACAGCAACTGCCAGAAAAAACGAGGGCGGCGCAAAAGAGTATAGTGGTAATACTTTTTTTGTTACTCCCACCAATAATCACTTACTGTTATTTTCTTCTGACCGATTCATTAGGTTCCGCAGAAATTGTTGCTTTATTACTCCCAATTTTTTCGGGGATTGTGGGGCTGGTAGCCGGGATTTTGGCCATTGTCATTGTACGCAACTACAAAGGTTTATGGCTAGTTACAATTGTATTGATTGGCCTATATGGCGTCCTCGTCGATGGCATTCCCATAGCTCGCAACACATACTATGGCACAATGGATCGACTACAGGAAAGGAAAGCAAGGCAAATAGATGCGGTCACGACAATCACAGGATGCCAGACCGCCGTTTCCAGCTGGCTGCTGACTCGCTATCAAGGGTTTATCCCCTCCTATTATTATTGGAGCCAGTGTGTTTTTCGAACCATACATACAGAGTCGGATTATCAAGTTTGTGTTCAACAAGCTGGTAACCGAATGGATTACTATCGCCATATCCTGGCCGACGACTGTGAAAATGGCTTAACATCGGTTCGGGCAAAATCTTTGTCAGACTGTCTGCCATTATATGGTGGCGATTACTTTCCCACGCCGAATGGATTCGAACCTTGTCTAAAGAAATTTGTGATCGACAAGTCAACATTTTCCCAATGTCTTGACGCTATAAATAAGAAATACGGCGACTCGAGTGTAAACCCTTTTTCCACGAACAGAATGTCGGTTATCCGAGACAGTAAGAACGGCGCTGTAGTCATCGAGCGAAAGGATCAACGAATAATATTTACAAGTCGCTATTTACCATGTTACGAGGCGTACACATCAACCTTTCATGATCCAGCTGTTTGTCCTTCCGTATACATAAACAGCAGCAACTCAATTTATCAAGCTGCGACCGAGCTTGGAAAGTTGTGTCATGCGGACCTTAACTACGTCTCGACCCATCCAGACTATTTCAGAGTAAACAATGAATAGTTAAGCTAGGTCAGATCCCTCGCCCTGGCCCGTGCGACTTTTACAAAACAACTGCCTAGCGCTGGTTGTTTTGTTGTATACTATTTTCTGTTAAGCTGTACATACAAATTTAATAATAAGCACCATGGTTATGAAGAAAAACTATTTCCTTCTGATGTCAGTGATTGTAAATATCATCTTGCTCGGAATCTTTTTCATGTACATGTTCACTTCCTGGCTCGATTGGGCGGTGATGATTAAAAGTACAAACCGGTTGTGCACGACCATTGCTCGAGAGGGTGGGTTACTCTCGACAAATGGGCAGCGCGTGACGCCGAGTTTTTGTAAATAACTGGGTCGTCACGAACTTGCTCGCTGGTTGTTTTGTTTTCCGAATTTTACTGTACAATGCCTTCTATGAACACGAGCTACGAGGTCCAGAAGTCACGAAATGGTTTAGGCGTCTTCGCTACAAAAATCATTTCTAGCGGGGAAATCGTTATGGAGTACCACGGCCAACTATTTACCCGCGAGCAGCTCCCCTATCCATACAACGCTGAGGAAGATCACTACATTCAAATTGGTCCGAACGTGTACATGGGACCTTCCGGTAAGGCTGATGACTTTGTGAATCATTCATGTGACCCTAACAGCGGTCTTATATTTGAAAATAATCGCATCCAGTTAAAAGCTATTCGTACACTTCAAGCCGGCGAAGAGATTAACTATGACTACTCCACAACCATGGACGAAGCGGGAATACAGGATTTTGGAGATTGGGAAATGGATTGCAACTGCGGCGGCGCCACTTGTCGAGGTGCAATCACTGATTTTTCTTTTTTACCAGACTCCGTCAAGGAAAAATATATCGAACTGGCCATCATGCCGGAGTATATTGTTAACCAGCTATCGATAACTCCCGCCACCATAGACTAACGGTGGAGTGCTTAGAACAGAAAAACGGGTTCCGGATTCCAAAGACTTGCTGATTACGGATTGCCATCAACTCGCGTGTAATAAAAAGGAGGAGCAGTATCGCACATGCGATGCTGCTCCAAAGATCATTTGCTAACGTTTGGGATTACGGTATGTGATACGCATCCCCATAGGTTTCCCACGTCAGCGGAGGGTTAAGGTCGAGATTACCCCGCTTGAGAAATACCCGTTGTTCAGTATCAATTCGGTCCGTCTCTACATGAGAAGGATCGGCCAGCATCACGATCCGACGAGCATCCAGGAACGCGTTGAGATAGGCGGTCTCATCGCCGCTTTCAGCCGGAGTTTTGGCACGTTTCATAGCGGCCTCCCGTATGCCTCCAAAGCTACTGGCATCCGCTCCGGGACCGTGCATAACAAGCGCGTCGTAGTAGATGAACTGCCCTAAGGCGTGCAGTCCATCAGCCTTGGCTTGTTCCACGGCCGGGTTGAAATAGATTGCGTCTCGTTCGTAGTCCTGTGCTTGCTGGAACTTTGGATCAACCCCAGCGGTTTTCCAATCGCTCACAAAACCTGGATCAAGACCTTTGTGTGAACTGCTACCGTCAACATTGTGCAGAGCCGGTATGTACTTTGCCAAGACATTACCGGGTGAGAGCTTGGTATAGTACTGCACCAGCTCAAGCATGTCATGGGTTCCGGAGGTGAATCCAATAATCCCCCCGGTATATCCACGCCCGTCGCTAATGTCCTCAATGTACCCATACTGCGCTCGCCAATCGAGCGAAGAATTCTCCGCACTCGAAACGAGTTCCATGGCGATCTCTTTTTTGCGAGGGTCGGTCAGATCGGCCGCGTTTGTCGCAAGCGGTCTAACCGGACTTGATGCCGGCCGGCTACAGCTTGCCAACCATAGAACCACAACAGCAAGGCCTAGAACAATGCCCATATGCCGCACGATAGTCTCCTGTGTGTTATGCCGGTGTTTGTTTCTCACGAAGTTTTACCGATTGTTAATGTCTTCAACTTCCGAAGATGGCAGGAGATTACCATACGTACATATACTGTCAACTCATACCAAAAAAGCCCCGCAGGGCTTCCTTGGTTATTAATAGCTCTACTTAACCACGTTCACGGTCACCGACTTCTCAACGATGAATCCGGTAAAGTCACGTTGGGCTTTAAACTTCAAGACATATGGTCCTGGCTTTGCGGCGGCCGTGACTTCGGCCGACATGGTAATGGTTTTTGTTTCGTTAATACCAAACGTGGCCGTTGCGCCAGGCATCAGGACAGGCGGGAAAAAACCAGCTGGCACCGTCGGTGTAAAGGTGTAATTGTTGACGCAGTTACCACGAATATTATTTTTTACTGTCGCAGTTAAGGTAACCGTTTGCTCGGGATGAACATCGGCGGTTGGTCCGGTAAGTGTCACATCTGGATAGCCAAGGTAATAACAACTACGCACCCAGGTCGTCATCGTGTCAGACGCAGCAACCACCGTCCAATCATCTGTACGTGGTATCGCGGTATTTGGTATGAGAGCCTCAGCTACATACCGATACTCTCCACTTGGGTACATACCCAGATTAAAGTTAAAGGTGTACGGGGCCGTTCTTTGAACCTGAGTACTTGTGCCTTTCATATAATCAGGCAACTCATTTCCATACAATCGAATCCTAATCCCAGTTACAACGTGGTTCAGGTCAGTCAGTGCCGCGGTCACCGATGTATCACCGTTACCTTGAGATCCTTCAAGTGGAGAAGTGATTTTAACCGAAACTGTCGGATCGAGAGCTATCACACTTGGAACAGGGGCTGGAGTAGCGGCGGTCAATGCTGGCGGTAATGCTTCATGAGTTAGGTCTACAGCCGCTGTTGATGTGTTTGTAGTTTTGCTATTGGTGTTCGTGCGCGTATTAGTGGCATTAGTACTTTGACCTAGTGTATCGTCTTTTGATCCTGGAACAGCAACTAATAACATTGCGGCGGCGGCACCAAAAAGCAACGTCACCGATATACCTACTGCCTGCGAGATACGAACTCCTGTTTTTTGTTCTGTTTGGATTAATCCCATACTACTGTGGATAGTTGTTGATGATATGCCAATTCATCATACCATAGATACAGAAGATGTTTGGTACACCCAGCACCACTTTTGAAACGTCGCATATACCCCAACTAAGATATGTACTACCAAGACGCTTGAAACTTCACTCCCTATTGTACTCAAAAGTGGTGCTGGGTATACTTTCACGGTATGTCCATACCGCTTTCTATCTACTCCAAAAAAACACAAGCCGTAATAAAAAAACTAAAAACTCCGCAGCAAGTACAAATGTGGATTCATTCGTTGCGGTACAACAAAAATAAAACGATGCAGACGCTGGATAGCGTGGTCCGCACCAAGAAAGCTCACTGCCTCGAAGCAGCGCTCAGCGCGGTGGCGATTCTCGAATATCATGGATATGCTCCATTAATTTTGGACTTGGAATCAACCGATTATCTTGATCATACATTATTTCTGTACAAACAAAATAATCGGTATGGTTCGGTCGGGATGTCGCGTGACGTTGGCCTCTACGGACGAAAGCCGGTCTTCAAAACTATCCGCGCATTAGCCATGAGTTACGCCGCGCCGTATATCGATGAACACGCCTGTCTCAAAAGTTTTGGGGTGCTGGATCTGCGAACCCTCAACAGTGACGCCTGGCGAAACTCCAAGAATAACGTTTGGTATGTTGAAGAAGCGCTCCGAAATATTCCACATCAGAAATTACATCTCCCGAAAACTTTTGTTAGTTCTTGGCGTCTGAAGTTTATAGAATGGAAAAAACTTCACCCAGAAAAACAGCCGAACTATTTTGCACAAACACAAACGTGGATGTAAAAAAATAGCTTTCCATTCGTATTGACAGTCAAACAAGGGTAGAGTACTATCCCGCCCAGAGAAATTGTCCTTTTTACTACGCATTGTTCACTCACTCGGAAGGGGGTAGACCATGTCGGAGTCATGGCAGCCAACATTGTCCGAAATTGCACTGACCTTCGAAAAGTTAAGTGCACGAATGGAGTGCCAACCGGATCCTACAAACAGAGATCCCTATATTGAGCAGTCCCTACGTGATGCAATTTTCCACCTTGAGCTACAAATTCCTGGCTGGGAACCACCCTTCGACGCTGATGGCGCTCGGGCTATGCAAAGGGCAGCACACGTCACGCTGAGTCAGTACAAGGAACATCAAGCAATGGTTCAAGCGTTACGAGGCTTATCGTTCGCTCCGCACGATCCGGGACTCTACTACATTCTTGGGTCAGCCTACTTTCAAGCTGGAAGTGTCGAGCTCGCGCTGCGTATTTTCTGTCACACGCTCTGGATCAATCCAGGACATGCCGCCGCTCACGCCGATTTGGAATTGCTATCCGCTTTTCTCGACGACTGTGACGATGATCCTGCCGAAAACGTCGTCACTTCGCTTAACCCTCTACGACGGGAAGAGTTACGACCCGGTTACATTGTCCAGCACATGGGGACCGGTCAATGTGGCGTCTGTATACCGTCACAAAACAACCCTGATGAACTTTATCCATGCACTGAAAACATGGTCAGGGTTCAACCACTCAGTGGCCATAAAGTTTCAGCCACAAAGCGGCGAGGCGAAAAGAAGCAGCCGGCTACGATGACAGCTTGGCTCCTACAGGACATCATCCTGATCGACAGCTAACATTCAACGAACCACTAACCCGGTTCGTTTTTTCTTTTTGAGCAGATGGCGATCATGCTACACTATACGCATGATTATTTTTTGGCTCTTCATATTTCTCTTCGGCTGCATCATCGCGGTTATTTTTAGTTTTAACGCTCTCATTAACACGCTTCGTTTTGGTTTACCGTTTGTCAGTACACCAAAATGGGCGATTGAGTGGCTGCGAGATAATTATTCCTTAACAGAAAAAGATGTCGTTATTGAACTCGGTTGCGGTAGCGCGCCAATGCTTGCGGCTTGGGCAAAGAAATATCCGCAAACTAAATTCATCGGTATTGAAATTCAATGGTGGCCATACCTTTTAGCTAAATGGCGAACAAGAAATTTTCCAAACGTAAACATCCAGCTCGGTGATTTTTTGAAACAAGATTTATCCCAAGCCACGTTAATCTACGGATTTTTCATTACGGTCATGATGCCGAAAGTAGCAAAACTTCTGGAACAGCAACTCCACAACGGTATTCCGGTTATCTCTTTTGGTTTTGCCCTCCCCGGTTGGACCTCAGAACGCGAAATCACCAATCCAAAAACCGGCAAGGGTAGCCGGATTCGGATGTATCGGAGTTCTCAATCTTAGCCCATGTAGCAGTTACTACCACTTGGCGCCGTTTCTGCTCTTGTCTCAAACCATCCCATATTGATACAAGCCGGAGGTGGATCTACCGGAGTCGTTGTACGTGGAAGTTTAAAAATATTGCCTACACAATAATTATAATACGTTCCGTTTGGAAAGTTACCACCGGTACCGCCAGTAGTGTAGTCCATTTTTCCGCAATATAGGTACAGGCTGCCATTATACGGTGACGTTAATCCGTCTTGTCCACAAGTTAACACACCTCCTCCTAAAGTGCCACTCTGTGCAAGTGAACTTGAGTGATAGGTTATACTGCCCCAAGTAGCGCCGGCCGGATTTCCATAAACAATAGGCTGCCGCTTTATTACGCCACCGATAACCCCTGATTGACTGAGCAGCGCATCAGCACCCGTTGCTTCAAGACTTGAAATGATTAAATAGTGCTGACTATTGTCATCCGGACTACTCACAATAACCGCGTAATTAGGTAATTGATCGTGAGCTGGCGGAGTAAAAGCTTTCCACTGCGGGTCTTTTGGTAACGGGTAAAGATATGGCTTTAAAAATACTTGTAGCCCTGTCCAGCTATTATCAAAATTAGCCTGACACGAGGTATCAACCGTATTTGAAGCAGCAACACGGCATTGTGTGCAGTTACCCGGCAATGTCGGATAAGGGTATTTCCCATTGGCCAAGTAATATTTTTCCATGGCCGTCTGCAGGGATTTGACTTCTGAAATCCGCTCCGTATTCCGACTCTTTTCCTGAAACCCTTTTAATCGAACGCCACCAATCGACGCTAAAATACCGATAACGGCAATGGTCACCAAGAGTTCGATTAAGGTGAAGCTGGGGCGAATGATGCCTAGCGACAGCTGTTGTTTTTTTGACTCCATACGTACTTCAAGTATACCACAAAACAGCACATCAAACCCAATACAACTTAGAGTTGATTACTGTTCCAGCAACTAGTAGTTGGATCTTGTAACTTTTGTTCAAACCAACCACGCTTATCGCAATTCCCTTGATCGACTGGCCAGCCCGTTGGCGACCAGTTTTGCCAAACAGGTTTTTTCCAGATATTTCCCAAGCACAGTAAATAATATTTTGTTCCAGAAAAATCTCTAGTACCGCATGTTTGTCCGTCTAGAACTGTAGGAAAGTTCGTGCTATTAGAATAACAGGTCTGATTCAACGTTGTCGGGGCCATGCTTGATGTCCCTTTGTTAGAATAAAAATGTATCCACGCGACATAGTTATAGCCGTAGGGGTTAGATTGCAACTTCACCGGACCAAGTATCGCATTCGTATCCGCGTATGTTTTATTGCTCCCAGCAGCCTCCAAGTTTGCCTGAATCATGTAGTGCTGGTGGTTATCTTCCGGTCCGCTCACAAAGACTCCCCACCCCCACTTACTGTTACCGCTTACAAGTGGATTTATTGGATCATTCGGCATCGGCCCATTGAGATATGGGCTCAAGTACGCCGCTAAACCTGGCCATGAGTTATCATAGGTTATCTTGCAATCCGAATTTACGCTTGACCACGTACATACGTGTCCCGCATTGTCATTATCGCACGATGTGTTGTTGCAGCTGTAGACCCCCGTGTCCGAAGTGATACAACTTGAATCAAGCGTTGGGTGTGGATACCGCCCATTTGCCCTATAATATTTTTCCATGGCTCCTTGCAAGGCAGTAATAGAGGCCGCCCGCTGTGTATTGCGGGTCTTCTGTTGAAACGCGTTGACCTGCACCGTCCCAAACGACGACAAAATACCAATGATAGCAATGGTTACTAACAACTCAATGAGGGTGAAACTTTTGCGCTTGATAGTCACTGTCGTCTATGAAACATGCTTATATTCTTTCATAGCCGTATCATACCGCAGAGTTGGCTAGTCTATCAACTCACCAGCACAAGAATGGGTCAGGATGTTTGAGCTGTTTTGCTTGAGGGAAAACCATGTTCAGCCCAGATACTACCTTTCGTTACGGGGCGTGATAGATAATAAATACTGGTTACCGTAACTCTAGAAAGGTTTTGGGTTACCGCAGTCGCGTTGTGTCCTGAAGACACGTGCGGTGAGTGTATCAACTTGTTGTTTGAGGAGCAATGGATTGAGCTGATCATGCTCTGCCCGGAGCTTCGCTTTCACGTTCTCAGGCACACTGCTGTGAGCCAGTACTCTCTGGTAGGGCGTGCGTGCCTGATCATATTTCTTCCGGTACCTCGATCCAATCCGGACCTTCTCCAGGCATTTCCGTGAAGGGACGAAGTGATTAAGGTACTGATCAAGTACCTGGTACAGTTCATTCATCGCCGGAATCACCTCCCGGCAGTCAAGCCGGGTATACCCAAGGAACCGCCGGACAATATGTCCGTTCTTCTGTTCCACATAGGCGTTATCGTCTTTATGGTACGGCCGAGATCTGGTCAGCTGAACGCTCTGTTCATTGCACCACGCTTTGAGGTGCCAGTTAATAAACTCGCTTCCAGTATCCGGATGCGCTCCCTGCATCAGAAATGGCAGCGCTTCTTTGATGGCGGACAGGCTGTTTGTCGTTGCAATCTGCCCCTTGTTCCACTGGGCTCTCCGCTGTCCCCAGAGGGTGGCCACATCAGTCCAATTCACGGTAAAAGCCATGTTTCCTTCTAGTGACGAGCCACAGTGAACGACGGTATCTAGTTGGCCGAATCCGGGCGGCAGATCCTCCCACGGTCCGGTGAAGATGGGAATGATTTCTTTTAAGCGTGATGGCTTGGTGGAACTGATGCCTGATCGTCGGGTGCGAGCTTTCATGAACACATCTATCCAGTCTTTCACTGTCCCTTCACTCATGGCGAGGAGTTTGTTCGTTGGTTCATCCGGGTGCGTCCAGAGCTTATCTCGTTGTAAGGCCGTAACATATTCGGCAATGATTGGATGGACCAGTTCGCCGCAGAGTTCACTCGCCGCTTCCCATACCTCTTTCAAGGCAACGGTCACGTCAGGGGTGTACCAGAGCGGTCGGCCGCGCTTCTCTTCCCCTGAATACGGATGCAGTTGGAGCCGGCGGAATTTTCTCACTGCTGCCTTGCGGTGCATGGAGGTAACGAAGCAGACGTGGTTCAGAATCTTCCCACGATCGGCTTTGGTGGCTTTCAGATATCTCTTCAGGTGGTCTTGAAATACTTCGTTGTTGGTAGCCATAGTCATAGGAGGCTACGGTAACCCATTTATTATCTATCCGTGAGTGCCTTGGTAACCTTTATTTCTATCTAAGAG
>JAYUIJ010000033.1:0-4845 GCA_043766165.1 Candidatus Kerfeldbacteria bacterium
TTTCTCGTTCGTACTGATTCAGAATTTGCATAATGGTGGATAGTATGTCCTCCACCCCAGTATACCCTCCAAGTGTTGCAGGCTGACCTGAATTCAGTGGGTAACAAGTATGTATTGACACACAGTCAAAAAAGTGGTAGTCTCGCCGAACCGGACCGTACTTTGAAAATCCGGTTTCTTGCCTAGGTAATACAAATGTATTGCCTGCAATTCATGCTGTCCAACGGAAGGAGTAACTGCAATGAAGACGACGTCGCCGAATGCCAAGGCACCGCTCGCTCTGCAGACATTCGTAGCCAGTCAGCTCACGACACTTGACGGTATGGCCAAGCACTTAGTTTTGCTCGCTAATGGCCACGGCGAAATTCGGAGTGTAGCAGTCGCCTGGTTTTGTAACTTGCCAAAGCGGATTCAAGTTGACCTCATCAAAGTGGTGGGGCGCGACGGTGAAGCCGCTAGCCAGTTGGTCATGCTCTCTCCCGATGCAAGCGTGCTCATGCCGCATCTGGGATTAGCAATTGTCCGACGGGTGTGCGACAAGCATCCGACGTTGCTGACCGCAGTCACTGCTAAACGATTGGCCACCATGGTGCGTGTGACACACCAGCCAGAAGCACAGCGCGAATGGCTGATGCTCATCACCGAATGGTGTGACGATGACCAGGGACGATTTGAATCCTTTCTGGACGAACTTGATCCGGCCGAACTGGCGGACTGGTTGTCTGGAATTTTCAACCTGGGAGATATCAACCTGTTGCAAAGGAGCTTCGATGATCCAGATGAGCTCGTGGATCATCTGGACGATATGGAAGCAGCGGTGAGAATGATCTACGTTTGCCGCCCAGAACTGTACCAGGCCATGATTCAGGAAATCATTCTCCGTTTGTCGGATCGTTACGAGCGCCGGAGTCGTTTGCGGACTCAGGACGAGCTGCAACATCGCTACCTCCCGACACTCTTCGACGAAGTATCTGAGACCGAGAAGGAGCGCAAGCTATGAACGAACTTAGCATCGCTCCCGGTGCTCGGTCCGGATTCCTAACGGCCGCCATTCAGCGGGCGATTGACCTGAAGATAGTTTCAGACACGTGGTTGGAACAGTATACGAAGGAAGCGGAACGGCGGGCCGACATGTTGGCCGAAAAAAAGACCCAGTTTCTTTCGCCCACAGTCAATGAGTTTCGTGGCGCACGCTTCCGTATTCGTCAGTATTTGGCTTTTGCGGTGGAAGAACGGTCGCGAGGGAATCTTGACCACGCGGCTCGGTGCTTGAGTGAAGTGCCAATGAAAGAATTGCTGCTTGAAGGAGTGCACCATCTTCGGCAACTGCGGGGCAGTCTAGACGTGGTCATTGACCGCTATAATAATCATGGTGAAAGCGCCTCGCTTGAAGCGGCCTTATCACTCGTTACCATCCAGCGCACAATACATGCCAGCCTAGAGGAGCTCGGCGAAAGTGAACCTGACCCGAAGGAAGCGGAGACGCAAGCTCGGCACTTAATATTCATTAAGTACGAGTTTGAGTTAGGGGATCTACTGATTCGGACGTTTCACAAATTTCATGTAGCACATATTGGCTGCACCTATGGTCAGTACATTCACAATCTGGCGGTCAGCTTAACACTTCGTGACGAAATGAATGTGGATGTCAGTCTCTTCGATATCCGCAAGTTTGTTCGCCAGATGTTTGTTGATTCGAAGATAGATGAAGTAGTAGCGTCTCAGGTGCTAGGTAAGTTGACCTGGCATCTGCAACATCTCGGTGCGTCGCCAGGAGTCATCCATTGGTTCAAGCTCCTAGGCTGGCCCGCGTATGTACAAGAAATGTATCAATTCGCCAGCCGCGCGCCTGAGCTGAGCGTACAACGTTGTCAACTAGAAAGAGTTTTTCTGCCAACCGGAAAAATGGGTCCACGTAAGTCCATTCTAACCGGGCTTCGGGCGACTGACGACATGTTACGCCAGTTGAGCTCACAGCCACTCACAACTCAAGTTGAGCGACTGAATGAGCTAGGTATCTGGGATGTTGATTTTTACCTGCAGTATTTGTCGGCCGATAACCCGACGATGGCGATGGCAATTCTGAATGAGTTGCCACCAAAAATCTCCATGCGCATACTGCGTATTCACGAAGTAGAACTTGAAGACTTCGATTACCCTGAAAGGTCCGAGTCTCCCTGGATTAGTGAATACCTAAGGCAACTAGCAAAAAATCCGAAACATCGCGATCGTCTCAAGGCCACGTTCAGTCAGGTCAAGAAACCGGATATGATCTAACAAGTACATTTTGTTCTGTACACCGAATACCCCTCGACATATGCTGTCGAGGGGCTTTTTTATAGTAGAAACTATTTCTTAGTAATAATCTGATCAATTAGTCCGTACTTCTTCGCTTCTTCGGTGCTCATGAAATTATCACGGTCAGTATCGCGTTCAATTGTCTTGATCGGCTGGCCAGTATGCTTTGCCAATAAGATATTTAACCGGTCACGAATTTTGAGAATATGTTCCGCGCGAATTTTGACATCGGACGCTTGTCCTTCAGCGCCGCCCATCACTTGGTGAATCATGATTTCCGCGTTCGGCAAGGCTAATCGTTTTCCTTTGGCACCAGACGCTAACAAGAACGCGCCCATTGAAGCAGCCATCCCAACACAAATCGTCGATACATCCGGTTTCACAAATTGCATCGTGTCGTAAATAGCCATCCCGGCGCTCACTGAACCACCCGGGGAATTGATGTAGAGCTTAATATCTTTTTGCTTGTCTTCACTGTCGAGGAAAAGGAGTTGAGCGATAACAATGTTTGCCACATGATCATCAATCGCGTCACCGACAAAAATAATTCGCTCTTTTAACAGACGCGAATAAATATCGTAGGCCCTTTCGCCGTAGCCGGTTTTTTCGATAACTGTTGGGATGAGGAAACTATTGGATGGAGAGTGTTTCATGGGATGAGCCTACCAGATGGCAGAAGTTTTTTCAAGCAATATCGTCCAGGATTGACATTTCAACACACTTCTGATAGAACAGTACCAGTTTCACCAGAATGTTCTTTGTTAGTAGTGAACAGGGCTTCTTACTTCAGGAGGATTCTCATGGCTAGGATGAATGAGAAAAGCTGGACAACGGCGAGATTGATTATTGGATTAGCCATTCTTCTGGTTGTTGCTCTTGGCACATTATCTTATGCCGGGAATAACATCAGGCGTGAACGTCAGAAGGATGTTGCGTCTGCTATGGTTAAGCATCAGGTGTATGCAACAGTCCAAGCGGTTCGGCAATATGGACTGGCCTACGGTGATTTTCCACATGATGTCGACGTAGTTAATTTGGCAATTATCCCCGGTGCGGCAGGCTATGAGCCCACTGATGGTTTTCCCAATCCGTACGACAATTATGTTTCAACAGCCTTAGTTATGTCGTACGACGATTCGCTCTTTCAGAAGACCTTAGGAAGTATTACGTACAAGTACATCCCTGCCAGCAGTCAACTTTCTAGGCCCGTCTATGAAGTACGAGGATATGCTAAAGGTGTTCCCGGTTACGCAACCTTCATCATTCGTGAAGCATTGCCGTCAAGTCTTGCAGCAAACTCAAACACCCCGTAATTTCTTTACGGGGTTTTTATTTTTCTCAAATAAGTATTAAGCTGGCTGAACCTGCCAACCCTTCCCCGTCTTCACTAACTTTCCTTTAACCTTAAAGCCCGCAGCTTTAACGTGTCCGCCGCCGCCAAATTGTTTAGCGATGTCGGCAACGTTGATGTCCGAGGTCGTGCGTAAACTCCCCTTCACCATCCCGTTTGGTTCTTCTTGTAACACGAGTGCGATTTTTCCTTCGCTTAAGCTATTCAAGAAATTTGAAATACCTGTAGCGGCGTCACTATCAACCTGACACTCTTCTAAGTCTTTCAAGGTAATGACCGTCGACACAACGCCCGTTGCTTTATTAATGGCCAAGCGTGATAAGGCTCGTCCCCACAGTTGCAACGCACCAATCGATTTATTTCGCATCGTGGCTTCAGTGATGGTTCGATGATCCGCGCCCTTCGCTAAAAGTTCCGCGGCAATTTCCATCGCTTCCTGGGTTGTCCCTAAATTTGAAAAATGTCCGGTGTCAGTCAGGATTCCCGTTAATAAACTGGTAGCGACTTTGTGGTTGAGCGGCACCTTCATGTGTTTCAATAAGCGGTGCATAATCTGCGTCGTCGAGCTGGCGGTTAAATCAACGTGACTCAAGTCGACGGCCGATTCACCTTTGTGATCTGTAATGGTCGGATGGTGATCAATATTCACCACTGTCGTTGTTCCTGCCTCCCGTTTCACTAAATCCGTAACCAATGGTGAACGCTTCACATCCCCAGTATCAAAAATAATAACCAAATCGTAGTGACTAACTGGTTCGGACATTTCGCTCATGACGCGGTGGTTCTTTGTCAGGAACTGATACATTTCCGGAATGGGATCCGGCGAATACAAAAAGTATTCTTTACCATAATGTCCGACCGCGTTTGCCATGGCCAGCAATGAACCAATGCTATCCCCATCCGGACTGGTCGTCATGGTCAACAAGACACGCTTACTCTTCTTAAGTATTCGGTCTAGCGTGTGAGCGAATTGTTGTTCGGAAAGCACGGGGTTGAAGTACTAGGTAAGAAGTAATAAGTATACGTGCTCTACCTAGAACCATGCTAGTGACCTTTGTTTTAGGATAGCAAGTACGATAAAGCTGGCTACTCTACCGTATCCGGAAACCGGTGTCAAGGCTTCCTTCCAGCTCATTAAAACTGTTACCAAGCGTTTCCTGGATAGCTCATAAATGGGTTACCGTAGCTACCTATGA
>JAYUIJ010000034.1:0-11393 GCA_043766165.1 Candidatus Kerfeldbacteria bacterium
GTTCACGATACCGAACGGCATTGACCCTGCTTTGCTTCAGTTTTCTAGCCATCAAAACTGGGTCTGACTTGATTCTTTCGTAGTACCGTCGGCGATTTGCCCGAACCCTGTCTATGTTTGCTGCTCGCCATTTACGATTGTATTCACGCTTATCTTCAGACATGCTCAAGCCTCCGTGGTTTTCAGAAAAGCATCTGCTCGATTGAGCAAAGTGATTACAATTGGATATGCTTTGATTTCAATGAACGTAGCACATTAACAAATTATACAAAAAATGTCAATACCAAAAACCAAACCCAATTTCCTTCGTCCAAATTGCTGATTCGTTCCGGCGGTGGTAAAATTGTACCGCCGGAGCGAATCAGCAACTTCTCATATCCGCAAACGTTGTCCGACATACATTTTTATCTTATTTAGTTCATTTCCCGCACGGCTTTTGGGGCAGTATGTAAGGAATATCTGATACCAGATTAATCATTTATTGAAAATATAAAATCGGTGCGCCTCGCGCAGACGATTTTGGGTAAGTAGGACAAGGCGTATTATTGAACGAGTATTGCTGGGAGAAAGTGGTAATTCCAATGGTCGCCCCTACCTTACTTGTTCTAGTAGTTACAATCACGCACCTTGATTAGCTATTACCGCCTTTTATTTAGTTTTGCTATACTTTGCTCATGAATCCAGAGCATCATCCGTACAGCCAGCCCCCAGAAGCGCCTCCAGTTGCATTACCTGCTGAGGCCGAGCTGGAACAGGTCGAAAAGATCCAAACACCAGAACTACAACTCCTTGATCAAGAGATTGATCGAGCCGTCGATCGTATCCTGGCCTCAGGCGTAATTCCTCCTCCGGAAGTTGTACCGACCGGGGAAGTGATCAAGTTAAATCTAGAGAATATGGACGAGGAGTTGACGAAGCTAGAGCAATTGGCTGACACTTGTTATGAGGATCAGTCATTTGCAACATTTCCGAGCGCAGTAGTAATAGAATGTGATCCTGGCGCCCACCTCGATCGAATTGCAGCTCTATCAAAAAAGCTCCAACAGCCGATTCATACTGCTCATGGAACAGACAGGATCCCATTAAGTGGTTTTTCTGTTGGCCATAATTATTATAGCAAGAGACAGTTGCGGAAGATTCTTAAAGAGGCTGGAGTAAATACCTCCGAAGTTGTAGATACTCGATTGTTACAAGGCGCTCAAATGAGCATACGACAAAAACTTTCTTTTAAGGAATATTTTCTCGCGGAGAGAGCAGAAAATAACTTTAGTGCTGACTCACAGTATCATCCAGGTAACACATCGTTGCCATTACTGTTAGCGCGACATGTGCCGTGGTCAAGCTCAAGATTTGATTTAAAAAATCAGCAAGAACTTTCTGAGAATACCGAAGCGCGCCGCATCGATGTGTTTGTTAGTTCCATGCGTTCAGGGACCGAATATGGGTTGATAGTAAAAGGATTTTTCAAAGGATTACAAGAACAGGGTTACGATCTTCTCCCGCCATATTTTATGCCAATCTGGGAAAAACTAAGAAACGCATCCGGCGGTATGTACTTTCCCGAGGGGAAAATGATGTCCGAAGAAGGACAATCAGTTTTAGATATGCTTACTCAATATCCCACCTTTGGGGAGTATGAGGATTTGGAAAAGAGGAACAGACAGGAGTGGGACACACTTGGAGAAAAAGGAACGTTGGGGGTTAGACGGCCAGCTATAGAAAAATACCCAGCATCCATTTCATATGAATTTAAGGAGGTCGCCGCCACTTTGTATAGAATTCTTGACGAGGTTACTATTCAGTTACAACAGGCGGTTGATCAGCGTGGGCCATCGCTTCACGTTGGGGTCTTTGATGAATCCAGGTCGACAGGACAGACAATCAGAAACATGGATACCTTAGTCCGAGCAGCGCTCAATCGGATTCAACGTCAACATCCGGAAACCGCATATCAATTTACCACTGAGCAGCTAGACTATCCGGAAGTGGGTGGTTTTGGTACGGAGATTGAAACCTGGGGGGCGGAAGGCCGGGGCACACCTTATTCGCACGCACCAGATAAGCTTGGAAACCGTGTAAATGAACGGCGCCACAATACACGATTCCTTCGCCCATCTAAGACCGGTAGCCCGCGAGACCATGCCCAACATAGAATAATGCTTGCGCTCATGCAAGAAGTTGGTCAGATCGAATCTCGCTTTCTTGATCAGGTAACATCTGAACAACCCGCTATCACCTTCCAACAGAAATTTATGCATGAAATTGAGCGGCTATACGCAAAACCAACACAAAAAAATACGGCGTAGCAAGCGTAATTCCTTTTGAGAGATAAAAATGTACGGTCGGACAACAGCGTCTATCCGCCACTCCCCCTTCGACTTCGCTCAGGATCCGCCGCGTATGACGCGTAAACGTTGTCCGAAATCGGCCCAATAAATCATACTTACTAAAGTTATCTACAATGGATAATAAATCACAAGAGGAACAGATGTTACGAAAATATTTTTCTCCTAGGTGGTGGCACTGGTTTTTTATTATTAACGGTTGGAGCACAACTCCTGGCGAAAGTGGAATACTGGTACGACTAAAAAAAGATGGGTTCGATTTTACGAAGTTTTCTGAGCCCGAAATACAACAGCTGATCATTGTTGATAAACAGCTTATCAACGCTAGATCATTAAAAGCGTTTGCAATACTTCTACTTTTTCTTGGCCTGGTATTTATACTTGGGGAAGGTGTCTTATGGGCTATTACCATCTTGTTAATTGCAGCAAGTTTCACTTGTTATGTGTTTGGGAGAAGATTTGCAATCCGAGGCAGCAAAGGTTACAAAGCCTTAACAGAAACATTGCCAATGGAACGCAGATTGCCACTTCCCTCACGCTAACACGAAAGCTTTTCATTAACTGCCGACTTCGGACAACAGCGCGTAAACGTTATCTGAAATTTGCTTTTTCTTTTCACCTATTGGCATTACGTATTTCTATAACGAAAAATGAATTAATATTAGTCATGGGAAATAGGCGGGGGCTTTATTAACACTTTTGTAACAATATGGAAAAGATTATAAAAAGCGCGATTAAATTGGCAGAGACTAAATATCCAGGAGTGTATTTTTTAAATACAACTCAGGAATTAAAAAGTTTTTACACCAGCGGGCTTAAAACACATAAGCAATGGAAAGCCATCGCTAGCATTGAAAACTGGCTACCTGTTGATGACGTTTTTTTACAAGATTTTAGAAAAGAGCTTGATAAACGAAAAATAAGAACGAAGGTCATTTTCAAAAAGGCAGGTCTCAAGTTTGAACCAAGCGGGCTAAAATATAGACATGTCAAAGTGATACCTAACACATACAAATTTAAAAGTAGTGTTGATATTTTAGATGACAGGTTGTTGATTATGAGCCCCAAGCTAAAAGTTAAAGGCCTGGTTATTGAAATTCAACCAATGCTTGATATTTTTAACGATATTTTTGATTTGTTGTGGGAAACACTGCCAGAAGTTAAAAAATAGCTATGCGGAAGATTTATGGTGGAAAGAACTGGTCAACACTCTAGTCGAAATTAGAGCAGAGTGGAAATATTGGTATTGATTATTGCATAAACCCAGTTTTATATCCGCAGATCTGCAATGTGTTGAATAAAGTTGAAGATGCTCATGTAGCAGACTTCGGCTGTGGAACAAACATTTTAGCGATTCAATTTTTGTTTGGTTATGTAGAAAGCATCCCCGCATTAAAGATGTGCCGCCATCTTGAAAGAGCAGGGGGAATATAAAGAAGTTCACTGGCTTAGAACAATCATCCAACTTAGTGAGAGAAGCAAAAAAGTATCATCGGGACTTAGCATTTTCAGGCAAAATTGATATTAAACATATGCTTCTGGTTAATGGCAGTAGATCCCCATTTAAAAACCAGTCATTAGATCTTGCTATTTCAAGAAATTTTATTATGCACCTTTCAATCAAGGACCTGATTTTTCATTTTGATGATGTTGCAAGGGCATTAAAACCTGATGGTCAATATATTTTCGCCGTTTTAAATCCAGACTACGAATTACATAAATATCAAGAAGCCTACAACAAGACCCTGAAGAATGGCCAGCGATATGCCTTCATGCATGGGAATAATGGCGAAGATGGTACTTTTTATCATCACTACAAAACGCTTGAGCAATATGAAAGAATCTTTAGTAAAGACTTTAAAATAGTTAGCAAGAGACCGTGCCTGCCAATCACGAACGATTTCAAAAAAACTCACGCTAGGTATTACTGGAAAAGTTGTCCGATGTCATTCGTTTATGAATTGCAAAAGGTTTGATTAATGATTTTAGAAGGTTCATTTTTTAGTTACATAATTGCTACCTGATTCACCTCAGATGAAAAGAAAAAGAAAAATTAGATAACAGCGTCTCACCCGCAGCGGATGAGACGCAGACGTTACCCTGATATCTTCTTCAACACCAACGGAATCTTTTTAAAATCACGCAACAACGTCTGTCGCATCCCCCCGTTGTATAGTGCCGCGGCCGGATGATAGAGCGGTAAAATGACTCGCCCCTTCACGCGTTTTGGTTGACCGTGAACTTGGCTGATTTTAAACTCGGGCGGTAGGAATAACCCCATCGAGTGTCGACCCAGCGTGCAGATGAGTTTCGGTGCCATCAACTCAATCTGCTTCCACAAAAATAAATCGGTACAGGTTTTAATTTCGTCAGGTTCCGGATCACGGTTTTCTGGTGGACGACACTTGACGACGTTCGTCACAAATACATCGCTTCGTTTTTTTCCAATGGCCGCCAAGAGTTCATCTAAAAACTTTCCTGAGGCGCCGACGAATGGATGACCGGTTTTATCTTCTTTTTTTCCTGGCCCTTCGCCAATAAATAAAATCTCGCTGGTTGGATTTCCGTCGCCCGGCACGGCAATCAAGCGTCCGACCGCTAACGGACAGGCTGTGCAATCGTGAACTGCGTCAGCTATCTTTTCTAAACTGGTTAATGTCTCGGGCTGAGGAATCGACATAGTTAACGTCGACGGTGTTGCTTCGGCAGTAATTTCCAATTTATAGCATCTGCTAGCTCTACTAATGGCAAACGGTGTTTTTTTAACTGACCGTAACGAATCATCGCACCAACATCTTTAGGAAAACATTTGCCGCTATAGCCGCGATAGCCATCCAAAATAACGTTCATCATACTCCCAGTAATTCGGGCGTCGTGACTCATCCCTTGTTTCACCGCTTCATAGTCCGCACCGATTTGTTTACAGACATCATAGACCATGTTGGCAAAGACAACTTTTGTCGCCAAAAACGAATTGGCAAATATTTTTATTAACTCCGCTTCGGTGGAGGTCATAATTGCTTGGTACGGTGCGGTTGGCAATAGCTTGATCAGTAAGGCTGCGGCAGCCTGATGCCGGACTGTCTTTTTTGCCATACCGACTACTTGCCGATCAGGTTTTAGAAAATCTTTGATGGCCGTCTTGTCTCGTAGGAATTCTGGATTAAACAACCATGTATGCTGTGGAAATTTTTTTTGTAACTCTGCAGTTTTTCCGGGTAGTACCGTTGATTTGAGCACAACAATCTTTTTCCCACTCAATCGCTTGGCCATCGCATCAATTGCTTGGTAAGCGTAGCCGGTCGATTTTTTATACGGTGTTGGTACGCAAATAAAAACAATGTCGCACGCATTGACGTCTGCCCAACCGTCAGGATACTTTTTGAGATCGTACTTAGCCGCCTGTATACAATGAGCTCCGACCGCGCTACCGACCATGCCATAACCGATAATCCCAATCTGTGGTTTTTTCATAACGTGATATCAATAAATGAACACTGCATTGTCTGGAGGTTAAGTATAGCAAAACTAGGATATTGGAACATCCCGCCAGCGGTGCCTGGATTAAGAATCATACATTGATGAATATTTGCCCTGAGCTTGTCGAAGGGTTCCCATCGTTTCAGGTGCGTGTGGCCATGACAAACCAAATCATAGTTTCCGGTTTTTGCCGCCGCTTCCGCTTCTTTCGGAAAGTGATTAAAGAATATCTTTTTTTCATCAATCTCAATCGTTCCGGCGTCGCCGTAGTGCGTGACGTTGTTTAACGTTTTGACAACCGACATTTCTAACTCACGGTCAGCCACATTGCCATAGACTGTATCAATCTGACCGGAAAATGTGGTGGCCATATCTTTCAGCATATCCGGCGCGCAGGTGTCGCCGCAATTGATTAGCCGTTCAATCTTCA
This sequence comes from Candidatus Kerfeldbacteria bacterium, assembly GCA_043766165.1. Lineage (GTDB taxonomy): Bacteria > Patescibacteriota > Patescibacteriia > SBBC01 > CAIJZX01 > CAIJZX01. The sequence goes on from JAYUIJ010000034.1 coordinate 6,256, forward strand.
TCTGCTTGAGCATAGCGACAATGCTGTTCCAGGCAACCACATTATCGTGAAGATCTGACATGAGGGCGATAACCATAGGTATATTTTAGCATAGTTGTATCAGAACCATGCTTTTGCTACGATGCCCGTATCGTTGTTCATTCTCCTAAGTGGAGGTATCTATGGTTGCGCCCGGCAGTTGTGCTGGAGAGTTTGATGAATGCCGTTGCTCATGTCATCGTGATAAGCTGACGAGGCACATCGTAGCCTGTTGCAGCCGCTGCCCCTATTGCCATAAGAATATCGCCAATGGGCACGAGACGTCACACCAACAGCGCTGTATAAAGAGTCAGGCTCCTCAGTCAGACCCGACTGATATACCACCCGCGGCCTAAGCTAGCGGGTTTTTCTTTCGGTTGTCGCTGGTGATTCTGCCGTATGGTATGATGATTCTACGATTGCCCTTTTTCGTCAGGAGGAAATATGGTACAGACTGAGTCAGATGCGGTGCATCCGGATTTCTGTTGGTCGTATTGCCAGCAAGCCGTTCCAGGTATCACTGTTGGCCATCCACCCGGCCGCGAATGTCAACTGTGTCCCCGTTGCAAAGGGAAAGTCCGGACTGAGGTGCCGATGAATGAACACCTAGCACGATGCCCAAAGAAGCAGATTGGTTGCCACCCAAACAGCTCGTGGCGCGAATTAGCCCGTTGAAAAAATTCCACCTGGAGAAACTATGTGTCCAATTCGGGAAGTAGACCTCCGTGAGTCGCTTATCACGTCCCTGAAGTTCTTGCAGCAAGCTGCTGACCGAGAGCTGAAACGAATGAATGGCGTTGATGAGACGTCTGTTTCTCTGGATTTCGGCCAGACAACACTACACCCCGGATCAGCCATTATGTACTGGCAAAACATCAAGGACATAACCACCACCCGCATCGCCCAACTTCGTTCAGCTATTCCATTAGCGGAACTCTATCCAAAACTGGCCGACTGTTGCGATTCATAGTCGTGACAGTTGCGTGCCTAGTACCTTCACGAGGATTGCGCATCCTCGTTTTTTTATCCAGCCCAACTATTGAATATAGTATTCATTCGTGACCAGAGAATACTAGAATCAAAAATACTTTTTTTGAATGTATCTTTTGACCAAAAGGTATATCGTCTTTTTGGACTTGGTTAGCGAAAATCCCCGCGCAGCCAATCAACTACCCAAGCCACGTACTCACGAGCTGTTGAACGCAGATCAGCCCAACGTTCACGAACGGTAATAGTGGGAATAGTGTTTAACGGCGTAGCGATACACGTGATTGCGACTGGTACTTGTCGGAAGACTGTGCAGGCGCGGAGCGTATGATATGACCCAGTCACAACTAAGGCAGTTGTCCATCCATTGCGTTTCATGATCGGCACTGTATCATGAACATTCTGCCAGGTATTTTTTGACGTTTCTTCGGTGAGAATTTTCTCGGCTGGCAATCCGAGTGAGACAGCGTAGTCTTTCATCAATGTTGATTCAACCAGGCCGGTATTTTTATCTTGTCCGCCAGAAATAATCATGTACGGCGCGTAGCCGTTGTTGATTAAGGCCACTCCGCGGATCACCCGCTCTTTTGCTTGTGGCGGAAGTGGGTCGCCGTGACGACGTGTACCAGCCCCAAGGACAACTACGACATCTGCTTGCTTGGGCGCTTCATAGACGGTGAACGGCCAAGCTAATAATTCTGCCGGCCAATTGGTCAGGGTAATTGCAAGACCGAGTATGAGCGCCAATCCAGCTCCATACAACCATCCGTTCCGACGTGCCTTCGTCATCCGCGTAATTTTTTCAGCGTGGCGATATCTGCTTTAACGCCTTCGGGTTCGGTTTCTAAATACCAGTTTACTTTGCTGAGCACAGGATGTTTCGCCATGGCCGCAAATCCGGCTTTCCCAATTTTTCCTTTACCAATATGTTCGTGACGATCTTTGGCTTCGCCCATTGGAAACTTGCTGTCGTTAGCGTGAATCAGTTTCAAGCGTTTCAATCCAACATGTTTATCAAATTCTTTCATCGTAGCATTCACCGCCGCTGGCGTCCGCAGATCATAGCCTGAAGCAAACGCGTGACAGGTATCAAAACAAACACCGATGGTATTTTTTAACTTTGGATTCTTTTTTTCAATGGCTTGAATCATGTAGCCAATATCTTCAAACCGTGAACCAATAGCGCTTCCAGCACCGGCGGAATTTTCAATGCAGAACACGGTTGACCCGGTATATCCTTTTAAGGCGACGCTCAATCCTTCCGCTACCATTTTTTTACCTAGCTCCGGCGTAACATCTTTTGATGATCCCAAGTGCGTCATTAAAAAACCGGCACCCAGTTTTGATGATCGTTCTAGTTCTTCACGAATAATCGCCGCTGATCCATTTTTGATGCGTGGATTGGCTGAGGCAAAATTGATGTAGTACGGTGTATGGACTGCCCAGCCCTGTTGTTTGTTCTTTTTTGTGCTGTCAGAAAATTGCTGGAGAATGTCGTCGGTTAATTTTGGTGCTGGTCCACCCTGCGGTGATCGCGTAAAAATCTGAAATACTTCGCAGCCGAGTTTGGCCGCGTTTTCCGGGGCGTTGAAAGCTCCACCAGCAATAGAAACGTGACATCCAATATTCATGTATATAGTGTATCAGAAAGTTAAGAAAAAACCCACTGTGATGAGCAGAGATTTATGGTAAGAACTTTGTGCGACAATAATGAAACCTGCGACTGCCATAGCTAGCTTGGACACCAAGCACTCGTTGACCGCCATCTATTTTCCAGATATACTGCCGCAATACTTCGTCGTAAATATTTTTTACTTACTACTTTCTACTGCGATGTCCGATCAACCACACCAATCCTTCCTCCGCAAATGGGGCGCTTTGATTATCATGAGTTTGGCGTTAGCCATTATAATCATCGATACAACGCTGCTTAACGTTTCCCTCGGCGTGATCATCCGTGATTTACATACGAATATCCAAAGTTTACAGTGGGTAATTACCGCCTACGCCTTAGCTTTAGCTGCGCTGACCATCACTGGCGGTCGGTTGGGCGATTTATTCGGCCGAAAAAAAATGTTTATTACCGGAGCGGCAATTTTTGCGCTTGGTTCGTTTGTCGCTTCAATTAGTCACAATGTCCCAACCCTCTTAATCGGCGAATCAATCATTGAAGGTATTGGCGCGGCCTTGATGATGCCGGCGACAGCTTCATTATTACTGTCTTCTTTCCGCGGTCATGATCGCGCGATTGCTTTTGGTGTTTGGGGTGGTATCGCTGCAGCCGCTTCGGCTATTGGTCCAATTCTGGGCGGCTATTTAACTACCCACTTTTCCTGGCGCTGGGGTTTTCGGATTAACATTGTCGTGGCCGCGATTTTGATTATTGGTTCGGTTTTGGTTCATGAATATCGCGACGAAAAAGAAAAACCAACGCTGGATATTATCGGTGTTATTCTTTCGGCACTTGGTTTGCTCGGATTTATCTTCGGTATCATCGAGTCATCAACCTACGGCTGGTGGACCGCGAAACAGACCTTTATGATTGGTAGCCACGCCGTATCATTTGGCTCGTTGTCAGTAGTACCAATTTCGATTGTCGTTGGTTTAATTTTCATTGGATTATTCTTGTGGTGGCAGAAGGTGATTGCCGCCCGTGGTCGAACGCCATTAGTATCGTTGAGCTTATTCCGCAACCGACAATTCGTGTCGGGCATGATGACCATGGCCGTCCAAAGTTTAGCCATGACTGGTTTAATTTTCGTAGCGCCGGTGTTCTTACAAGCGGTTCGAAAACTAGATGCGCTGCATACTGGTTTAGCATTGCTACTGATGTCGATCGCTTTACTGATCACTGCGCCGCTTGGTGCAGTCCTCAGCCGAAAAATTGTACCAAAGTATTTAATCCAAGCCGGTTTGCTCATCAGCGCAGTCGGCGGATACATTCTCTGGCGCAGTATTACGGTTGATGCCACGCCGATGGATTTAGCGCCCGGGTTTATTGTCTTCGGCGCTGGCATGGGATTTGTGATGGCCCAAATTAGTAACCTGACATTATCTGCCGTGTCAGTCCAACAAGCTGGCGAAGCGGCTGGCGTCAACAACACGTTCCGTCAGATTGGTAGTAGCTTAGGTTCAGCAATTGTCGGTGCCATTCTGTTAACATCCTTAGCCACGAACGTGCAGTCACAAGTGAATGCTAGTACAACAATTCCGAACAACGTTAAACCAGCACTATTGCAAAGCTTAGCCACACAACAGTCAAATATTGAATTTGGTAACGGTGCGCAATTGCCAGATAGTATTCCCGCCAACGTCGGAACTGAGATTCAACATATTGCCGCCGTGGCCACAACTCAGGCCAACCGCGATGCGTTGATGTACACGCTGATATTTTCCGGTTTAGCCTTACTCGTCTCAATCGGCTTACCCGGCGTCCGTAATCTGGATCGCGGCTAAGACGCGAGTCATTAGACCGTTTGTAGTTCAAAAGAAAAAAGAGTCCGGCATGTAAGACGCTAGACTCTTTAAGGTTCGGTTGCATGTATTACAGACGACGCGTCGTTAAATGGCTCCAAAATTAGAAGAGATGCCGGCCACATGGTGGCCGGCATCGATGAATCTAGGATCGTGGGTCGCTGTAAGCTTCTTGGATGTCTATGCATATATGGACAGTGGCCCAGGCTAGACTCCGTGCAACCGCTTGCGCATCCGACCAGTTGGCGAAGACTGCATGGATCCGATTAGCCTCTGGGCGATCGAGCAACTTCGCCTCCACACAGTCCTGAATCAGTTGCTGATAACGCAGGCGGTCAGTTGTTGATAGCGTATCAGGCGGCGTACCACCGATTAGACGCGGAGCGATATCTAGAATCTGGGAAAGAACTGATCGTAAGTCACGTAGCGTCGGTTCCCTGTAATCTAAAATAGGACCCCATGCAAGATCTCCCTTGTACGAGTTATTGAATGTGAATTGTCCTACGTGAATACCTTAGGCCTAGCACACCTTAATAATATCGTCAACCCATGGCGCCAATAACTGAATTCAGGTCAGCCTGCAACACTTGGAGGGTATACTGGGGTGGAGGACATACTATCCACCATTATGCAAATTCTGAATCAGTACGAACGAGAAA
>JAYUIJ010000035.1:0-11369 GCA_043766165.1 Candidatus Kerfeldbacteria bacterium
CACACAGCGCGCCCTTAAGGGCGCGCTGTGTGTTTGTGGGGTGTTCAGAACAGGATTATTTATATATATCCATCCACACGCCAGCAATCAAGGCCAGAATGGATGAAGCAAAAATAACGTAATAATTCCATTTCTCGTGTGACGATTGCAATGTGGCAAACAAATATTCCATCCCCGCTCGGTCTTCATCAGACAACTCTTTAAGCTGCGGAATTTTTTCGGCCAACTTCAACTCTTGAACAACTCGTCCCCGACGCTTGGCAATGTCATACCGATGCAGGAAATAAATAACAAATCCAACCGTGCCAATATACCAAATACTTCGCAGCAACAACGGATTTGCGGTAGTAAAGAAAATAATCAGACGATAGAGAATCGTCGAAATAATACCAATCCAAAAAAATAACAAGCGGGTAGCGGGGCGATGCAGGGTTGGAATGCTCATGGCGTTAGTATATCAATACAATAGCCTGCCTGTCACTGACGCCAACGCGTATAGACGTACGTATCCAGCCACCGCCCTCCTTTTTTGACACTTCGAATTTCGTGAGCCGTTTTTGTAAATCCATTTTTCTCCAATACTCGAGCCGAAGCTTGGTTAAACATAAACGTTTTCGCAATGATCCGATCAATCGGCCAATAGGAAAAGACATGTGGAACAAATGTTTGCACGACTTTGCTCATAATACCCTGCCCATGTCGCGCCGAAGCTAACCAGTATCCCAACTCAGCCTGATCTCCCGCTCGATTAGCACTAATCGATCCAACCACACGGTCATCAATAGTAATTGCTACATTCCGATGATCACTATGCGACTGACGATACTCACGTTGACAACCAAGTATCCACTTACGAGCATCGGCCAAGGTGTATGGATAAGGAATGGCGGATGTCATCCGAGCAATTTTGGGATCATTGATGGCTAACCGTAAATTAGCCACATCGCTTAGACGATATGGTCGAATGGTGCAGACTGCAATTGATGAAACTTTTAACGGTAACTTCATCAATGGCTCGGATGCTTGAATCGCCAACCCTCAACATACACCCACCGCCACCAGACTCGTCCGATAAAAAATCCTCCAATCATACCCAGCGCTAGAAGTATATATGTCGCCCAACCGATAACAGGATATCCGGGATTAACTGCCGCCAAAAAAATATGCACCAACAGCCCAACCATGCCGCCTAAGAGTACGGTTAAACCCAGATACACTGTCCGTTTCCAGCTCGGTTGTTTTTGGTTTGGTTTTGGGAACTTGAAGAACATGTATAGAGTATACAATAAAAAAGAAAAACTTCCCATGAGAGACAGGAAGTTAGACAACTGCGGTTGGGGTCCGACATGGTCGTCGAACTGGTTTCCAAGAACGAAAGTCACGATGACGCGGTGAACAACGTACGTAGCCAATTGGCGGATCGGGAATGTCCTCAGACACATCCGTCTCCGGCGGATCTTGTCCACGACGCTTGGTGTAGAGTATGAGCAGAAAGACAGTGCCAGTACAGATGACGAGCGTTCCGATGGCCATCACTAAACCACCGAGAATGTGTCCAGCTAGTTTACCAATACCCGTCAGTAAAACTCCCAAACTAATGATAACGCCGGTAGCTATCACTTCTACGGCTGAACATTGTGAGGCTAGAAGTCCGCGCCGCTGACGATGCAACGTGTAGAATATCATCAAAGCATTCGCGATGTAGACACCTCCCAATCCCACCGTAATGAACATGCCTTTCTCCTTTGTGAAGGAACAACAAAATTTCGTCTACCTTAACTCCGTGGCCTCGGGTTGTCAACTACGCTGTTAGGGATTGCGCCAATTCAGTGGTAGTGGCTGATGTCACTTCTCCGCTCTTCCGATCTTTCACTTCCCACTTCTTTGCCGCGATTGTTTTTTCGCTGACGACGACGCGAGCTGGAATACCAATCAAATCACTATCAGCAAATTTCTGTCCGGCCGACAGGTCGCGGTCATCATGGAGAACTTCAATGCCTTGCTTTCGCAGAGTTGAACACAGGTCATGGGCTGCAGCAGTTGTGGCGGCATCAGCTTTCGGGTTGATTTCAATCACATGGACATCAAAAGGCGCAATCGCTTTCGGCCAGACCATTCCGTTATCATCGGCCGTGACTTCTACTACCGTGGCTAACAGCCGTCCCACACCAATACCATAACTCCCCATCACCACCGGATTACTCTTTCCTGCTTCATCAGTAAACATCAATCCTAACGGTTCTGAGTACCGCGTTCCTAATTTAAAGATATTACCAACTTCAATCGCCCGGGCTTCGTCAAAATCTTTGGTTGTTTTTTTGAACGTTTCCAAAACCTCATCGTTGAACACTTCTTTGTTAATAAAGAGATCCCCCTCTTTAGAAACATAGATAGTGTCTTCGCCTGCATCTGTTACTGTTTGAAATTCATGCGAGAATTTACTAAAGACTCCCCCACTTGCAAATGTTTTATGAGTGACTTCTCCAATCCCAACGGCTTGATAAATTTTTGTATACGCTTCGGCCGCGCGTTCATAATATTCATCAAGATCAGTAACATCTTTCGTAAACGAATATAAATCTTTCATCAAAAATTCTCGGCCGCGGAGTAATCCTGATTTTGCCCGAAGTTCATTCCGAAATTTTGTTTGAAACTGATAGACAAATTTCGGCAAGTCGCGGTAGGAACCAATGAAATTCTTCATGATCCGCGTTAACGCTTCTTCATGCGTAAACGCTAAACCAAGTTCAGAATCATTTTTTAGCTTGGTCTTGAACCAATTATCAACGACCTTGTCATCCCACCGTCCGCTCTCTTTCCACAGTTCCGGATCTTGGAGCGCAGTCATGGAAATTTCCTGACCATCAATCGCGTTCATTTCACGACGGATGATATCAACAATCTTATTTTGGACACGCAAACCCAGGGGTAACATTGAGTAGACACCAGCTTGCTCCTTATGAACAAAACCACCACGAATTAATAGTTTCGCGCTCTTAGCGGTTTCGTCAGCTGGCGTGTCTTTACGGGTTTTGGTGAAGAGATGGGATTGGCGCATAGAGTAATAGTGTGCCAGAAAATAAGGTTTTGGTCAAAATAGACAAACGAATCTTGTGTGATAAGATGTTTTTACTATCGCCCTTTTACAGAAGTTCTAATCCAAAGGAGACCGTCAATGCGAACATTCGACCCTGAGCACAATGTTGATGACGCCGTTATACGGGCTCAGTTACTCACCAAGCGGGCGTTCTTACTTGCCTACGAGAAAGAAACAACACAAGAACGAGCACGAGACAATTTTTGGAGTCACATTGCTCAATCACATGTTGGGCGTCCATTGTACCCTTGTGCAGCAACAACCTGGTCAGATTACTTTCAGGATGTTGTGATGAGTGGAATCATCAATGCACATCCGACCCACTGTCTCACAACCGAAGGACGATCTCAACTCACCGCCATTCAGCACCAACTAGCAGACCTCAACATTACACAGTAGTGTAGTGCATAGAGGAACATAAACCTTCCTCTTTTTTTATTTTATGACAAAAGAAAGACCACCTCATGTGTAAGGTGGTATGAATTTGTATAGATTACGGCTCCGACTGCTCGACTGGCGGTCGATAGCCAGTCAAGATCTGTCGGGCAGTGTAGAACATCAGGTGTGCCCGACTACGCGTAGCCGGCTGGACCGACAGCGGGTCAAAACCGATGGGACCGATCTCCGCTACCAGCCGACCGTGTGACCAAGTGCGGAAACCAGATCGTTGAACTAGCCAGATACATTTCCTTAACTGGAAGACCGGTTGGGCAACGGGGATGACTTCAGTGATGCCAAGTTGACGGAAGATGGGAGCTGCCTGATTTGTGACCTGCTCCGAACCTTCATATCCTGCACCCTTCGGCATCACGTGGCAATCTATGCCGATCAGGCCTAGTGCGCGCGCCGTGGTACGTTGAGCAAAAAGAAACACGTCACCTTCCTGGGCTCCTGCGATGCGGCTCGCTGCTGCTGCCAACCGCCTGTTACAAAGACTGGCCACATACTTCCGCCACGCGAACGAATACACGATCATGCCAATCAACCATAACCTCCAGCGTTATGAGTCTTGGATTATGCACTTAAAAGAACAATAATTCATTATCGTCCTATCACATGTACTAGACCTTGTCAATGCAACAGGTCAACAATACTCCGCGATGAGAAAGTTAAATTTAACTATGCACCAAAAACTTCTGATCTCGCTCAGGATTATCAAGCAGAATGGCCACGGCTTTTTCCAGTTGAGAAGCAAAGTGAGAACCTTTCAGCAGCACAGCAACACCAGGTGTCAACATCGGCTGGACAGTTGCTGCCGCAGCTTCGGCATTAGCTACATTGTAAACATTCTTTGCATCCATGCCGGCTTCAATCGCCGCATTGCCAATTCGATCAGCTAGTGGCCCGACGGTAACCAGTACATCAACGCGCAACTTTGTTATTTCCCGTCCAATTCGATCATGCCATTCTGTTGCAGCTGCACCGAGTTCAGACATCTGACCTAAAACGGCAATCCGTTTCCCTGGAATTTCTAATTCGTGTAACGTATTCAACGCTGCTTGAACCGCTTCTGGCGAAGCATTATAGGAGTCGTCAATAATCAACGATCCGTCACGACCATGGAACAATCGCATTCTTCCGGGCGGCGGAACATAACTACTGAGTCGCTGGATAACTGACATCGCTTCATCACCAAGCACGCGTCCTACCGCAATCGCCGCGAGAATCGGATAGACTTGATGTCGACCAAGCACGCCCGGTAAAGCAATCGGAATCGTGCTGCCATCCAAACTTACTTTAGCGACCATGCCATTTGGTAAACCATGTTCATCTTTGGAAATTGCAATACTCTCAGCTTTAATGGATGCTTCCCCGGACCAACCGTAGGATATAACTTTACATTTCAATTTCGTTACAACTTCAGCCACTCGAGGATCATCAATATTCACCACAGCCGTTCCATCGGACGGCAGCTGCCGAACAACTAATGACTCTTCAGCCACCACGCCTTCTTCACTACCAAAAAATTCCAAATGCTCAGGTGCAGCTGATGTTAAGACGCCAATCGTCGGGCGAGCCAAGTGCAGTAATGGTGCAAGGTCGCCAGGATGGTCGGCTCCAAGTTCAAGTACCAGCGCCTCCGGATACATTCCTCCAAACACTGCTTGTTTTTTACCACGCCACAGAATACCAAGCCAGCCGGCTATTGAGGTCGGCGCGCCGCCACCACTCATAATTGTAGCCGGCACGCCAACTTCACCATTAAAGTTCCCTTCCGTTTTTCGGATCAAACGTTTGTCGTTGGCAATCGCGGCCGCTACTGCTTCCTTGGTCGCCGTTTTTCCAACCGAGCCAGCAATCGCGATTACCGTTGGTTTGTACCGACGTAAAATCATGCCAGCTAGTAAACGAAAATATATTCTAGCCAGTGATTTCATTTGGTGGTGGAGCGAGTCGGCTGAATATGCATGTAGAGCATTAAAAATTTTGCCAGATCACCAAATAATGGCGCGGCGGAACTTTCGGCAAATTGGACATCACGCGGATGGAGTAACTGCGTGACCATCACAAACTTCGGATCTTCAACCGGCGCGAAGCCAGCGAAGGTACCGTTGGTAGCATTCACCATATACTTACCAGTTTTTGGGTCAGCAATTTGTGCTGTTCCTGTTTTTCCCGCTACATAATATCCTGGAACCGCCGCTTTTTTTCCGTGGCCATTTTCCACAACACGGACAAGCATGCCTGAAATGGTGGCCGAGGTTTGTGGTGAGATGACTTGTCGAATAACTTTTGGCTGCGTCACAGTCTCGGAGCCATCTGGTTTTACTTCCTTAGAAACAATATATGGTTGAAACAACTTACCACCATTTGCCAACGCCCCGTATGCGCTGGCCATTTGTAAAACGGTGGTGGTTAGTCCTTGGCCAAAGGCGCCGGTCGAAGCGTAAATATCTTTATGGGTTTGGACACCAGTAATATTGCCCGACGTTTCATCTAAATCAATATTGGTCGGTGATCCAAAACCAAACGCTTTGACGTAATCCGCGAACTTCGACGCACCAATTTGATTCATGGCAAAAATTGCGCCGGTGTTTAACGATTCTTCTAACACATAATTCATCGTCTGTACGCCGTGCGCTTTCAAGTCAGAATTTTTGATAGTGAAATTTCCGATTTTCACTTGCCCGGTATCGGTATACGTTGTATCCGGTGTAACTTTCCCTTCATTCAGTGCGGCCGCCATAGTAATCGCTTTAAACACCGAACCCGGTTCATACGGAACTTGCGTTGACGGATTGAGAAAAGTTTTAATATCAGTCACATCACGGTACGTATTTGGATCATAATCCGGCGCGCCACACATGGCCAAGACCGCGCCTGTCTTCGGATCAAGAATAACCACACTGCCGCCGTCCGCGCCATGTTTCAAAACCGCCGCGTCAAGTTGCCGACACGCTTCAAATTGAATCGTTCGGTCTATGGTCAATATTAAGTTTGATCCATCGACAGCCGGTTGCCAAATTTGAGCCGCGGTCGCAATCAACTGCCCTGACGCATCTTTCTGCGCCCGAATAAAACCTCGTTTACCCGCTAAGTCCTTTTCAAAGTATCCTTCTAAACCATAACGCCCAACTTTCGTATTTCCTTTATACCCAACGAAGCCGATAATATGCGCCCCTAAATCTTTTTCCGGATAGTATCGCGTTGGTTCGTTACTAAACTGTACACCGGACAACTTCAAATCAGCAATGGTTTTTTGTTGATCGTCAGATAAATTATGCTGAATGGGTTCATACAAATCATTCGTCTTGCTCAGCCGTTTCAATAATTCATCTTTCGGCATAGTGACTAATGGCGCTAACGCATCAACAGTGGAGGAAACATTCGTCACCTGTTTTGGCACAACAAATAATAAATGGAGCGTGGTATTTGTCGCTAATGGATAGACGCCCGTCGCTGATTGTGGATCGTTAACTAAAATCTGACCACGCGTCGGAAGTAGCTGTTCACTCAACTGATGCGCATCCGCCGCCAAAGCCGCATAAAAACTATGCTGCAAAACTTGCAACGTAAATAACCGCAACATCAGGAGCGCTGCAAAGACTATAAAAAAACCGGCTACACCCATGTCACGGCTGAAGCGCCGACTGCCCGCCTTATGACGTTGGACCATCGGCTAGAAAAAATTAACGGACAGCGACCGCGCCGCTCGTTGGTGCTAAGTATTGAAAGCTGTCAGCTGGAACTAAACCCAGTTCCGTGCTATTCGCTTGAACAGCCGAGAGTGATCGTAAATCAGCGGCTTTTAATTCAAGTTTCTGATTATCAGCCTGCATAGTTGAAATTTTTGTTTCCAGATCGCGAATGGCAAAACCTTCCGAAGCGGTATGATTCGTGACCATGACATAACTAAAACCGGTGCCAACGGCCAAGATGGAGACAATGACCGCGAACTTCTGGGTCGATAATTTCATTCGATGCCACCAATGATAGGTCGGCTCGAGGAGGTCGTTAGAACGGCGTGAGTGGGTCATACGTTTTGTACTTTCTTTTTGTGTTAACTTATTTTTGTTACGATTCGCAGTTTCGCGCTGCGGGAACGTGGGTTAGTAAGTTGTTCTTGCCGCGGGGCGACAATCACATGTTTGTTGTCTAAGGAAACTTTTTTTTCTTTGGCTAACGTTTTGGTCCACTGTTTGACGAGGCGATCTTCACCGGAGTGAAAGGTGATGACTGCGATGCGTCCGCCAACCTTGAGAAGTTCCAGCGCTTGTGGCAGCGCTGTCTCAATCGCGCCGTACTCATCGTTGACTGCAATCCGCAACGCTTGGAACACTTGCGTCGCTGGATGAATTCGTCCGCGGCGATGTTTGACTTGTGCGACCGCGTCCGCTAATTGCAACGTCGTAGTAAATGGTTGTGATGCCCGTTGTGCAATGAGGTAGTCCACAATCTTTGGCGCCATCCATTCATCTCCGTACGTTTGCAACATCGTGACCAACTCTTCCGCTGATCGTTCATTTACGATTTCAGCTGCAGTCCCTGTTTGCGTACTTGGATCAAACCGCATATCGAGCGGTCCGTCGTGTTGGAAAGAGAATCCCCGACTTGGATCACCGATAGTCATCGATGAGACACCGAGGTCGAAGAGAATCGCGTCAACGGAATTAAATCCGTTGTCGTTCGCGATCCGTTGTAGATCACGGAAATTTCCGTGAGCTGCAGTGAATCGTGAATCATATTTTTTCAGTGAGCCGTTCGTTTCTTCCAACGTCCGTTCATCAGCTTCAATGCCGAGAAGTTTTCCGTTCGGAGCAATGACATCGAGCATGGCCGCGGTATGACCACCGCCACCAAGCGTGGCATCGATCACATCATTGTTTTCTGTAAGGTGCAATCCTTCTACAACGGCTGAGAGAAGGACCGGAACGTGCTCCGGCACAAGCGTGGGCATTTAGACGCCGAGTTCGCCTAGCGCCTCAGCGATATCCCCGCTCTGCCGTTCCGTCCCGCTCCGGTACCTCTCCCAAGCGTCTTTGTCCCAGAGTTCCAAACGGTTATAGAGTCCAGCTACCACTACGACCTTTTTCAAATTCGCGTACTTCCGGAGGTATTCAGGTAAATTCCCCCGCCCTTGCTTGTCGACATCGAGTTCCATGGCTCCAGCCAGCATCAAGCGAGCAAACGCTCGTGAGTTTGCTTTGGCAATTGGTAACTTTGAAAGCTTTTCCGCCATCACCAGCCATTCCTTCTTGGTGTAGATGAACAAACAACGATCCAATCCCCGCGTCACAACAGCTCCAGCTTTCAGATCGTCGCGGAATTTGACTGGCACCTGGACCCGACCTTTGTCGTCGAGCGAATGATGATACTCACCGATAAACATTGTGGAGACAGAAGTGGGTCAGGTTTGGGGCTCTGTGGATAATTTCCACTTTCCCCCACTTGTTACCATTTTACACCACAATTAAACATTCGTCAACACAATGTTCCACGTAAAATACCTGCCCTGAGTACTCGAAGGGTGGGGATAACTAGGCCATTTTATGACCCTTGTTGTCCAACTGTTGATCATAAGACAAAAAACTACCCTTCTTTTGGTAGCCCATGAAACCGAGCGTATAATTTAGTGTTTTCTCACTTCTCCAATATAGCTAGTTCTGTGGCTTCAGTATCCATGTGGACTACTTGAAAACCAAGATGATCTGGTGCATCTCTAACTTGTTCGAAAAAAGGCAAAGAATCTTGGAAAACAACTGAACTACTTTTACCGACAACACGTTGTAATTCTTTGATTACGTCTTTCACGTACATCTCGCCTTTGTCATAATCTTCAGTGCGACTATAATCTGCTCCGGCAATAATAAAGTAATCAATCCCGCTGAGAAGGAAAACAACCCCTTCAACATTTGTTGGCATGCATTCCAGGAACGTCAGTACATCGGTATTCTCGATATGAATTTTCTCTAGACTGGAATACGCGTTTCTCTCGCCTGTATGCTCTTCATTAAAGTCTATTGCCGTATGTCGTTGTACAGCATGCAAAAGACGATCAATGTTGTATGGTTCAACCTCGACCACATTCTTCGCACCTAGTTCAAGAGCAAAGTCTATGCCTACACCATGGGAGCCGGCCCCTAAATCAATCAGTGTATTATCTTTTATTCTTTCTTTTAGTTTTTCTTTTTTTACTGAATTCCTTTTGTCATCTAGATCTAAGTAATTGAGTTTGTCGCTATCTTGTGAACTTGCCCGGGTTCGTTCTTCAAATGGCTTCATGATTTGGCTGGGTGCACCAGGAATAATGGTGGAGAGATCAAAACCGCGAGCTAAGACCTCCATCGCCTTTTGCAAATTTGGGTTCCGACTATCAAGAAGTTCCTGGGCTTTTGCGGGATCCTCATGCAAAAAACGTAAATAATCTTCAACATAGACGGGAGACGAGTCATGAAATTGCCAGCCCGATCGTAATCCTGTCCTATAGGTTGCCAGAAAGCGAATCATTTTTAGATTCGTCGGTTCAATTCCCTCACCAAAGTCAATCAAACTTTCGGTGTCAATATATTCATAAGGTTCATATGACCTAGTAGTTTCGTTATACATCTGACTAGATTTTTTCTGAGTCAACTGCTCATACACTTTTCGCTGGATATCTGGGTTATGTAAAATATCCTCGTAGGTCAATGGACGAGGTGCTTTTTCTTTAACTTCATGTTTCTCAAGTAAATCACTTGAACCAAGCTTATCAGCGGCTTCTCCATAAGTAGCGGCTTCGCTAGATTGCATAAGTTCTTGCATTCTGGCGGCTTCTGCTTCAGCCTCAGATTGTTCGTATCTTGGAATTTCTGACATACAAAAAGCATACCTGTTTTATGGTGATATGACTAGTAAGTTATTGTTTCCTTACTATGCTGAAACCTGCCTCGGTCGTAACTTCCGTTCCAGCCACAACACCAAAATCAAAATGCCAAGTGTCATCAACCAAATCTTCCGCGCATGCCACTTTCGATTCTCATCAACAATCTCCCGAACTTTCCAGCCTTCAGCGCGATTAATGTCAAGAAAAACAAGAATAAAAAAAAGCGGGTAGTGCTCACCCCGCTTATGCACTCATGAAACCCTTTCAGAATCTCTTAGGATCTGGACTGACTTCGAAAACAACGATCTCGGCTCGACACACAAAAATATATGGCTGAATGCCGATAATTCGACCAGACTCATCGCGGATCAGGCCAGTCTCTGAGGCATCAACCACTGACCCCGTCACTAAAGCCCAAAAACCTTCGGGGGCATCAACGTCGGTGATTGCGGGGCGGGGAAGTTCCTCATCAGCCTCACCCGTCATGATCGTGTCAGCTAGCTGGCCAATCTTCCGAAGCACATCATCCCGTTGGCGATAATATTTCCATAGCCGGCGTTCAAGTTCCACTCTATCCATAATGCGGTCGCCATCCAAGAACAGGGCCTCATCGGCATGGATAATCATTTGGTTAAACACTGGAATCGGGTGGACGACCGTAATGAAAATTCGATCGTCCAGTTCATCCATAGAGCCGGTCAAAAACATCAAACAAGCCGATAGGTGCATTTGAACCTCCTCGCAAGTAGATGTATATATCGTTTCCTGAAACTAATGAAGTGGCGGTTATCAACGATCAAACGAAACAAGCCAATAATTTCTGGCCTATCTCTATCATAAATATCGATTTCCGTCAAGCCGGCTAACTGAGCACTGAATTCAGGTCAGCCTGCAACACTTGGAGGGTATACTGGGGTGGAGGACATACTATCCACCATTATGCAAATTCTGAATCAGTACGAACGAGAA
>JAYUIJ010000036.1:0-1923 GCA_043766165.1 Candidatus Kerfeldbacteria bacterium
GGTTTTTTTAACCGCGTTCCGCATAAGGACGTCGTACTTTTCGCCCGCCAGTTAGCGGTTATGATTTCGGCTACAGTGCCGATTGTTCAAGCGCTCCGTATTTTGGTAAAGCAAACATCGAACATCACGTTCAAGATTATTATTTCGGAAATTGCCGACGAAGTAGACGGCGGCGCAAAATTGTCAGCCAGCTTAGCCCGGTACCCACAAGCGTTTTCTGATTTCTTTATCTACATGGTTCGCTCCGGCGAAACAACCGGCAAGCTGGACGAAACGTTGAACTACTTAGCCGACCAGCAGGAAAAAGATTACGATCTCGAATCAAAAATTAAAGGCGCCATGATTTACCCAGCCTTCATTATGGGCGCTATGTTAGTCATTGGTATCTTAATGATGATTTTCGTTATTCCGAAATTAACTGACGCGTTGGTGGCGGGCGGGGCGAAATTACCATTGCCAACTGTTATACTTATGACCGTTAGTAGAATACTAACAAACTTTTGGTGGCTTATCATTGCGGTCGGAGCGATTGCCTTTACCTTGTTGCGTCTCTATTTACGCACTCCAAAAGGCCACCGTCAGTTTGATATTTTAAAATTCCATCTGCCAGTTTTCGGAGGCATTTTTGAAAAGATCTACTTAGTACGTTTTTCACGAAGTTTTTCGACGCTCATCGCGTCCGGTATTCCGGTCACGCGTTCGCTTGAAATTGTGGCTGACGTCATTGGAAATACGATTTACAAAGAATTGACCCTGCAGACAATTACGGAAGTTGAAGCCGGAAATTCAATCGCCTCAGTCTTGATTACGAGTAAAGTCGTGCCGCCGATGTTGCCCCAAATGATGATTGTCGGCGAACAAACCGGTAAGCTCGATTTGATTCTTGATAAACTGTCGAATTTTTACGCCAAGGAATTAGAAAACATGGTCGCTAACCTGGTCAGCATCATTGAGCCATTGATTTTAGTTGTTATGGGCGGCGCGGTAACGGTGATTGTCATGGCTGTATTGTTACCGATGTATAACTTATCAAACGCAATCAATTAACCCTACCTTAGCCATTCCCTGGGCACACGAGGTGGTTTGATCCGAAGCTCGCACGGTACTCAGAAAAGTGGTATACTACTTGTGGATAAAAAACTAAAGAATGACGTAGGTAAAAGTTTTACAATGTGTGTAGGAGTGGGTAGTCAGGACGGATCCGTGATTACTTCAATCCTACAACTTTCAACTTTAATCCTAACTCGTTCATCCTCGAAAGGAGGTGAAACACATGACCAACAAAAAAGGTTTTACGCTCATCGAACTGCTGGTGGTTATCGCTATCATCGGTATTTTGTCGGCAATTGGTTTGGTTTCCCTCAACGGCGCTCGCGAAAAAGCCCGGGACTCGAAAGCCAAATCTGATTTGGCAACAGTCCGAACAGCAATGGCACTATACTATGACGACAATACCAATGCTTACCCAGGTAACGTAGCTCAAGGAACAGACGACTGGAGTCGAAGTTCTACGGGAGCACTTGCCGGACTCTGTACGGCTACCGCAACCACAAGTACTTGTACACTAAATAGTATTTGGGATCCGGTTAAAAAAACAATCGTCCCAACGTACGTGGCTGACTTGAAGTCACCTTCAGCAAACAAATATGGGTACAAGGCATCGAACTTCACTGGCACTGCCGGCGGAACTGTCGGGGGCTTTGTTCTATATTATCAACTGGAAGGAGCAGGAAAATACTTCTATTCTGTTGACGAGTCGGGAAATGTAAAGGACGCTGCTGATCAAAAGGCTAGTATAGTGTCTCCTTGTACAACATTAGATTCTACCACAACTCTAAAAGACGGCAAATGTCCTCAATAGAATTTGCTTAGTTACTAAAACCATAAGGATAAAAAATTCTTATGGTTTTAGAATACCAAATT
>JAYUIJ010000037.1:0-11154 GCA_043766165.1 Candidatus Kerfeldbacteria bacterium
GGCGGTGTCTTAAGTTTCCAGGGAGATGCTTTTGTGCCTTTGCCAGTTGACATAGATGGATGGGTTAGTAAAGAAGCTATAAACAGTATAGCAAAACCACCATAATTTGTTACACTACAGGCAATCTTACTATTTACCATCAAAGCCATGAGCAAAAACCCTGTCGTTCACTTCGAAATGCCGTACACCGACGCCGATCGTCTGGCGAAGTTTTATCAAGATGCTTTTGGCTGGCAGATGAACAAAACTGGGGCGGAGATGGGTGGCTATGTCACAGCATATACAGCAGAAACTGATGAGAATCGCATGGTCAAGACGCCGGGCACAATTAATGGTGGTTTCTTTCCGAAGAAAGATGAGGCTGGTCAAAATATGCCGTCTGTTGTTATTTCCGTTGAAGATATGGCGGCAGCGATGAAAGCACTTGAAGCAGCCGGCGGAAAGGTCGTCAGTCAACCACAAGAAATTCCGGGCATCGGCATGTGGGCGGTGTTTAATGACAGCGAAGGAAATCGGGTCAGTATTTTGCAAGCGCATCCGCGACAGTAGATTTTAAGAGAAAATCAAAAACTACCTACGCTATTGAGGCAGTTTTTGATTATGTATCTATGCTAGATGAAGATGATTTTTAATCATGGTCACATCTGATTCAATTCGGCGAATCCACTCCGTCGTAAAAATTCGCTCTTGATCAAGGCGAAGCAAGATAACCATCATTGCATCCATTTTAGTCGTCATTTCATCAAAACGACGACTAACGTCGCTCATGGAATGAGTGAATTGATCCTTCGTGACAAATTTATTATCTAACTCAATTCTAAGATCACTCATTGAGCGGTCAAAATGACCCTTTGTAACATAATTCGGCATACTATAGGCTTTCTGCCGTGACCACCAATTTGTCATATCTCAACTGTAGCAAAACAGAGACCTCTGTCAAGTACGTTGAACATGTTTCTTTAACCAGGCGGCAATTGTCGGAATGTCGAATTTCTTCGTAACTACTTCTATCGCAAATGTTTCAATCTCCCCAGCTTTGGCTGTAGCTGTATACCCATTATCTTCGAGAAAGATGAAGGCCGCAGTCATCGCTGTTCGTTTGTTACCGTCCAGAAACGGATGATCAAAAATAATGGCGTGTGCATAGACCGCCGCTTTAGCAAAAATAGTGTCATATAATTCACGCCCAAAGACAACTTGGGATGGCCGAGCAATCACACTTTCTAGTCGACCCCGATCGCGAATACCATGTAGCCCACCGGTCTCATCAACCACAAACGAATGCATCTTCAACAGATGCTCGATCTGCAAATACTGCATTTACTTATTGGACAGCGCCACTAAATCTGAACGGTAGCGGTCAATAAACCGCATCGTTAATTTGGCGATTTTATCATCTTCGGCCGTAGAACGTTCAGCAGAGTGAATCTTCACGACCTTTTTCTGGGTATCCACTTGAACAGTGACCTGTGATCCGACTTTCCAACCAAGATCCTTCAAGGCCTGCTTCGAAAGCGTGACCCCGGCTGAAGATCCGACTTGTAATACTTTTTGCGTCATAGTATCTCCATTATAATCCAATTATAATAACCTGTCAACCCTACATTACTCACCGACTGTCCCGGTTTTCAACTCCCCCGCTGGTTCATAACTCGCAAGAATAATCCCCGACGTTCAAATCCTCGAATCAACGAGTTTCCAAGTGGCTGGTTGCGTACCATCTGCAAAGAGTTTCTTTCCAGTTCCAATCGTCAGCGGATGAATCCACAGATGCATGCGATCGATCAGGTTGTGTTTTAACAACGTCTGAATGAGATTGCCGCTGCCATGAATCCACAGATCTTTGCCATCCATTTCTTTGAGCTTCTTGATTTCGGAAACAACGTCGCCAGAAACAACGGTTGAATTATTCCACGTCGCGTTGAACGCTGTATCGTGGGTCACAACATATTTCTTGGTGGCGTTAAACGGCACCGCAACTTCCGCATCAGTTTTTGCCGTCGGCCAGTAACTCGCAAAAATATCGTAGGTTACGCGGCCAAGGAGAAGTTCGAACGGCTGCGCTAACCAGCCAACCATAACGTTAAGCAGTTCTGGATCATGTATCGGGGCCTGCCAGCCGCCATATTGAAAACCATCGGCTTTGTCTTCTTCTGGGCCGCCTGGGGCTTGCATGACGCCGTCTAACGTTACGAAGGTTGTGGAGATGATTTTGCGCATACAGCTGGATTAGCTCTTTGGTTTGAGACGCAGTGTAACCGAATGATTATTCAGCGCTTGTTCGTAGGGAATCGGCGCACCGTCATATCCATCGATGATAATACTCATCGATTGGTCAACATATGTCGCCGGAAGAACAAACAATCCTTTTTCGTCAGTTGTTCCAGTCCACGGCCGACTATTGGTTGGACACGGGGCTTTGACACAGCGAATCCCGTTGTCGACAAAAACTGAAACGGATTTGTTTGCAATGATACCTGAAGTTGTATCATTCAATACCGTGACGGTAACATCTTGTGTGGCTGTTGCATTCGTATTTGAGTTTATTTGAGTGGGATGAGGAGAAATAGGTGATGGGGTCGGCGCGTTCGAGTTTGTATTACTTTGTGTATTTGAATTGGTATTCTGGTTACCCGGCTGGTTGGTATTTTTTTGATTGTTGTACCGTTGCTGCGTTGGCGGTGTCCAGCCATTTAAGACAACGTCCTGTCCGGAATTTGGATCGCTCGCGTAGTTATCGGCGAATTCTTCACCATTACATTTGAACGGATGCGCATCACGAAATTCTTTCGTGAATATGAGGTCGGAACGACTCGCGACTCCTCGTGCTTGATAGGCCGCAAAAACACTATCGGACATGACATCAAAGTACGACAGATAATGACTACTTGGACCGAAGCCGGCTTCAATCGCAACATCGGTACCGGATAAATTGCTGATCCGGCCAATACGTTGACCGGCTTTCACGGCCATCCCAACTTTTACGCCGGCGTCTTTATAGATATGAAACAGGCGAATATTATAGCCACGTTGGCCAGTCGGTTGAATATAGATTTGCTCGCCGATCGGCGTGTGCTCAGCCGCAATTTGGGTAATTTGCCCGTCGACGGGACTGTAGATCGCAATTTCGGTCGCGTCGGTTGGCGCGGGGGGTAATTCTTTTTGACTGCCCTGCTGTGGTGGTTGAGTGCTGCGGGCAATCGGGGTGAAGTAATGCTTCATACTCCGACACGTTTCTCCGCCCGCTGAGAAGTCGTGCCCTTCACCGGAACGATATTTCGAAATCGAACCGATTTGTTTTAAATCAATGAAGTCCGCGGTGATAAACTGCGTCGGATGTTCAAGATCAACTTTGGCCCCAAGACCCATTTTCCAGGCGAATGAACCGACGATGCCGAGGACGATGACGACGATACCGAGGATGATGAAGAGAAGTTTGTGTTTCATGGGATTGTGATGATTTTGCGCATAGAGTTTATATTCCAGATTTCCTTCTATTGTCTTCTTTACATAACATCTGGCAATTTCCAGGATTTGTCTTACCGCCTTCGTGCCAAGGCGTTATGTGATCTGCTTCCATTTCAGAAGTATCCCATTTCTTTTTGCAGACTGGGCATTTTCCTTTTTGTCGTTCATATGCTTCGCGTTTCATCTTGTCATTAAATGCACGGATCGAGAGATGCTTTTCCTGTCTGGTCAAAACATAGGGGTAGATACCCGATTTCTTTGTAACATCCTCGTCTTGCATCAATTGCTTAATTTCTACTTCAAGTTTATTTGCGTCTAATTTCTTATCGTTATATTCATTGCAAAGCAATCCCCACTCAACACCCTTCATTTCGTGACGATAATTGGGGAAAGTTTGTCGGACCCATGAAATTACATTTTGGAAATACTTCCACAACTCATTTGCATTTGAGTTGTGCTGGTGCTTAGCCATGTAATCCTCAATTTTTCCATCATTAATCCAAGAAAGAGTTGTTTCTAAATACTCTTGTCTAATTGGTGATCCATTAAGTAGTGACCCACCATCAGTAGACAAAAGATATGCCGCGCAATTTGATTTACTAAACTTCAGCTTTGCATCGGAAAGCCACTGTCCAGTATAAACGGCATTACGAATTTCCTGATCAGTTAATCTTTCTCCGGCGATATTGATAATCCTAAACCAATCCAGCCGTTCTTTGTCCGTGCCTTCGCAGAAATAAATCATCAGCTCATAATCCAAAATCTTATCCTGCTCAACTTTGGTCAGATTATGAAAAATCGGTCGTTCAATGAAAAATCGCCGTTAACATATTGTCCAATGCTTATAGTTCTCTGTTGGCCGTCCAACACTTCATAGCCGCCATCATTTCTATTCATCCAGTACATAACATTCAGTGGAAAATTTTGCTTGACGGTTTCGATCACTGCATCGCGCTGTTTATCTTTGTAAACGAATTCGCGTTGATACTTCGGACGAATATCCAGTTTCCCACCATAGGCCACGACACCCTCTTCAGCACTATCCTTGTAGTCAGCAATTACTTTTTTTATCGTAATTCGATGCAAATCGATTTTCATATTAATTCTTCACTTTTGCTAATTTAATAATAACCCGAGCATAGGGAACATCAACTTCTCCGTTTGTAATCTTATATAAATCACCATCGACGGCTCCTCTTTTTTGAATTTCTTTCCTATATTTTTTATGTTCTTTGGTATATGGTTTAACTCCAATTTCTATTCCTGAATTTGATATACCTAAACCTATAATCTCAAATTGTTCTGGATTGTATTTATCAAGGAAGGTTATCGGCACTCCTATGGTGCCATCAAAATCTACTGGAATCTCAGAGGTCTTGTCGACATTAATTGCATTATAATTAAAGTACTTCTGATATTCTTTTGGAGAATACTTTTTATAAAGTACCATATCTTCATGCCGTTCTTCGTAATCTAAATTTGTAAACCAACGGACACCTTTTACACGAATATATTTATTACCCGCCTCATCAATCCTAGAGCTTGCCGCATTTAGAGGATAGTTGTTAGGAACGCGAAACTCTCGATCACCGCTATGAATACTAGCTCCAAGCCACATCTTGTTATTTTTTATTAGCTTGAAACACTCCTTATATGTAATTGCATTCAAATTACCAATAATCAAAAAACTCTTTTTATTTTCTATCAGCTGTGCGACATACTCTCGAAATAGTGAAAACGGTGGATTAGTAACCACTATATCAGCCTGTCTAAGTAGCTCAATGCATTCATCACTACGAAAATCACCGTTCCCACTCAATGGTGTTGCGGTATTTTTGTCGTGTTTTAATAAATACTTCACATCATCTAGATTTACTGCGCCATCGCCGTCGAAATCCGGCACTTCCTTGATTTCGATTTTAAATGGCTCCTTGCCCGACGGCTTTAGCCCTTCGACTTCAAATAGCGGTAACTGTCCACCGATAATTGGCGATTTGACATAGCTTGTCGTGATGAGCTTCTTTAAACCAAGTGCCTTGAAGTTAGCTGCAAAATACTTAAAAAAGTTGCTCTCAAAAGGATCGTCGCAGTTACAGTACACAACCTTGCCACGAAACTGATCTTTATAATGTTTCAACTCTTTTTCAATATCAACGAGTTGAGTATAAAACTCGTCTTTCTTTGCCTGACCAGCTTTGTGCAAGTTTTTATTATTAGAAGATTTCTTTGCCATGCCCCAAGATTACGCCTTTTTCACTAAAAAATCAACAAAAACAATAGAGGCCTTTCGACCCCTATTGAACTCTACGGAGACTCTTCGAGATGATTTTCCACTACCCCAAGGAGGAACATCAATTATCACAAGTATTCTGTATTCCTCGACATAGCGGGTCTTCCGTCACAACTTCACACTGAGGCAGAGTTTTTCCTATAATCGCTATTTCTTCAGCCGATTGTAGGGTGACTGGTTTGTCGGTTTTGTTGACAACCCCAGCGCGTTCGCCATAGCTTGAATGGCTTCTGGCGACCGCTGTAACTTGATCCCCATAACTCGCGTAGGGGTATTCTGACCGATTAATACACGTAGTATAGCTTTTTGCTGAGCCGTCCAGTGTGTATTCGAGTTTTCTGGTACCTTCAATTGTAACACCTCCTTTCTGCAATAAATTTATTGCATGTGCTAAAAGGCAGAAAGTGAGAATGTGAAAGTACAATATTTATTATAACCGAACAATATCCGAAGGTCAACAGCCATAGCCCCGCCGGCGAGGCAAAAACCAACAATACAGACTTCCCCTACCTCCCCGGCGTGATGAACGCCGAGGCTTATTTTATTTCAACTCGCTGCTTCTTTCGATCAAAGGTAATCCGAGTAAATTCGAAAAAACCTTTTTGCCCGACAACACCATAGGTCATCCCGCCCATGTTAGGCATAAACCCAGCTTCGGTTTTGAATTCCATAGTCCCGCCAATCCCAATCGTCACCGGATGAACGTAGTAAACTTGCGGATTGCCGGTAATGCCATGAACTTCTTCTTTGCGCCCAGCGGTCACATCAAAACCGAGAATGTCAGCTAGTTGAGCATCAAAAATATTCATGTCCGCTCCGGAGTCAACTAACGCTTCATATTGAACACTTCGTCCGGCGCGAGTAATTGTAATCGGAACAACCGGACGATAGACGCCCGGTCCGTAATTTTTATAGGGAAACTTCAGTTCAGCCATCCCGCACCAACGTAGGGAACGAGTCGGTCTGGCATCCGACTGAGAATTGGGTTCTTGAGGCCTTTTTTCTGCGCGCCATTCCATGCATCCTGAGCGGTTTTCCCGGATGCCACAACCGTCCGCTCATCAGACTTGAGCGCAACCCATTGTCCATGATATTTCTTGTAGAGTTTTGTCCAATTGATGGCCATAGAATCGGATATGACGTCTACTATCTAGGCTCAAGCTTAGCCGAAGAACAACCGAATGTCAAGCCCCGCGCAGCGGAACAACCAATACGAACCAACTCTACCTCGCCCCCGCCTTCCCCTCAACCGGCCCGCGCCGGACTTTCTTATACAGCATTTTCTTCAGCCCCTTGATCCCCTCCGCGATCACCTGCTTCAACACCTTTTGATCGACGTCGGATAAGCGCTTGATGTAGAGACAGCCCATGCTCGGCGTATTGGGGCCAAGTTGTTTCAAGAGTTTCGGCGAGACATTGCCCGGATGAATGTAGAGCGACAAGTTGCCTTTGCGCGGTGAAAAGCCGGTCAGCATCCAATCGCCTTCCCGACCGCTGGCGTACTTGAAGTGATAGTTGCCATAGCCAATGATCGCCGTGCCCCACATGGCCGGTTGTTCGCCGGTCGCATCGAGGAAGAGCTTGTGCAGCACGTTCGCGTCTTTGCGTTGTTGTTCATCTTTGATTGCGTTGATGAACTTCGTCACACTTACTTTCGTCTTTTTCGTTTTTAGTTCTGCCATAATTCTCCTTGTAATACAGGAATAGTAACCTGCTTTGTTAAATTTATGATATCCGATTGATCAGTTAAAAAGATCCCAGGGCCACTGTTGAGTGTATAGAGTGTAACATGAGTAGGTGGAACTTCGATGTTCAATGAATATTTTGTATTCATTGAAGTAATAAACTCTTCAAGATGGTTGACTTTGCACATGACCACAATTGTTTTGCGATCATCTTTTTCTACAAACCGAAATTCATTTATATACTTTACGACACTGATGGGCGTTACGGCAACATATTCCTTAAACATGGTTAGAATGTCCGAAAAGATATTTGGATTCAAGATGTTCTACTTAGCCATTATTTTTCCAACCGGCACGAGCGTTACATGGAGCTCATGTTTACGAACCATGTGGTAGCCTGCGAACTCCAAGAATTCAGGTATTGCTGGCACACTGACCTGCAGACCAATCGCATCAAGGTTTGAGCCACCAATGAGATATGTTATTCCATCGATAACGAACGGTTGCTGTTCAGCCATATATCTACTCCGCAGCCTTCTTCAAATCAGCAATAATAATCTTTTTCATCGGCAAGAAAGCCTGCGTCACACGGTCAATCTTGGCCTGATCCCCGCTCGACATTACCTCATCGAGATACAACGGCGTAATTTGCCAGACCAGCCCAAATTTATCTTTACACCAGCCGCACTGTTCAGACGCCGGAACGGCCGACAGCTTCGACCAATATGAGTCGAGCTCTTCTTGGGTTTCGCAGGTGATGATGAACGAGACCGCTTCGTTAAACTTAAAGATGTCACCGCCGTTTATGGCCATGAACCGCTGACCGTTCAATTCGAATTCGTAGACATGGGTATCCCCGCCTGGTGTCGGGGTGCTGTGGAGGACCGTGTTGCTCGTGATTTTCGAGTTCGGAAACGTCGCCACATAGTACTCGACTGCTTCCTTAACTTTTTCAGGAGTGTCGAACCACAGGTGCGGGGTGATGGGTTTGATGAGTGGGGGCATGGGATGCGTGATTAGTTTTTAGACAATAGTTGTTTGCGTTTCTTTCGACGACTACCTGGATAACAAACTGGACATGGAGCGGGTCCCCGGTACTTGTGGCCGCGAGTGCAGGTTTTCCAGCCATTATTCACTTTCATACTTTGAGTATAGCAGAAAATAAATTACCCCGCCTTTTTCCTTTCGGATGGCGCGGGGTGTTCCTTTCTTAGTGCGTTTTCAGATTTGATCGCTGGGATCAAATTCGCCCGAACATACGTACTGAGGCGTATTGATGAAGCAATAGCTACGGCTTTCAAGGTTGATCACCACACCTTCTGCCTTAGACAAGTGTTTCCAGGGGAGAGTGGGGAAAATGCCGGGCAGTCGCTCCCCCAAGTACGCGGGCAGCCTTTCAGACATTTTTACACCTACCATGAGGATGAGGATCTCCCTGAAGTCGAACATCTCCTGAACGTACTTGAGGGCGCCGGGCAGGAACGCTGTCCCCTCACAACTCCCCAACAGAGAAGAAGCATACGGCTGATCCTTGCCTAAGTTTTTCGCAAGAATCGTAGCCGCCTCGCGAATATCAGGCACTTCACTTGTAGCCAGAGCGAAGGTGCAGCCTTCTAGAATGGGCCGCACTGCATTCGCGGCCTTTGCGAGACGTTTCTTCCCTTTGCTACTGACTCGGAAAATAGGATGAGATGAAACGCCTCTTCCGAGTTCTCCGGTCGTATGTGCTGACCGAAACACGATGAGTCTTTTCATCGAACACCTCTCGTGTGGAAAAAAGAAAGATCGAGTTAACTTCACTCGACCATGTCCGTTCGTATGCCGGACATATCCTTTCATAAAATCACAAAAAAGTCAAGCCCCCTAGTCTTTCATAGATACATCTAGTATGGGTGACCGAAAACCCTTTCTATGCCTTCACAAAAAACCCTGTACAATCCGCTCCACGGCCCAAAATAATCCAATGGTGCCAATCGTTGCCCCGGCAATTTTGATCGCCAGCGGAAAATATCGTCGTTTGCGGAAACCATAGATGATCGGCAACGCGAGCACGACGATGGTTAATTGGCCGAGCTCAATTCCGATATTAAACGAGACGAGCGAAGATAAAAATCGATCAGCCGGGATTTGAATTTCTTTGAGCAACCCGGCAAAACCTAAACCATGGAACAGACCGAAAAAGAACACGGCGGCGATTTTAGAGCGTCCATCATGAAAGAACTTACGATGGCGAAAGAAGACGGTCGTAAAAGCAACGTAGGCAATAGACAGCGCAATTAACGGCTCGACAAACTTTGAGGGTAAAGTAAAAATACTCAAGCCGGAAAGTATCAGCGTAATGCTGTGCGCCACCGTAAACGTGCTTGTCATCCGCAGAATATCTTTGATCGAGGCAAAGACGAGCAGCAACGAAAGCACAAATAAGATGTGGTCGGGTCCGGAGAGAATGTGCTTGATGCCGAGTTTGATGAAGTCACTCGTGTTATCCCAAATCGACGTCTGACGAACGGTGACGATCCGCAGTACTTCAGCGCTCGTCCTATTTTTTAACTTGGCAGCAAATGCCGGCGTCTGTTCATTAATAAACGCGCTCACTTCAGCCGCCGACGCATTCGGGTGCTGCTGAATATATTCAATCACCGGCCGGGGCAATAATTCGTGCGCTGATACGTGCGATCCTGAGAAACTGATTCCTCCTACGATGAACCCCAGCAAAACAACGGTGGTTTTACATTTTTTGGAGAGCATCATGGGCAGATGTTGAAAACAATATAGAAAAGTTTGGATTCAATTGTAGGGCACGCGTGAGGTATTTTTTCGCAGCGGCCAGATTGTTAGTGGCGGTTGCGATAAGGCTAGCATGATATAAAATCGTTGCGTCATACTCCCCTAATCGCAGCGCCTCGTTGATCGCAGATTGAGCCTCAGGAATCTTCCCCCGTCGGTACTGAATCCAGGCTAAGGTGTCGCTGCTAAAAATATTGGGACGATCATGCACCGCGGCGGTCGCGCGAATCATCGCGTCATCAAGATGACGATCGGCATTCGCATCAAAAGCAGCGATTTCTTGATCGATATTGACGCCGCTACTCGCAGATTTAGCAAAAGCAGAGTCGGCTAAGGCATAAAATGTTTCGGCTTGGTCCGTCTTGCCCCTGACAGTATTAAGATCACCTAGGTCAATTGCGTATTGCGCAATCGGTAAAGTCGCGAAGGCTTGTTGAAAATACTTTTCCGCTTGTGCTTGATCTCCCTGAAAAAATGCCACGCGGCCTAAACCTTCAAGCGCCGGCGCATAGTTCGGCAAAACGTGAAGTGCAGATTGAAAGTTGTCAGTGGCTTTGGGTAGATCAGATCGTAAACGTAACTTTCCTAATTCGTTATAGGCCCAAGCTATATTTTCCGAAAATTTTGAACCGGCACTGATAGCGGTATCGAGTGCATCAATAGCTCCGTCCACATCGCCGTTCAATTCACGAATGAAGGCCACGCGGACGTACGATGCGTAGTCCGGTTTCCGATCGACCATGGTTTGAATATCGGCCACAGCCTGATCGTACTGGCCTAATTCAATTTCGGCGTCCGCTAACAAACCCAGCGGTAAGACAGCATCCGGATTCAGCGTTCTAGCTTTTTTTGCCGCTACTAAGCCTTCACGAAAATGATGACGTCCAAAATCCACCGTGGCTTGAACAAGTGGAATATCAGCAT
>JAYUIJ010000038.1:0-4713 GCA_043766165.1 Candidatus Kerfeldbacteria bacterium
CGTTTTGAACCGCACTTTGGTGACGCGAAAGTAGCTACCATCATGGGACGCTTCTACGCCATGGATCGGAATAAAACCTGGTCACGAACGGAAGCAGCCTATGAATCAATCATTAATGCCGCCGGCGTGCATCATGTCAATGAGCCGTTGGAAGCCATTACCCAAGCCTATAACCGCGGTGAAACAGATGAATTTATTACGCCGACCACCGTCGGCGACTACAAAGGCATTCAGGATCACGATGCGATCATCTATTTTAATCTTCGATCTGACCGGGCGCGACAATTAA
The DNA here is from genome assembly GCA_043766165.1 of Candidatus Kerfeldbacteria bacterium. Taxonomy (GTDB): domain Bacteria; phylum Patescibacteriota; class Patescibacteriia; order SBBC01; family CAIJZX01; genus CAIJZX01. The sequence goes on from JAYUIJ010000038.1 coordinate 290, forward strand.
CTAAAGCCTTTGTCCAACCTGAATTTGAAACACGAAATGCGGACACACACTGTTTTACAAGGTCACACGTGCTTGATGACGTGCCGTTTGTAGCTATGACTGACTTTGGTCCGGATTTGGAAACGGTTGATACCGCCTATCCGGCTATTCAGTTGACCAATACATTTCCGATGGTCTTGCGAAACCACCGCCAACTCTATATCGCGGAAAGTGAAAAGTACGCGCACGTGACGTATTTTTTTAATGGTGGATACGCCGATCCGGTCGGTGGTGAAGATCGGGTGATGGTGCCGTCGCCACAAGTACAAACGTACGACGAAGTACCGGCCATGAATAGTGGCATCATCACTGATACAGTCATTGCCGCGATTCAGAATAAAACACACGACGTGATTGTGCTGAATTATGCAAATACCGATATGGTGGCGCATACGGGAAATTTTTCGGCCAGCGTTGCGGCTATGGAAGCTACAGATTCTTGCTTACATCGTTTAGCTGAGGCTGTTTTAGCAGCTAATGGAACATTAGTTGTCACTGGCGATCATGGAAACATTGAAGAATTAATCAATCTGAAAACAGGTGAAATAGATACCGAGCATTCCGGTAACCCAGTACCGCTCTATATCATTTCTCATGCAGCATCATCGATGAAACTTAAATCTGGAAAACTTGGTGATGTCGCGCCAACAATTTTACCATTAGTCGGTGCCAAAGTTCCGAGTGAAATGACTGGCGATAATCTGTTGAGCTCATGACAGAATTGATTCGTAAACCAGCTGTGCTTATCATTATCGATGGTTTTGGTGTAGCTGCGCCTTCACGCGGCAATGCCATCGCCATGGCCAAAACGCCAAACCTTGATCGATTGGTGACGCAGTACCCGGTGATGACGTTACAAGCCGCGGGGGATGCAGTTGGATTACCATGGGGGGAAATGGGAAATTCGGAAGTTGGTCACATGAGTATCGGTTCGGGCCGGGTTATTTATCAGTCCTTACCGCGCATTACTCGCGCGATTGTCGACGGCAGTTTTGCAACCAATGAAGCATTTTTGAAAGCCATCACAACTGCTAAAGAACACAATGGTAAGGTACACATTCTCGGTATGTTTAGTTCGGCGGGGGTCCATAGTTTAGATGAACATGGTTTCGCGTTATTGGAATTATGCAAGCAGCAAGGTGTAACTGACGTTTTTGTCCATGCCATTTTGGATGGTCGGGATAGTTCATATAATAGTGGTCTTGAGTTCATGACGCACCTGGAACAAAAAATGATTGATTTAGGTGTAGGGAAACTAGCCACGTTTGGTGGACGATATTATTACATGGACCGGGATAACCGTTGGGAACGGACGCAGTTAGCGTACGACGCGATGGTAGCGGGAAAAGGTCCGAGTGCCGAACACGTGGCCGATGCCGTGCAAGCCTCGTACACAGCCGGCGTTTACGACGAACAAATTCCGCCGACGGTGATGATGCATGATGGAAAACCAGTCGCCACTATCGGTGACCATGATACCGTTATTTTTTTCAATTTTCGGAATGACCGCGCCCGGCAATTAACTAAAGCTTTCGTATTACCGGGATTTGAGAAATTCCCCCGTACAGAATATTTACGCGATGTCACATTTGTAACCATGACCGAATACGAAAAAACCTTGCCGGTCAGCATCGCTTTTCCACCCGAGGTGGTTACCGAACCACTAGCTAAAGTCTTTAGTGACGCCGGCTTGAAACAATTACACGCCGCGGAAACAGAAAAGTACGCGCACGTCACATTCTTTTTTAACGGTGGCGTGGAAACTGCTTTTCCGGGTGAAGATCGGGTGCTTGTACCGTCGCCATCAGTACCATCCTATGACCAAAAACCGGAAATGAGCGCGCGAGCTATTACTGAACGTGTAGTAGAATCATTGAACACCGGACAATACGCGTTTATGGTTATCAACTTTGCTAACCCAGATATGATTGGCCATACCGGTAATATGCCGGCTACGATTAAGGGCGTGGAAGTCGTTGACGAATGTGTTGGTCAAATTATTGAAACAGTTTTGTCCATTAATGGTTTGGTCATGATCACCGGTGACCACGGCAACGCGGAAGCAAAAATTGATCCGTCGACCGGGGAAGTAAGTAAAGAGCACTCTGCTAACCCGGTACCACTGATTGTGGTAGCCAACGATTTGCCACCTGGAGTGTTACAACGCTATCGTTCGCCGGTGCGAGATATTTCAACGGTTACACCGGTTGGCGTGTTGGCGGATATCGCGCCAACGCTGCTTGGCTTGGTCGGGTTACCGATTCCTGATACGATGTCTGGGCATAATATTTTTATGAATCTATGATCTCAAATCGCTGGACTATTGCCGAAGCGCCGCCTGAAGAATTTCTGCAACAGTTTAATCATCTGCCATCGTTAGTACGGCAAGTGTTTTGGCAACGAAAATTAACCACGCCGTCATCGATTGAAGCGTTCTTGCAGCCAGATTTTACAACATTGAGTGATCCATTTTTATTCAAGCAGATGCGCACTGCAGTTGATCGGATCATTGCCGCCATACGCGAGCAGCAGCTCATTACTATCTACGGCGATTATGATGCTGATGGTGTGACTGCGACCGCGGTGTTGGACGAAACGCTCCGTGCTCTCGGCGCAAAAGTACAGTGGTATTTACCAGAACGGTTGAGTGAAGGCTACGGATTGAACATGCAAGCGATTGAAGGATTTATTACTCAAGGTTGTAAACTGTTAATTACGGTAGACTGCGGTACTTCAAACGTTCAAGAAATTACACGTGCCAAAGAACTTGGCCTTGATGTGATTGTAGTTGATCATCACCATGAACCAGCGACGATGCCGCCAGCTGTCGCCATCATTAATCCAGTTGTTCATGGTGAAGGATATCCGTTCCACGGATTTTCTTCGGCCGGCGTGGCGTTCACCGTTGTTCGCGCATTGTTACAAGCGACAGAAAATGGGGCAACGCTTGATCATCAGTTGATGGTCGGTTGGGAAAAGTGGTTGTTAGATCTGATAGCTATTTCAACGGTCGCCGACATGATGTCACTGCGTGGAGAAAACAGAACCTTAGTTCGCTATGGATTACTGGTCATGCGAAAAACACGCCGGCCAGGACTTCGTGCATTGTTTGCCATTATGGGTAGCGCTTTAGAACGGGCGGATGAACATACGATTGGATTTATGGTCGCGCCACGGTTGAATGCGGCGGGGCGACTGAAGCATGCGTCGATTGCTTTGGAATTATTGTTAACGACTGACCCACTGAAAGGTCAGCAACTCGCCGAGCAGTTACAGTCGATTAATCAAGATCGACAAAAATTGACGGAGTTGGCCATGGCTGAAGCGTTAGAGCAGGTTGATGACACTATTCATAAATCTGCGGCGACAGTCTTTGAACCACATTGGTCACCAGGTATTTTGGGATTAGTCGCTGGGCGATTAGCTGATCGATTATGGCGACCGGTATTAGTCATGGCTGAAAACGATGGCGAAATCGTAGGTTCGGGTCGTTCGGTGCCGGGGATGGATATCATGGCGGTCATGGACGCTGGGCGTGAGCATTTTGCGCGTTTTGGTGGTCACCCTGGTGCGTGCGGCTTTACCTTAATCTCTAAAGAGCAACGACCGAAATTTGAGCAATGGTTTCGTGAGCAAGTGGCCAAAAGTTGGCAACCAGAACAAGCGACAAAATCGATTGCCATTGACGGCCGAGCCCAGCTTGGTGATTTTACGCCGGACGCTTTAGATATTTTAGAAACGCTCGGACCATACGGCATGGAACATCCACGGCCGTTGTTCGTGATCGAAAAAACAAAAGTCGTTGATGCTGGAACGGTTGGTAACGACCGACAACATTTGAAATTGACGGTCAGCGATGGTTTGACCACAAGTCGCTGCATTGGTTTTCGTCACGGCTCAAAGCTAGCAGATTGCCAGCCGGGACAAGTTATTGATTTAGCGGTTGAAGCCTCATGGAATATTTGGCAGGGCCGCCGTGAACCGCAGCTTCGGATTATTGATATTCGTCAAACCGTATGAGCGCCACATATACGATTCATACTGATGGAGGTGCGCGCGGAAATCCTGGTCCGTCTGCTATTGGCGCGGTGATTGAACAGGGGAATACCGTCGTGGCTGAAGTTAAAAAATATATCGGTGAAACGACAAATAACCAAGCTGAGTATCAGGCGGTACACGCGGCACTGACATGGGTTAAAGAACATGATGGGAAAGATGTTGATTTGTTTGCCGACAGTGAATTGATCGTCAAACAACTGCGCGGTGAATACAAAGTCAAGAACAAAGAATTAGCGCCGTGGTTTATCAAATGTAAATCACTGGTCAATGAAATTGGCCATGTCCGTTTCCATGTTATTCGACGCGAACAAAATGAAGCGGCAGAT
>JAYUIJ010000039.1:0-4698 GCA_043766165.1 Candidatus Kerfeldbacteria bacterium
GCGGTGCTGCCGAACAGTGTTCGTCATTACGATGTGCAATGGAAAAAGAATAGTGACAAAGCACCGAAAGGCAATTTCTTTCAGCTCGTCGGGGATGAATGGCATAACTTTGCCTTTGGTACGTACACGGCTCAACTTGACGCTACCTACGGTGCTTCAAAGAAAGCATTGAGTGCCACGACTCGGATCACGATTGTGCCTTGGCATTTACTACTCTTAGTCATTGTCTTGGTCATTATCGTAGTGGTTCTGCTGGTCTTGTTTATCAAGTGGTATAACAACATGATCATGAAACGGGTTGAGAAAAAAATCAGCTCGAACACGCGTTCACGATCATAACGGGCGCATGCAGCAGTCCCTAGTTTGGAACAGGCAGCGACAGTGGTTAGCACTGGCGCTGTTTGTCATTAGCTTGATTATGGTCCGACCGGTTCAGGCGGCGACGTTAACGACGTTACGAGATTATTTGTCGCGCCAACAAGGTAACTTAACGTCCGGTGAAAATCACCAGCTATTTTTTACGCCCGCGACGAGTTTGTCCGGATCAAATAACAAACTCACCCTGACCTTTCCGGATGACCAAGATGGTACGTGGTGCCGAACAGCGGCAGCAGATTTCGTGGCCTTGGGCATTGTTAATCCGGCGGGCGTGACGGAAAATGCAACACCGTTACCAGGAACCTATAGCGCCTCTTGTTCGCAAGGTAGCGGCAGTGGGAGTACTGATAGACTTCAACTTCAACTTGTTGGCGCTTTGACGGCCGGTGTAAAATACGGTGTTTCCATTGCTGACGGTACTATCGGACGCTTAGGTACGCCCCCTGCAACGAGCGGAATTATGTTAACTCTGACCTCGAATAACGGGACAACAGATATTGATAGTGGCGACTTGTTTGTCGCCACTACCACCAGTGATCAGGTTACGATTAGTGCGACGGTTATAGATTCTTCCGGTACGCCACCTAAACCAGTGGTAGAATTTCGTGGTTTAGCTGCCTCGAGCGCTCGATTGAGCATTGTTCGTAACGGAGTCGTTGCACAAACGGCCACAACCAATGCTGACGCAACATTCGATGTCACCTTACTAGATCAACCGACTGGTGCTAGTGTTTATGAGTTGTCTGGTACTGACATCGATGGCAACGCTTTAGCATCTGTGACCTTTGCGGTAACACTCACGACCGCTTCAACGACAATTATAAGCGGTGTTTTTCTTGGCCCGTCAATTCATATTGATCACAGTGCCGTGAATATTGGTACGCCAGTGACCATATCTGGCGGGACTGCGCCAAATAGTGAAGTCACGCTAACAATCCACTCAGTTCAAGCGGCTAGCTTTACCGTGACTTCTGACAGTCGGGGTCGATGGCAGCGGACAGTGCAAACGACAGAACTTGGTATTGGATCGCACACAGCTTTTGCTCGGGCTATGTCGAATGGAAGTAATATTTCAGCCGTCAGTTCAACGGTAAATTTTTCGGTTAATCCAATACTACAATGCGACGGCAAAGCTACAGCGGATGTAAACTGTGATGGTAAGGTGAACTTAACTGATTTTAGTATCTTATTGTTTTTCTGGTTAGCGCTTCAGCCGAGTAACGCTCGAGTTGATATTAATCATGACGGTTCAGTTAACATTACCGACTTTAGTATTATGCTTTTCCAATGGACCGCTTAAAGTTACTTTTTCTTTTCTTTTTTCTGAGTAGTGCCGTGATTGGACGATCGGCATCGGCAGCCGGGCCGGCGGTTCATCTTATTGGCCCGGCGGGTATTATTCGGAATGGTGAAACGTTTTCAGTTGAAGTTCGGCTATCGAGCGATGGTCGACTGGTTAACGCAGCTGACCTGCACTTAAAGTTTTCGCCACAATATTTTCAGGTAACGGATGTTCAACGTCAAGAAAATGTTTGGCCGCTGTGGCCGGAACTGCCGAAGTGGGACAATCAAGCGGGAACAGTATCATTAGTAGCTGGGCGTCCTCATGGTTTAATCGCACTAGAGGCGCCAGTGGCTATTATTACTTTTAAATCAGCCGCAACGGGCTTAACAACCCTGGTGCTAGATCAGCCGCGATCAGCAATTTATCTGAATGACGGGCAGGGTACGAGTGTTCCTATTCCAGGGCAGGCACTTGAAATTGGTATTACCGATAGTTTATTAGAAGGTGTAACACTCAGTCCTTCGACTACCCCCGCGCCGGAACAATGGGCGGCTCAACATGATATTCATATCGTCTGGCCAACTTCACCTCAGACGTCGTATAGTTTTATCTTATCGCAAGATAGTCAAACTGTGCCGACAGATGCCGAAATTTTAAAAAATGGATCAATTGATTATCGTAACCTCGCTGACGGCATATGGTATTGGTCAATTCATAGTCGAGTAGATGGCAGTGAATGGACCCGTCTTCGTCAATATCGTTTTTTGTTAGACACCGAAGCACCTCAACTGTTTAACCTTTCCCTGTTACCTGCATCTAGCACCTATGGCAAGACGCAATTGGTGTGGCAAACACAAGATGCTACGTCAGGAGTGTTGTACGCGGATATTACCGTAGGTAAACGGGTTTTGAATGATCACACCAGTCCAGTAGCTATTTCACCATTGTGGGCGGGTAAAGATGTTACAGTTGTTGTGTATGATCGTGCCGGAAACAAGGCCACGGCGCACATTCGTTTACCAGGCAATCAAAACTCACTACTTTTTGTAGTTCTCATCAGCTGCATTGTGGGATTAACAGTGCTCGGGATTATACTCTATCTACATTATCGTAAAAAACGCCGACGGTAGGTTTGTGGTATAATCATCGGTATGATTGGGGGGAAAAAAACACAACGTAAACAAAGCATCTTCGGGCTAGCACTAGTGCTGATCGGAGTGATTAGTGTCGTCCCTCAAAGGGGGGACGCCGCCGGTGCCAGCCTTAAAATATCACCAACTAGCGGTACCTACGAAGTCGGTGGTTTAGTTGATGTATCATTTATTGTTGACACGGGCGGTCAGGCAATAAACGCCGTTCAAGCGGATGTCCAATTTCCGCCAGATAAACTGCAGGTCGTCAACCCGGTGGCCAGCACCTCGTTTATTTCGCTGTGGGTGACGGCGCCAACCTATTCAAATACTGACGGCACAATTCATTTTCAAGGTGGCCTACCTACACCTGGCATCAAAACCAGTGGCGGCGTAATCAGTACGGTTACCTTTCGGATTAAGGCGACGGGTAAAGCAACGATTCGTTTTGCCTCAACGTCTCGAGTCTTGCTCAACGATGGCGCCGGGACAAATATTCTTAGTTCAACGGGAACAGCGGATTTTGATTTGAAAACGCCGCCGCCAGCCGGCCCGCGTGTTTCTAGTCCAACCCATCCTGACAGTAACACCTGGTTCAATAATACGCAGGTGCAATTTCAATGGGACGCGGTAGATGCCGCGGTTGGCTATAGCTATGTATTTGACCAGTCCTCAAAAACAGTCCCGCCTGAGGCGATCACAACTACCGCTACGGCGGTGACAACCAAAGCCACGAGTGATGGAGTGTGGTATATTCATGTCCGCGCATTAACTAATGCTTGGGGCGGCGTAACAACGCTCGGTGTCCAGATTGACGCTACACCGCCGGCCTCATTTAAACCGGTACTCGATAAGTCAACGATTACGATTGAAGATACGCCGACGCTGCGGTTCGTGACCTCTGACGCCGCGTCGGGGATTGATCACTACGAAGTGAAACAAGTTGATCAATTAGCGGCAGGCAGTCAATCGTCACTGTTCATAGAGACAACCAGTCCGTACACCTCGGGTAAATTATCAGCCGGTTCGTACGAATATATTGTTCGCGCTTTTGATCGAGCCGGGAATAACGTTGATGCTAGTACAAAACTGTCGGTGGTCGCGGGCGGCTTACCTTTTTACGCGAGTGTACCGATTTTGCGTAACCCGGCGGTCGCCAATGGCGCGCTGATTTTTCTGGGCGTGGCCTCAACTGGTCTAGTTGGCGTTTTAGCCTTCAGACATTTTCGATTGCGGACAAATTTTGCTCATGACTTAGCGGCCTTAGAAAAAGACGCGGTTAAAAAATCTCATGCCTTAGAAGCAGAACTTGGTGAACTGCGTCGGGCACAGGAGTTGGTCAATCAAATACCGAGTGCCATGCAGTCACCAGTCGCACCATCAGTTCCAACCCCACCGCCGACTATGCCACCAGCTACTGTGGCAATGCCGCCAGCTCAACCAACACCACGCGTATGACGACCAGACAAACAAAAATTCTTTTGACGTTTAGCGGCATAGTAGTGAACCTGTTTTTTGTACTACATTCAGCTTCGGCCGCGATGATCTACATCAGTCCGTCATCAGGTTCGTACACGATTGGTCAGAGTATAACGGTTACGGCGCGTATTAACAGCAGTGGTTCGCCGATAAATGCTAGCGAAGGGACAATCACCTGGACCAAGGATGCATTACAGTTTGTCAGTGTCTCAGCCGGCGGATCTATTTTCAAATACTGGCCAGTTGATCCGGCGGTGCGGGGAAACAATAGTGTTATTTTTTCTGGTGGCTTGCCAAGTCCAGGGTACAATGGGTCAGCTGGAACTATTCTCAAAATTACGTTTACGGCCAAAGCGGCTGGTACGGGTACCGTCCAAGTTAGCGGCGCGAAAGTCTTGGCCAATGACGGACAAGGGACGGATGTGT
>JAYUIJ010000040.1:0-10998 GCA_043766165.1 Candidatus Kerfeldbacteria bacterium
ATTATGCCCTCCGAGGCTTCGACGTTATCTTGGTGCGCCATGAAGAATATTGTACCATGATTGGCAGGTACGGTCGAAATAGTTGTTTGGGGAGTTGACATGGAACCGCCCATTATGGTACTGTCCCCCTGCTCAATTTCGAGCTTTTACCTTTCTACTCGTTTACTTTTTACACGCTACACGCATCCCATGGTTGTCCTCCGCCTTTCCCGCGTCGGCAAAAAGAGCCACGCCACATTCCGCATCGTCGCTTCCGACAAGCAAAAAGATACTGTTGGAACCTATCTTGAGTTACTCGGTTCGTACGATCCGCACATCAACCCCACCAGGATTGTCCTCAAAGAGGATCGTATTAAATACTGGCTCTCCGTCGGCGCTCAGCCGTCAGATTCAGTCCATAACCTCTTGGTAGAAAAGGGCGTACTAGCTACACCAAAGCGTGTTATTGCTAAAGCTGCGGCTGTGCAAGTTGCTGAAGCACCAGCAGAAACTCCAGCGGCTCCAGTAGAAACACCGGCTGAAGCTACTCCAGCTCCAGTCGCTGAAGAAAAAGCCGCCTAAAAATTTTAATTAGAGGTAGCGTTTGACCCAGCACCACTTTGGTGAGTTTTTGCTTTCTTGTGATAACGTAATAGAGATGGCACCAGACATGTTATGATATATATCAATAATCAGGCCAAAGTGGTGCTGGGTTGACACACGAATGAGGTCTGCTATCCTAGTTTTACGTACTTCAGTAGTTAATTACAGGAGAACCTCCTATGGAAACAGATCAAGCATTCGTAGAATACGTGGTGAAAGCCATGGTCGACCATCCGACCGACGTCTCGAGCGATCGAACCGTTGACGAAATGGGCGTATTGATTACGCTCAAGGTCAACCAGGAAGACCTCGGCCAGATTATCGGCCGCCAAGGTCAAACGGCGAAATCATTGCGGACACTGCTCCGTGTTGTCGGCGCTAAGAATCACGCTCGCGTTAATTTGAAAATCTATGAACCAGAAGGTGCTCGTAAAGCGCACCATGACATGATGGCTCAAACGAACGCCGGTGGCCAGGACGATCATCAAGCTGCTGCTCCAATGCCACCGATGTCGATGGATACCGGGATGGGTGATGATTTGAAGATTTAGGGTTTACATCGTTTACCGCACAGCGCACCCTTCAGGGTGCGCTGTGTCTTTAGATATAAAATAAAATGCTGCACACAATTACTACCACGAAATTGACGACCTAGTACTACATTTGATAGGGTAGAATTTACAAAGAGTTCTGGTTTGTTGTTCTTTCTCATCCATAGGAGGAGATATGGGTCCACTGGCGGCTTCACCGATGACTCGCCATCATCTCCGTCCAATTTCACGCGGCGGGACAAACGATCCTTGGAACATACGTCTGATTCCGGAACTGCTTCATCGAGCGTGGCATCTGGTGTTCGACGTCCAGCTGCCAGAAGAATGTCTGCACCACTTGCTGAACATTCTTCCACCTCGGTCGGTAGATTGGGTTGAGGCGAAAGTCCGAGGCGGTGATCCACAGGAGTATCGACACATTGTTTCGCCAAAAATGCGGACCACAACCCTGGCCGCCTGGGACTTACTCTTCCCAGACAAGCATCCTTTAGCAACCCTGAGAGTTTGGTATGGAAACTGGGTGCCGCTGCAGTACTTTACAAAAATCGTAGTCAGTATTGACGGTAAACTTGTAACCCTCGCTCAGGAACGAGACGGAGTCGTTGTTGATACACCACACGAATTCGACATTGACGAAATTCGAACGCTCACTGAACCGAAGAAGCTTGGACCGCGACCCAGTCGAGTTCGCAAGATTCGTTCAACCCGTCCACTACGTGGTGAATGGTACACCAAGTGGTCATACCAATCGTATGTGAATCACGAAGAAAACCATCGTCTACATAAACGAGTTCGCCGGACTGCATAGCCCGGCTTTTTTATACCTTCCAGTTGCTACATCATGCTATACTCTGCACATGCGTTTCGACCTAATCAGCATCTTCTCCGGCCAAGCCGGACCCGACTCGGTCGGGCCCCGTTAATCACAACGTATGCGTTTTGATATCCTCACAATTTTTCCAAATGCATTTCCTAGCTATCTCAACGAAAGTATTTTAAAGCGAGCCCAAAAGAATAAAAAGATTTCTATTTACACGCACGATCTGCGAAATTACACATCCGACAAACACCGCACCGTTGATGATCGACCGTATGGCGGGGGAGTTGGGATGGTGATGAAGGTGGAACCGGTGTATAGGGCAATTCAAACGATTCACCTTTTGGTCAAAAGATATACCCGGAAAAAACGTCGGGTATTGTTAATGTCCGCCAAAGGTAAACCATTCACCCAAGCCGACGCGAAACGTTTAGCTCAGTACCAACAGATTACCATTATCTGTCCACGCTATGAAGGCGTCGATGAACGCGTCATGGAATACATTGACGAAGAAATTTCGATTGGAAATTATGTGCTCACTGGCGGCGAACTACCAGCCATGATTATTGTTGATGCGATTGCACGATTACTCCCTGGCGTTCTCGGTAAAGATGAGTCATCACACGATGAATCACACAGTGAAGAAGGCGTCCTCGAATACCCGCAGTACACTCGGCCGGAAGTGTTCCGTAAAAAGTCAGTACCGAAAGAGTTGATGAATGGGAATCATAAGGATATTGAGGCGTGGCGGAAAAAGATGAAAAAATCTTCATGAAAAGACCAAACATCAAATACTACACTCCAATCCTGGCCATCCTTTTTACTTTGGGTGTTTTAGGATGGTGGCTTTTGCCTAAGGAATTTTCCGTCGCGGATTGTGGTGGTGGCGCTTGTTCTTTCGAACAAATTGGCATTGGAGTCAACAACCAGACAGGCCAGTGTACAGATATACATTTTGAAGATTCTCGCTTGTCGTACAATGAGACAATGACGCAAACAGGATGGAATCGGTATATTATTGGTTCAAGAGTTGAGGGTTTGTGGTCTGAGAGAACATTAAAGACCCCTTATGGTAATTGTCCGGTGAATAATCTACTAACATTTAGCGGTAGTTCATGCTGCACAAAGCTTGGTTTAGAGTATAAACACGCCGATGTTATTACTGAAAATCTGGACTCAAAGATTGATAGACAATATACAATAAAAATTTACGTTGTTCTTGGAATAACAATAATATCAATTGTTACGCTTGTAGTTATTATTAAAAGAAATCACTCCACACCTACGGGACATAGGACAGTACGAAGCTTGGTTGAGCGAAAGAAAAAAGATAAGAAGTGAAAAACACAATGCTTTATTTCATCACCGGCAACAAACATAAATTTGAAGAAGTCTCACAGATTATTCCAGGCATTCAACAACTTGAACTCGAACTAGACGAAATTCAAGATCTTGATCCACAAAAAGTCATTGCCCATAAATTGAATGAAGCCCGTAAACATCATGAGGGCTTGATTGCGGTTGAAGATGTGTCGTTGTCCTTGGCCGGATTGAACGGATTGCCAGGGACAATGATCAAATGGTTTTTACAAACGTTAGGCGCGGAAGGAATTTCTGAGTTAACAAAAAAACTGGGCAATAACAAGGCCACTATTTTGTGCTCCGTTGGACTTTCGCAACCGGGCAAAGAACATATTTTCTTTACCGGTCAGCGGACTGGCTGCATTGTCGCACCGCGAGCTGCTTCATCGTTTGGTTGGAATCCTATTTTTCAACAAGATGGAATTGAGAAGACGTATGCTGAAATGACCTTGGAAGAACGATTGACGATTAGTCATCGGGCGATGGCTTGGCAGCAGGTGAAAACGTATTTGGAAAAGTCATGAATGCCCAGCTGGTTAATGAAGCTGGAGAGGTCGTCGGTTATAAAGACCGGCAAACTATCGACCGCCAACTTGATCTGTTACACAGCGTGCTCGTGATTGCTAAAACAGCTGACGGGGTGTACACATTATCTGTCATCCCAATTGCAGGACATTTACCTGCTTTTGCGGGCAAGCTCGGTGCTAGTGCCGCCACATTTTTACGGGAAGGTGAAACAATACAACAAGCGGCTGTTCGCGCCTGCAGCGAGGATTTAGATATCGATGCCCAAGCGGTCATCCATTTAGGAGATCGTTTTTATGAATATGTGAATGGCATGCGGCGATTTGTCAGCGCCTTTTCGGCTGAAATTCCCCGTTCAAAAACCGTCCTGCCCGACCAGGTTCAGGCATTCTCCCGGCCTGATATTGAAGCGATATTGGTTGAAGAACAGTCATTGCTGTCTCCGTCGTTGGTGGCGCTGTGGAATGATTATCGGGAAGTACTGTAAAAAGTTTCAAGTCCCAAGCACCAAATTCCAAACAAGGTCAAAAGTTTAAATTACAAAACCCAAAGGGATTTCCTGGGCTTTCCAGCCCAGGTAACCGTAAACGTTGGAGCAGGACGTTTTTGGAAGTTGTGATTTGAGATTCTCATGGAACTTAGCACTTGAAACTTGTTTGGTATTTGCTTTTTGGTTTTTGGAATTTAGTAATGTTTGCTACTATATACAACGTCACAGTGCGGGGCTCTCCTCCCTGACCCTCCTTTCCAAGGAGGGAATCGCCGCGCTGTGAGAAATGAAACAACGCCCTATGTCCGCCAGTTCACCCCAACAAAACTAACGAGCTAATGAGCTAACCCCGGCTAACGAGCTATCCTATGAAACCTGCCATCCTCCTCATTCACGGCTTCACCTCCCACCGATCATCCCTCGAAGGACTGGTCCCAGAAATTGAGAAGCGGGGAATGGATTGGGCTTATCCGATTTTGGCGGGACATGGAACATCGCCAAAAGATCTGGAAGATAAACGTTGGCCGGATTGGCAGGCTGATATTGAGCAGGCGTATACGTTGCTCCGCCAAGATCACGACCAGGTTTTTGTGGTGGCTTTATCGATGGGATCATTACTGGCGCTGGAGCTAGCTGCCAGTCATCCGGATCATGTGGCCGGCTTGGCGCTGATTGCACCGTGCTTGAAGTTTAAGGCGCGATTGTCAAGATACACACCAGTAATATCACGCTTAGTCAAAACATTTCCTAATCCAAGTATCACGAAGTTTAGTAGTTTACAATACGCGAAAAAAGACCAAGGTTATCTCTGGTTCCCGACGGCCGTCTTTCGTTCGTACTGGGAACGGACGCACAACATGGAGCCAATTATTGCGCACGTCACTTGTCCGACCACCATTATCCATTCACGTCTTGATCTCGTCGCCGACCCGCGTGGAGCGCAAGAACTCTACAAACTTCTCCCCGGACCAAAAGAACTTTTGTGGCACCATCGTTCAGGCCACGAAATGGTCATGGACTCTGAGAGCGAGGCGGTCATTCAGGAAGTGATGGGAGCAATTGAAAAAGTGTCGGCATGATGTTTCGTCTTGGCTGAGCGAGGTTGATACGGTACACTGTATTCATGAACCTGCGATTGTCACTACCCAGCACCATTGCTGCTACGATACTCATCTGGCTCTTCGCTGTACCCCCTGCGTCAGCCCAAACCCAGCCGACGATTACCACCTGCAAGACTATATCAGCCAGCGGAGATTACACCGTTGGCACCAGCTTGTCCGGTAGTTCACCGTGTTTAAAAATTACGGCTAATAATGTCACCATTCATGGCAACGACAAGCAAATCACCAGCGGCGGAGATTCCGTCTACATTCAAAACGCGGCACATGTCACTATTGACCATATCCGAGCTGACGGGAGAATTACTGTCTACGGGGATAGTTCCGATTTTGCCTTGATTAAGAATGTGGCGCTGGGCAGTGAGATCTATAACGTTAGCGCTGATGACCTGACTATTCAAGATTCAACTTTTGCCAGTTTCCATAACGAGGCCGGCGTTAGTAATCCGCTCGAACGGTTAACCTTGCAGCGAAATACTATTCAAAGTGGCGCCCAGAAACTCGTCTACATTGGTAACCCACCGCTATCCTATTCACCGTCTTCATATAATTGCGCCCGCGGTGATTATTTGATTGAAGATAACCACTTTATATCGAGCGCGCTCGGTGGCGATGAGCCATTAATCTTAACCATCCGTTGTTCACCGTATGCCACTGTCCGGCGCAACTCATTTGTGGCTACCGGTTCGGCGGTCGGCATATATTTGCGCGACCAGTCTGATCATCATCTGATTGAAGACAATACGTTTGATTTGAATCAGGGCTGGGGAGCGTTTTTTACCAGCTCCGGCTTAGAAGCTTCGGCCACCTGGCCCGAGCCGGGCGATCCGAGTTATATCACCTTTCGGAATAACACTATTTATTCCCGGCACGCGCCAGGAGTGTACATGCAAGCGCTGGGCACAGGAAACGTGTTTACGAATAATATCATCCGTTTTTCCGGGAGCGGACAACTGGCCGGATTTGAAAATACCAATGTCTTGGCTGGCGGCGGATCGACGTTCACACATAACACCGTCTACCGGCTTGACAGTGGGCCAGTCATGAAATTTGTCAGTTTGGATACGCCAGCCAACGTGGTGCGTGATAATATTTTTTCGACAGGCGGCGGCGCGATGTATAGTTACGATCATACTGCCGCCGCTGATATGGCCACCGCCTACAGCGGCTCGTATAATATTTTTCAAAATCGTTCCGGTATCGCTAGTTTTGGTTTTTCACCGACCTTGGCCGCCTGGAAATCAGCCAGCGGTGGGCGCGATAACCAATCCGTTGAAGCTGATCCGAAGTTTACAGATCCGTCAGGTGGTGACTTTGTCTTACTAGCGGGATCGCCAGCTGCCGGTACCGCTAGTGACGGAACAAATCGCGGAGCGGGTGCCGCTGTTGTGGCTGCGCCGTGTACCGAAGATTGGTCATGTGATGGCTGGTCAGCCTGTACCAACGGCGATCAAACCCGGACGTGTATCGACCTCAATGCCTGTGGTACAACGACTTCGAAGCCTGTCGAATCGCAAGTGTGTGTCGGGACTGGTTCGGGCGGTGGAAGCGGCGGCGGCACTGGGGGTGGATCAGGAACGGGCGGGGGTGGGTCATCCGGTGGAGGTTCCGGTAGTGGAACAGGGTCAGGTGGGGGAGCCGGTAGTGGTGGATCATCAGGCACAGCTCTGGCTAATGATAATTACGGTCAACAACTTGGTTTAGGCGAAGCGGATTTGAAAGAGGTGACGCTGAATATTATTAAGCTCGTCTTAGGATTGATGACCTTAGTCGGCGTCGTACTCATCATTTATGGGGGCATGATCTGGTTAACCGCGGCCGGTAATGAGGAACGAGTGGATAAAGCGAAGCGTATTATCTCAGCCGCAGTGATCGGCTTGATTATCGTGCTCCTGGCCTGGGCGATTGTTATTTTCGTGGCTCGGACCACGAGCAATGTGACGGTTAATAGTTAGACTTGCCGGCTGGCCGGGGAGGCGATTTTACGCTACACTACAAACGGAATGAAACACGTGAAACGCTACCTCATCCGTACTTTGCTCGCCACTCTCCTCTTAGGAGCGATCTTTGTTATCCCAAAATCCATTCGCGCGCAGGCCGCGTGTACAAAAAGTATTTCTAGCGTTCCGTATACACTCAATCAAGCCGGAGCGGTCTATTGTTTAACCAATGACATTACCTCAGGATCCGGAGATCTAACCATCACGGCCAGTGATGTTACCCTCGATGGTCAAAACCACTCGATCACCGCCTCATCTTCGATTACGGTCACCGCGGGTACAAAAAATAATCTGGTCATTCGCAACTTGCAACTCTTAAATGGCCGGATCGTATTCGGCGACGCTCAGCACGATGTCACCTGCAACGGCAATACGTGTACACCAGACTACTGGGTGTCCGACATGCTGATCGAAAATAATACCTTCCGCAAGACTGGCTATAATTACAGTCCGTACCTACAATTCTCGGTTGTCCGTCGGATGATCTTTCGAAATAATACAGTGGAGTTACTTTCAAGTACTGGGAATACTTTACAGCTCCACTTCACCATGGATTCGCTCTTCGAAAACAACACTATTAAACAAACGGTTGTGTCTTCAACCTATACCGACGAAACGTGGGGCCTCGTCGTCCGTGATTCTTCATCGCGCAACACATTCCGCAATAACACCATCGTGACTAATGGTCATAACACCATGATCGAAGCGGTCGGATACGCAAAAAATCTGGTGGTTGATGGGACAACGTTCGGCTGTCCATCGCTAAATACCTTTGACTCTAACACACTGATTAGTCTGCCAAACAGTATTGGACAGGGTCGTGAAGGTGTCGTATCAATCCAATGTACTGGCGGCGGCATCCAGATGAAAAATAATATTTTGTACTCGGTGCAAAATCCGGCCCTCAACATTGGTCAGGGTGGTTCTGATGCGTCAGGTCTGTACAACCATAATACATTTGTCACGACCGGCACCAAGGCAATCCCGATTGATGGCGCGCGCTCGTACAAGTTTACGAACAACATTATTTATGGAACCATAGACACCGGTGGGACAACGGTCGCCGGTAGTAGTTACAATCTCTATTTCCCAGCCAACGCTACCCTTCAGGGAAGAGAGACAAATACACTCGGCGTTTCCCCACAGTTCGTTGGACCATTGCCAACCTGGTCAGGTTTGACGAATGCTGATGATATTGTATCCATCGCGGCCACGGTAAAGGCGGCGGTTCAGTTGCTTGGCTCAAGTCCCGCCAATAGTTCAGCCAGCGACGGCACCGATCGCGGCGCTGATCAAAGTGGTGGTGGTAGTTGTGTAGAGTCATGGTCATGCGGCGCCTGGTCAACGTGTGCCAATAGTACGCAAAGCCGAACATGTACCGATGCAAATTCCTGTGGCACGACCGTCGCTCGTCCGCCACTCACCCAAAGCTGCACCGTTACTCCGCCGCCAGACACAACTGCCCCGACTGTTTCGATTACTGCCCCGGTTACGACCACAACTGTCAATGGCACAGTGACTGTAGCTGCTAGTGCCAGTGATAACATTGGTGTGGTGGGTGTGACATTTTACGCGAGCGGCATCATGATTGGCACTGAAGATACAACTGCGCCGTACTCCGTCAGTTGGAATACAACAACCTACCAAAATGGCACCTCAAAAGTCCTGACCGCTGTCGCCCGTGACGCGGCTGGTAACACGACTACTTCATCAGCTGTCACCGTTACCGTCCAACAACCCGTTATCTGTACTGAAAACTGGAACTGCGGCAGTTGGTCAATTTGTACGAACGGCACACAAACACGAACCTGTACTGATACAAATCACTGCGGTACAACTACATCGAAACCGCCAGTCAGTCAAAGTTGTATTGTACCAGATGTCGCCGCACCGAACGCGGTCTTCGATTTACAGGCGTTGTAAATCCAGCACCACTTTCAAAGATACTCTTGCTCCACGAGCAAGAGTATTAGTTACCTCATCGCACGTTTATAGAATACACAGTCATTGAAAGTGGTGCTGGATAAAAAAAATTCGGAATAATAAAAATCCCTCGTTGATGTTGAGGGATGGTCTTGATCTATCACCATCTTGATGAGGTGCAAGATTGTTTACGCAACTCGCTGTTTGTTGAGGAACTTTTCGGCGCGACGGAGCATAGCATTGTCAGCTTCAACGTGGACATATTCCGCGGCAATACTCATGCGCCATTCGCCGTTCGAATAGTCCAGTTTTCGGACGCTACCAGTGAGTTCAAAAACATGTAGCATGTTCTCAGCTCGGCGAATTTGATCGATCAGGAAGTTACCCGAACGATGGTGAAGTGCAATCAACACCGTCCGCTTATCATCAATAGAAAAACGGAGGTGTTTGATGGTGAATTCTGTCCCTGGCTTCCAGATCTGATAATCAAGTAGCAATAACTCACAGGGCTTCGGCTCCACCGCGCAAACCGTCAATCCACTACCAACAACCTCTCGAAGCGATACATCTTTCAGAGAAATTTGCATTGCTTGGCGCCCCTTTCAGACCATGAATATAGTGTTTTTCTTTAACTAGTAATGAGCCATCTAGAAAGCGACTGTAACAATCATCATTCATAAAGTCAAGTTTTAGCTAATGTTAGCCTTTTTTCTATGCACAGAATCCCCATTCTACCCACAACCTTGAAATCCTTGACATACTCTGAATTTCTGGTACTATGCCACAGCGCTTAGTAGTAGGTCCGTTGCCTCTGGCATTGCTCCGCAAGGCGACATGAAAGGAAACCGCTATCGGGTAACACGTTTATCTCAGCACTTTCCGAAACGCAACAAGAACAGTGAGGCTCCACCAGGAGTCCTGAGCCCTGAGTATTCGAGGGGCGAAGGATCTTAGTCCTGATCGAACCTCTCTGTTTTTTTCATAGATGACGATCGTCTACAGTACGGATCGGCACGGGAATGACAGAGCTGATCGTTGACAATCAGAACGTGGTAAGAAAATTTCATTGGACTTTTGTCCGGTGAAGATCACTACCGGCAGAGAGACGAGGGTATACGATGTTCCGCCTAGCGGGATTTATCGGCCCTCATTTCTCTGCCGCGTAGTCAAACGTCAATATACTTTGAGTTCATCAAGCTGGTCGTCATCGCCAGATTAAATAATGGTGGCAGCAAAATAGAGCTATCGCATTTTTATGCGACAAATAACTTAACATTGCGTCCTAGCATATCGCAAGATGTGCGACAGATCTTTATTGAGAGTTTGATCCTGGCTCAGGATGAACGCTGGCGGCGTGTCTTAGGCATGCAAGTCGAACGGACAGGTGTAGCAATATATCTGTTAGTGGCAAACGGGTGCGTAACACATTGGCAACCTACCTCAAAGTTCAGAACAACTCCTCGAAAGGGGAGCTAATACTGGATGTGATTCCGTGACGCAAGTTGCGGAAGGAACGGCGCAAGCCGCTTTGAGAGGGGCCTATGGTCCATCAGGTAGTTGGTAGGGTAACGGCCTACCAAGCCTACGACGGATAGCGGGATTGAGAGATCGACCCGCCTCACTGGGACTG
>JAYUIJ010000041.1:0-4632 GCA_043766165.1 Candidatus Kerfeldbacteria bacterium
TCGCCGAACGAGAACATTTGCCACTCGTTTTACAAACCGCGCCTGAGCTCGATTACGGAACAACTGTCCCGCTAACATTGTTGCAATCAAAACATTTCCAGCTACCAATTATTCCGATCAGTCTCCCCTACCATACTCCAGAATTACTCTTACGCACCGGCGGTGTCCTGCACGATTTTTTATCATCCGCCAATTTGCGGTCTATGATTATTGCTTCGGCTGACATGACCCGTCGCAAAGAACGAACGCCGGCCACGCATCGCCGTCCCACCACCGAAGAACGGCAACTCTCGGCGGCGATTGTGGCAGTTGATCCGGCGCAAGCCACCGCAGTCAAACCACAAACGAGTACGTGTGGCTTCGGTCCAATCGTGACCTTGTTAAGTACACTGGATGGCTTATCACGGGAAGGGAAAATCACATCGTTTGAAGCGCCACTCGGCGTTGGTTTATTAACAGCCACGTTTACACTCTCCACATGAGTTTCGCCAATATCATTCCTATCCGCCGGATGCCGGCTGATCGGCCGTGGTTAACGTATCGCGTGCCCGATGAACTGAAGGTTATGCCTGGTATGCTCGTCACTATTCCATTACGTGGCCGTGGAATTCTTGGCGTTGTGTGGAGCCTGGAGCCCGATCAATCCAGCCAATACAAAATCCAGGACATTACGGCTATACATTTTTCTTATCCATTGATGACTAAATTCCAAATGCAGGTTTGTGACATCATGGCTGATACCGGCGCCGTGTCACTCGGGACAGTCCTCTTCAGCATGCTACCGAAAATTACGTTACGTTCGTACAAAAAAATATTTAGTACTGAACTTCCGGAGCAAAAAAAGAACTTGGCAACTCCTGCAATCGCTGAGCACTTGTGGTACCGCGATCGCCGCGAAGGACTAACATGGTTACAGAAACAAACAGCATCAAATAAAAATTCGAGCACACTGATTATTACCCCAACCGTTCAAGATATTAAAGAAATTATTAGTATCATTGAAGCTAGTGGACAATCATGTTGTGAAGTTGATGCAGATATAACCCCGACAGCGTTCGCAAAAATATATCAACGCGTACTGTGCGGCGAACAACTCGTCATTATTGGCACACTAAAAGCATTGGCACTACCCTGGCCGAAATTGCCGCACATCATTCTCGATCAAGAAGAACATCACGCACACAAACAAACCGCCCAGCACCCACGCTATGACGCTCGCGTCGTGCTGCGAGTATTGAGTCAGCCGTGGAGCTATACCACGCCCGCCCCAAGCCTTATAACCTGGTCACAGCAGGCTATCCAAGCGCCCACGCCCTTTGAGCGCCAACTGACTTCTTTACAGCGCCCTGGGGCATTTTCGTGGCTTACAGACGAAACAATAACCCTGATTGAGGACTGCATCGCTAACAAAAAAACAGTGATCTGCATTGCACCACGACGTGGGTATGCTAGCGCTAGCGTTTGCAAAAGTTGTGGCACGGCACAAACCTGCCCGACTTGTGGTCAGCGCACCGCATTATTCCGCGGTACAAACGATCAAGCTGTTTGTCATTTTTGTAAAACTTCTGTTTCGCTACATGTCATTTGTCCGGTTTGCCAATCCACAAACTGGACGGTTCGCGGACTTGGGTTAGAACAAGTTGTCGCGCTGAGTCAGGAACGTTGGCCGGAAGCAACCGTCACGCCAATAGTTTCTAGTGACGTACCAGCCGACATCGCCGTTGATTCCTACTTGGCATATCACCAAATTCGGAAGATAAAAAATGTTGGTGCGATCATTGTCGTCAGTGGCGACAGTTTGTTAAGTCTACCGGATTACTCAACAGCTGAACGGGCTTGGCAATACTTAGCGCGATTACAAGCCGAGTCTCCGCACGTTCCGATGATCGTACAAACATTTAATCCAGAGCACACATTTTGGCAACGTTGGTTACACGGCGATGATCAAACATGGTACACGTCCGAGTTAGCCGATCGTCAACGATTACATCTTCCACCAAGCGTCACACAATGGGTCGCACATTATCATGGTGATGAAAAAGTATTTCACACAGTTGAGCAAGAATTAATAAAAAAATATACCGGTCGTCTTGATATCCGACCATTGCCAAATTCACGACAACGAAGTCAACGACTACTGCTAACATTCACAGATGCTAAACTAGTCGATCAATTACCTTGGTTAGAATTGTTCTCCAACGACTGGCAACTCGACAAGTTTCCGCAGTCGTGGCTCGACTAGACGGACTACCAGATTTTTTAGTAGACTCACCCACATGAAACGCAAAACGAAACTCCGCATCTGGTCGCTGTTCAACGCTGATGAAACGAAACTGTTGCGTACGCCGAGTGAACCAGTTGAATTGGCACGCGTCTCCACGGCTGAATTTCAGGAGTTGATTGACGATATGTTTGTCACCATGCGCCAAGCCAAAGGTATTGGTTTAGCCGCCCCGCAAGTTGGCCAGCCAATTCGGCTAGCTATCATCGCCGAAGAAGTTGATCCACAGCTACCTGAACCACTAACGATGATCAATCCACAGATTGTTAGCCCAAGTCTCGATCAAGAGGTATCGGAAGAAGGTTGTCTGTCCATTGTTGGCGTCTTCGGTGATGTCCAAAGAGCAACAAATATTACAGTCCGTGCTTTTGATCGCGCAGGTAAACCGTATACCTTGAAAGCTACTAACTTGTTAGCGCGCGCCATCCAACACGAAGTTGATCACCTCAACGGCATTTTGTTCACTGACAAAGCCACGATTATTACCAAAGGTCAGGACCTACTATCATGAAAGTACGCATCGTTATTTTTGGCACCAGTTCATTCGGCGTGGCATCATTTCAAGCCGTAGCCAATGATGAACACGTAGAAATTGTCGGCGTTGTTTCTCAACCAGCCCGCCCGGTTGGGCGAAAACAAGTGCTAACACCAAGCGCGGTTGAAGTATGGGCGAAGGAAAATAATTTTTCTGTGCTAACACCAACGACGTTAAAGAAACCTGAAATTCAACAACAGGTCGTTGATCTCAAAGCTGACGTTTTTGTTGTGGCATCGTACGGGTTAATTTTACCAAAAGCAGTCTTAGATTTTGCAGCTCGCGGCGCGATGAACATTCACGCCTCCTTACTCCCCCGTTACCGTGGCGCTGGACCCATTGCCGCTGCGATTGTTAACGGCGATACAGAAACAGGCATTACGTTCATGGTCATGGATCCGGGCTGTGATACTGGACCGATGATTCAAGCATTTCCAATTCCCATTACGTCAACCGTCACAAAACCAGAATTAGAACAACAATTATCTAAGCTAGCTGCGAAAAACATTGTCGCTACATTTCACGGATGGCTTGATAAAAAAATAATTCCGCAACCACAGTCAGAAGATGGCGTATCGCTAGCTCCAAAACTTTCACGTGAGGATGGACATGCAATCTGGGATGACGCAACGACACTCGAACGAAAAATCCGCGCTTACCAACCGTGGCCAGGCATATGGACAATGTGGAATGGGACGGAAATGAAAATATTGAAAGCGACCGTAAGTCAGGAACAACATACTGAGCAACCTGGTACGATTATCCCCTATCAAAAATCTTGGGCGGTGGTTTGTTCAGCTGGTATTTTAATTCCGACAGAAATCCAAATGAGTGGAAAAAAACCACAACTGGCTAGTAGTTTGCCGGGTAGTTATCCAAATGTGATTGGGTCGCGGTTGGGGTAGTTATATAAAATTTTTTGAGCTTATAGATTTAATTAGATATGCAACTATTTATTTACTATGGCAAGACGCGACATTTCAGTAATAATACTTTTCAACGAAAACAAGGACATCTTACTTCAACACAGAGCTGAAGATGCAAAACGTTTGCCAGGATATTGGGCATTTTTTGGTGGCGGCATTGAGATGCACGAATCCGCAATCGCGGCCGTCAAACGTGAAGCGCTAGAAGAATTATCATACCATCTTGATAATCCTAAGGAAGTTATGGTACAGGATTTTGGAGATGAGAATCAGGGTGGCATTAAGCATGTCTTTGTTGAAAAATATGATCCTTCTATTAAACTTGAATTGCAAGAAGGACAAGGGATGAAATGGGTCACAATTGCCGAAACAAAAAGTATGAAAATAGTCGATCATGACAAAAAAGTTCTTGCCTATATAAAAGATAAGTACTAAAAATCGCCTTGTGCGGAGCTAGTTCCGCGATTTTTCCGACACCCAAAAGCCAAGATACTTACCAAGCATCAGGCGGGTTTGAGCTTCAATCGCCGGCAGCGAACCAAAGACAATCATGGTCATCGGCAAAAAAACCCACTGTCCAATCATGATAATCCAGCGGTACCACCGAACGCCACTCGTTGGCCGAGGCAACATGACTACTGTCACTATGGCGGAAATAACCAAACCGATCATGGCACCAAGCAATAAGCGCTGCGTTACCACCGGTGCGTTATGTGCTAAGACCGAACTAGCTAGTGAATCGTGATGCAGCGCATACGGCAACCAACCGAGGAGGGCAATTAATAATGGTGCCGTGGCCCATGAAAACGTGCCTTCAAATTGATTCCACAGGTACCGCCATTTCACCGATCGTGACATGTGCATGTTCGGACCAAAATTCCAGACCATAT
>JAYUIJ010000042.1:0-4592 GCA_043766165.1 Candidatus Kerfeldbacteria bacterium
CATGGGTTTCATTCCGAAAAATGATCCACTCCTAAAAGGTCAGAACGTTGTGACATCAGGCACCGAGCAACATATTCCGCCCGATATTCTGATTGGGACCATGACCAGTATCACTAGCCGTAACGGCGACCTCTTTCAGCAAGCGGTACTCACTCCGGCCGCGACCCTACAACGTATCAGAACGGTCGCCGTCATCATTCAATAATATCCATGCGACGCTACGTACTTATCGGTCTGCTTGGCCTGTTCATTATCGCTCTGGATCTACTCTGGGGCGGACAGTGGACGATTTGGCGTTATGGTGTTAACCCGTCGCTACTGGTTGTCATAGCCCTGACGTTGACTATCGGCATTGTGCCCGGAATCATCGCCGCGCTGATTGCTGGAATGTTATTCGGCCTGAGTAGTATCACCGGCAGCACCGCGCACATCATTGGTTTCATGGGTGCGGCTAGTATCACATGGTTTGTGAGCCGACGCATCGTCACCAGCCGTTCCGCCGTCAGTTTTATTTCGTCGATCGCCGCCGGGACTGCCGCCTATACGTTACTGGCACTCGGCAGTGATTATCTAGCCAGCCTAGCCGGGCAACCATATCATCTAGCATTGCTACCTATGGGCATAGCCATGGTCGTCCAAGTCGGTATACATCCCGTGTTACTGAGCATTGCCTGGCGCACGCTCGGCCGTGATCGTTACCATCGCGTCGCGTCAACCATTACCCATTCCTTCTAAGCATGGCTGACCCATTTCGTTTAGTACACGGACATGACACAACTCGTCGGCGGCGCATGGCTCGGTCGCAAACAGTCGAGGCTATTGATAGTGCCGCGGATCCCGTTTCACTCCGTAGTTTAAACACCCACCGAACACTAAATTGGATGTTTGCCGCCATGTGGGTACTTTTGCTGCTGTTAGGAGGGCGACTATTTCAATTACAAATCGTCCATGGTAGTGATTTTCGTGATCGATCAGAAGGGAACCGCCTACGTATTGTTTCAACGCCAGCACCGCGCGGCAGTATTGTCGACCGGAATGGCAAAAACATCGCGGAAAATGTTCCCAATATTGTCGCCACCATTACGCCAGCCGATTTACCAAAAACCGCCGCCGATCGTCAAGCCATGATACTCCGGATTAGTGAGGCGATTCACGTCTCATCGGCTGAACTTACTACCACCCTTCAAACCCATCAGCGTCGAAGCACGGACCCAGTCAGCGTCAAAGAACATATTTCCTATCAGGAGGCCATTCAAGATTTAGTCACGACTGCTGCGTTGCCCGCAGTGTCTATTATTAGCTTACCCAACCGATCATATCCCTCCGGCAGCACCTCAGGCAATGTCATTGGCTACACCGGTCGCATTTCACCAGAGGAATTGGAACAGCATCCAGATTTCGATCCACTAGACATCGTCGGAAAAACAGGACTCGAACGTTCATACAATGATGTCCTGACCGGTCAAGATGGCGTTCAGGAAATTGAACGCGACGTACAAAATCGTGAGCAACGAGTCATTTCACAACAAGAAGCCCAGCCTGGTCAAACCGTCGTCACTAGCCTCGATCTTGATGTACAAAAAGTATTATCGGATAAACTCCAAGCCATGGTAGCCACCGTCCATAGCCCTGGCGGTGCGGCAATTGCCATGGATCCGTCAACCGGCGAAATAGTAGCTATGGCCAGCGCGCCAAATTACGATGATAACTGGTTCGTCTCAACCGGTCATTCCGATGATGTTTCTAAAGCCTTAACCAGTCCCAATAAACCATTACTCAATCGCGCGATTTCTGGCCAGTATCCATCCGGCTCTATTATTAAACCAATGATCGCCGCCGCCGCTTTAGCCGAACGGATTATCACTCCGGCCACAACTGTTCTCAGCGTCGGTGGATTTAAAGTCGGCGCCTCGCTCTTTCCGGACTGGAAAGCGGGCGGACATGGTGTCACAAATGTCACTAAGGCCTTAGCCGAATCAGTCAATACGTTTTTCTACGCCGTTGGCGGGGGATATGAAGATATTACCGGACTCGGGGTCGATCGAATTGTCAGTTACTTGCAACGCTTCGGCTGGGGTAAAAAACTCGGGATTGACTTACCGTCTGAACAAGCCGGATTCTTACCAACTAAAGATTGGCGAACAACGCAGCGTCCTTCACCATGGAAACTCGGCGACACGTACCACTTATCCATCGGCCAAGGCGACCTTGAAGTAACGCCGCTTCAAGTCGCGACCGCCATCAGTGCGATCGCCAACGGTGGAACCGTCTATCAACCACATCTCGTCACCGCCATTAAAAATCCAGATGGAACGGTAATAAAAAATATTCTGCCTCATAGTCTAGCTACCGATGTAGTAGCGGCAAATATTTTAGCCACGGTTCAAGATGGTATGCGGGCCGGTGTCTTAAATGGTAGTTCACGATCATTACAGAGTCTGCCGGTGACGAGCGCCGGAAAAACAGGAACCGCCCAATTTGGTAATCAAGGAAAAACACATTCTTGGTACGCCGCCTACGCGCCGTACGATCATCCAAAAATTGTAATTGCCGTCATTGTAGAAGCTGGCGGAGAAGGAAACGCAGCGGCCCTGCCGGTCGCTAAAGAAACGTTGCAATGGTACTTCACGCAAGGCGCGGGAAAGCCTTAAAAGACTGATCAAAAGTACAGTTGTGGATAACCCATTCACCCAGCACCACTTTTGAAGTAAGTGGCATTATACAAGTAAAATGATCAAAAAATGCAATTTATCAGGGAAAGAATATGCATTACATTAGCCAAAAGTGGTGCTGGGTTGACACCCTATAATAGATAGCCTATTATCAGTGCCTATCCGTCCCACTGGGGCGTTATTTGGAAAAAATCTCACTATGCCAGATCAGGTCACCTATCTAACCAGCGAAGGACAAACGAAGCTCAAGACCGAACTTGATATGTTGATTCGTGTTCGACGTAAGGAAATAGCCGCTCGGATTCAAGAAGCCAAAGAACTTGGCGATTTATCTGAAAATGCAGAGTACCAAGAAGCCAAGAATGAGCAATCATTTAATGAAGGCCGAATTGAAGAACTTGAAGCAACCTTGCGCAACGTCCAAGTGATCGATGAATCAAAAAAAGACGGCAACGGCACAGTTCAAGTTGGCTCGATCGTTCATGCTCATAACGGCAAAGATCATCAATTACACATCGTTGGTTCAAATGAAGCCGATCCGCTCAGCGGAAAAATTTCCAACGAATCACCACTTGGATTAGCCCTGCTTGGTAAGAAAGCCGGAGACAAGGCTGAAGTCACAACCCCTAGCGGCAATAAGATTACCTATTCGATTACCAAAGTCGAATAACGTAAAAAAGTTCTAAGAACTAAGCGCTAAGTCCAAATAGTAGTTTTTTCAGTTTTTTGATTTTGAATTTGTTCAGAGTTTAGTTCTTAGAACTTGTGCGTTGTTTAGATACCAGTAATTGCAAAATCTCCCATTTTTGGCTACACTAGTGATCTATGCAAGGCCGTAATGATCAAGAAGAACTCCGCTGGAAACGCCGCCAAGAGCTGATTGAAGCGAGTGTTGACGTATATCCAGCTCGAACATCAAGAACCCATACCACCGAGAAACTTTTAGGTTCATGGGAAGATGGTATGGCTACGACAGTCGCTGGTCGAGTTCGAGCTTTTCGGCAACAGGGTGGTTCGGCGTTTTTAAAAATTGAAGACGAAACCGGATCAATCCAGATCTTTTTGCAGAAGAAAAACCTAGCTGACTTTGTTGAAATAACCGGCAAAATTGACCTCGGCGATTTTCTTGAAGTTGCCGGTACAACGTTCATCACCAAGAGGGGAGAGAAGACCGTTGATGCGTCAAAAGTGACCTGGTTAGCCAAGGCCTTACGAGCACTTCCATCGGAGTGGCATGGATTAGCTGATGTTGAAACACGCTATCGTTTTCGTGAACTTGATACGTTGACAAACGATGAGGTAAAAAATGTTTTTATTACGCGCAGTAAGATCCTCAACGCTGTCCGCACGTTTTTAGTTGAACAGAAGTTCACCGAAGTTGAAACACCAATGTTGCACAGCATTCCGGGTGGTGCTACGGCAAAGCCATTCACTACTCATCACAACGCCCTCGACATTGATGTATTCCTCCGGGTGGCCCCTGAGCTCTACTTGAAACGTCTCATTGTCGGTGGACTTGGACGCGTTTTTGAAATCGGTCGCAATTTCCGTAATGAAGGAATTGATCGCGATCACAATCCGGAATTCACCATGATGGAATGCTATGCATCGTTCACGGACTATGAATGGATGATGCAACTCACAGAGGACTTGCTCAAGCATGTCGCAACCGCAGTTCATGGTAAACCTGAAATCATGATCGGCGATAAAACATATTCGCTAGCTGAATCATTTCCTCGACTCAATTACCGTGAGGCAATTTTGAAAGCTACAAAAATTGATATTGATGAAGTAAGTGATGATGAATTAAAAACACTGGGCAGCAAGATCGGCACTGATGTACCGGATGGCATGACACGCCCAAAAATGATTGACGAACTGTTCAAAACGCATGTTCGCCCAACATTACAAGCGCCATGC
>JAYUIJ010000043.1:0-10830 GCA_043766165.1 Candidatus Kerfeldbacteria bacterium
TTCAAGTGAGGCTTGGATGCCACCGTGACTCGGCGGGTAGAATTCAGTCAGCAGAAGAAACTTGGTCATGTAACAGTTACGTCCGGCGCAAGCGGCTCATCAATGAGTCAACGTCCTGTCGACGAACAATGCGCAGGATAATCATTAAGATTAGGTATGACACTCCTAGCACTGAAGCAACGAGAATGACACCACCGATACTGGTGGCAAAACTAATTAGTTTTGAACCGATGAATGATAAAACTATACCGGCCACAATTGTTTTACCAAGCGTCATAAAAATTTCACGAGCCGGAATAGCAATAATCTTTCGCGCGAAATAGAGTCCCATGCAGAATAACATGGCCGATGAGAAAACTGAAATAACCGCGACTGAGCGGTAGGAATGTTCACGAATGAAGATCAAGTTTAAACCGATATTCATCACGACCGTAATGGCAATGTTCCAGGTATTTCTGGTTTGCATGTTGGCCGCGTTGAGTAAATAGCCAATGGGATAATGTAAAAACAAAAATGGCAAACCAAAAGCGAGAATGCGCAGCGGCCATACGGCGTCGATCCAAACTTTTTTGTAAATTTCTAAAACGAGTGGATGGGCCAGGCTAATAATCACGACCATGATCGGAATGAAGACGACCATTAAGTAACGCATGGCGTCAACGAATAGTCGCTGCAATTTTTCCTTGTCATGAACAAAAGCCGCGCTCATGGCTGGGTAGATAGCTCCCACTAAAGCAGCTGGCACTATTTGAAAAGCGATCACCATTTTACTAGCTGTACCGTACAGACCAACGTCACGGTGAGTTTTAAAGAGTGACAACAACACATTGTCACTGTTGGCATAGATAGCGGTAAATAAGGCGGCCACACCAAACGGAATAGCGGTAATGAGTAGTCGCCGGAGGGTCAGCCAATGCCAACGTGGTCGCCAACTAATCCCCTGTCGCCAAAGTTGGAACGAAGCGTACAAAAAATTCGCCACGCTGCCGACCACCAAGGCGATGATAACCACCATCGGCGGCGCTCCGAGTTGGAGAGCGGTTAAACCAACGAGCATGACCACCACTCGATGCAAGACTGTGCCAACTGCTTCATACTCCAAACGTTGGAGTCCGCGGAAAAAACCGTAGCCAGTGGCGGTCAATGCATCGAGCGCCATGCCGAGCGCAGCCCAACGGACAAACAATACATTCGGATGTGATAAACCATGATTGACCAGCCAAGCGACAATAATGAAGATTGAGGCGGCTACAACCAGCGAGCTTGCGACTTTGAAGGTCATGATGACATTAAAATCACGCTGGCCTTCGTCCTGATTGCGGGCAGTAGCACGAATAAAGGCCGGGGTGAGTCCCAAGTCAATAAAGATGGCAAAAATATTAATGAACGACAACGCACCTAAATATTCACCAGTGGCCGATGGTCCAATCAAGCCGGCGATAATCGGAATATACAGAGCCGACAAAATCTTCTGACCGATAAGAGCCAAAGTCAGATAGGTTGTGTTTTTTGCTACCCGGCCGCCACTGACTGTCGTCTGGGTTGCTGTCATGTTTGATTGAGTGATTACCGTTTTTGCCACTGCGGGGCGCGACGGGCACGTTTCAAGCCGTACTTTTTACGTTCCTTGGCGCGTGGATCGCGTCGTAAGAAGCCAGCTCGCTTCAATGGGATACGGAGATCTGCATCAGTTTTAACTAACGCGCGAGAAATACCCAGACGAACAGATTCGGCTTGACCGTTGATACCGCCGCCACTGACTTTAGCGGTAACATTGCCGATTTTATCGTTCTGGGTTAAGACCAATGGTTGCATGACAATGTGTTGCAATTCAAAGGTGGGAAAATATTCCGTAAACGCCCGACCATTTACTGTAATCGCCGGTTCGTCCTTAGCAAACCAACGAACGCGAGCGACCGCTTCTTTACGGCGACCGACAGCATAGATGTAGTTCGTTTTGACCTGATGTTCAGCGCGCTGAGTTGTCATCGCAGCTCCGTGCTCAGCTGGCTTATGTGCCGCAACTTTCTTAACGGCTGGTTTACGAACCGCTAGTTTTTTTGCCGCTGGTTTGGTTAATTTGGTTGGTTTGGAAGTGATGGTAGGCATGAAATTACGAAGGGACTTCAAGAATCAAGCGCTTGAGCACTTTAGCGCGAAGTTTATTAGCTGGGAGCATGCGTTTGACGGCTAACATCAATAATCGTTCTGGATGAGCCGCGCGGACTTCACGGAGTGTCTTGCGCTTCAAACCGCCTGGGTAGCCAGAGAAATTGTAGTACATCTTGGTCTTCTCTTTGTTACCAGTAACCACGATTTTGTGCGCATTATGAACTACAACCGTCACGTCGGCTTCCCGATCAGGGCGATAGGCGGTCGTTTTTTTACCGCGTAAGGTAATAGCAATGTCTGAGGCTAAACGGCCAAGCACTTTGCCGGTAGCGTCGTATTCTACAGTGGTCATGACTTGTCAGTAATAAATTCTAATACGACTTGTTCGGCCCGGTCGCCGGAACGAGTACCGATGTGCATGCTGCGCAGATAACCACCTTTACGATCTTTGTAGCGTGGACCAAGCGTGGTAACTAATTTATTCGCGGCTTCGGCATTATTTAATTTGCGAATAATTTCACGACGAGCATGTAAGTTCGCCAGTTTACCCGTTGTGACTAACCGTTCGACAAATGACTTTGTAGCCTTGGCTTTAGCGGCGGTGGTGGTAATACGCTCATGCATCACCAAGCTGATCGCTAAGTTACGGAGCAATGGACGCCGTTGACTGGACGTTCGATCTAAAGTGATTTTTGCTTTACGGTGTCGCACGAGATTATTCTTCCTTTACTTCATCAGTTTTTCCGACAGATCCAGCTGCACTGGACTTCTTGCGGGCCTTCTTCTTTGGTTCGTCACCGTCGGCTGCATCTTCCTCGGTAGCTGTTTCAGTCGTTTCTTCGGAGGCGACAACTTCAGTAGCAGCTTCTTCTGTACCACGAGCATTGGTTAAGACGAATTGGAAGTGGTCAACCAGGATCTTCGTCGCTTGTTCCAAAGCATCAGCCGGGGTAATCGTACCATCAGTCGTGATGTCGAGGTGGAGTTTATCGAAGTTGGTCATTTGACCGACGCGAACGTTTTCGTTCGTGAAATTAACGTTCTTCATCGGCGTGTAAATCGCATCGAGCGCAATGGTACCGAGCGGGAGACGTTCTTTTTCGCGGTTTTCGACTGGTACGTAGCCGCGGCCTTTGCCGACCGTCAATTCAACTTCGAATTTACCGGCTTTGTCGGTCAAGGTAGCAATGTGTTGCTTAGGATTCACGACTTCAACGTCTGAATTGCCTTTGATATCGCCAGCCGTGACATTACCTTCACCAGTCACGCTGAGCGTAACGGTCGTTGGCTCGTCGGTGTGGATCTTCAATCGGACCAATTTCAAATTGAGGAGAATATCAACCACATCTTCTTTAACGTATGGCAGGGTCGAAAACTCGTGGGTAACGCCTTCAAACTTAACGGCCGTGATGGCGCCGCCAGATAGTGATGACAAAAGCACACGACGCAACGCATTACCAACAGTCATGCCGTAGCCTGGGTAGAGCGGTTCGATGGTGAACGTGGCATGATTGCCGCGATCAGTCGTCTGAGTAATATTCTTCGGGAGTGGCAGGGTTTCCATAGTTCTGGCCCTTATAATTAACGTGAGTAGAATTCGACGATGAGTTGGAGGTCGACCTGACGCTCCGTATCGTCCTTCGTGGGTAGGTTGAGAACCTTGCCACTGAGAGCACTCTTATCTACTTCGAGCCAGCCTGGTGGCGTGATCGTTTCGATAGATTTCTTAATTGGTTCAAAATATTTTTTGGCTTGGCTTTGTGGACGAATGGTGATGGTTTCACCGACAACGACACGGTAGGACGGAATGTTGACTGGCTTGCCGTTGACCTGCATGTGACCATGGGTCACAACTTGGCGAGCTTGGGCGCGGGTGGTCGCTAATCCGAGACGGTAGACCACGTTATCCAAACGTCGTTCGAGATTCTGGACCAACAATTCGCCGGTGTCGCCTGGTTGACCAAGCGCTTCTTCAAAGTATTTGCGGAATTGACGCTCGAGAATACCATAGATTAACTTCGCTTTCTGCTTTTCACGGAGTTGTAATCCGTAACCGGACATACGCTTGTTACCATCTTGACCATGTTGCCCAGGCGGAAAACCGCGGCGGGTAAGAATCTTGGCTTCTTTTGCGGTTGAGAACAACGCCATGCCATAGCGTCGAGATAACTTCATGCGTGGACCAATCTTGCGTGCCATCCGATTAGAAACTTAGAGAGTGAATTGAGAGTGTCATGTGGAGATTGATGTGAATGGTATGGGGTTTCTAACCGGACAAGTGCCTTAAACGCGACGAACTTTCCGAGCCCGAGGACCGTTGTGCGGCGTCGGAGTCATATCTTTAATCACTTGAATCAATAAACCGTTCCCAGCCAAAGCGCGAATAGCAGCTTCACGACCGAGTCCAACACCACGAACGTAGACATCAATTGATTTCAATCCGAATGGCTTGGTTTTTTCAACGACATCGCGAACAATAATTCCGGCGGCGTATGGCGTAGCTTTCTTTGGACCTTTAAACCCACACTTACCAGCTGACGACCAAGCAATCACATTCCCCTGTTGATCAGTAATGGTAACGATCGTGTTGTTGTAGGTGGCATGAATATGAGCCTGTCCGGTTTGGACAAACTTTTTCTTTTTGGCACCACGCGACGGTTTTGGCGTCGGGACGGACGAAGTACCTTCGGCCGCTGGAGCAGCAACGACGGTTTCTTCGGTTGGGACTGATACTATTTCGTCAGGCATAGAAATTATTAGGTCTTTTCAGCAGCTGATTTACGGCCGGAACCCATGGTGCGTCGGACGTTACCGCGGACAGTTCGGGAATTGGTTCGAGTTCGTTGGCCACGTGTCGGCAAGTTGCGGCTATGGCGAGTACCGCGATGGGCACCGATTTCTTTCAAGCGTTTGATGTTCAATAGGATTTCACGCTTTAAATCGCCCTCTACTTTGTAGGTCTTTTCGATCGCTTCACGAATCTTGTTGGCTTGAGCTTCAGTTAAATCTTTAACGCGGATGTTTGGATCAATTTCAGTTACCGCCAAGACTTTCTTCGATAACGTTAAACCGATACCATATAGATAGGTCAACGCAATTTCAACGCGTTTCTGCGCGGGAATGGTAACACCTGAGATACGGACGATAGCCATCCTGTTAGAAACTTAGAGAGTGAGTTGAGAGCGTCATGTGGAGATTGAAGTGAATGGTATGGGGTTTCAAACAGGACAAGTGCCTTAACCTTGACGTTGCTTATGCTTCGGACTCGACGGACAAACGACCATTAAACGCTTACCACGTCGGATAACGCGGCAATTTTTACACATGGGTTTGACTGACGAGCGGACTTTCACGGGGCGCAGTAATAAGTAGAAAGTATAAAGTATTGGGCTCTGGTCGCGCTAAGCGCGAATCAGAGACGGTAGACGATGCGACCTTTGGTTAGGTCGTAAGGCGAGACTTCGAGGGTAACGGTATCACCAGGGAGGATTTTGAGCCGATTCAGGCGCATTTTGCCTGATAAGTGAGCCATAATGATATGCTCGTTTTCAAGCTGAACCTTGAATTTACCGCCTGGTAGCGATTCGATGACACTGCCGTTCAACCGGAGAAAACCTTTATCTGGAGCCGGCTGGGCTGCACCGTTCGTCTGTAGAGTGGCTATGGTTTTGAGCTAAAAAATAAGTCTGAACACACGCGTTCAGGCCTAAAAATCCGCTAATCTTCCAGGATTTCTGCCCAAAGTCGTGAGGTCTGAAAAGAAGTGCTGAATCAGTGTACAATCTATTGGGGATCATGTCAAATGTTCCAGTAGGCGTGTACAAAGTAGAAAGTATAATGCGGTTGTAGGTTGAAGGATTTAGGTTGTAGGAATTGAGGATTTAAGATTAAGGATTAAGGATATAGGTTTATGCAAGAAAAAACCCGTTCACTTAAGAACGAGTTGTGTTGTTGTGTTCAGCGACGATGCGCTCGAATTCTGCGGCGATGCAGCAAAGAGTTTCCATCTTGTGGCTACCGACGTTGATCCCCGACTGTCCAGGAAATCCTCTTTGCCATTTCGATTTGGCAGCCGGAAACATATCTGAGGATCAGCCATAACTGGCCGTTCGATGACGTGACCCGCACACATGAAACTCAGTAGCCGTTCGATCTGCTCCGAACGAAAGCGGCCGCCTACAAGCTGGACTCGGTAGCGATCGATGACTTCGGGATAGTTCATTTCCAGAAAGCTGAAGAGCGCGTACACAGCTTGTTCAGGAAATGCTTTCAGATCTGTGAAAGCTAGAACTCCAACCATGATCTCGCTGGTTGTTAATTCGGTAAGTAGCGGCAGTCTCGGTAGAACTGTCTTATGTGTCACAGACACCTCCATTTGGAATGAACATCAATAGAGAGCAGCTTACTCTCTTTATATTTTTTGTAAAGAAAAAAGACCCAATCTGATTGAGATGGGTCATGGGACAGTGCGGCTAAACTGGTTCAACTTTCTTTTTGAGTTCGATTTCTACTTCGAACGAATCCGGCCGGACAAAAACGACTCGATCACGGACAAAACTTACGCCAGGTATTGACGTGGCCTTGGCCTGGTTGGCCAGCAAGGCATCACGTCGAAGAATATTTTTCTCTTCATAGAACTCTGTCAGACGGTGATCAACAATGTACTTGAGTACCGCTTGCTCATTCT
Source organism: Candidatus Kerfeldbacteria bacterium (assembly GCA_043766165.1). Taxonomy (GTDB): domain Bacteria; phylum Patescibacteriota; class Patescibacteriia; order SBBC01; family CAIJZX01; genus CAIJZX01. The sequence goes on from JAYUIJ010000043.1 coordinate 6,800, forward strand.
TGAGTTTTGTTTTTGGCGGATTCCATCGCTGACCTAGAACACCGGTCCCAAAGGACACGCTTTGCCGTTTGCCATCATCAGTGAGTTCGCCTTTATTCTTTTCAAAGTACGTGAAGAGCGCGACGGAGTGTTGCTCTACTTGTTCTTCGAGCGGAGCCAGGGCAGCGGCCAATTCCAATTGAATTACCGACAGTTTCTCGTTTGCCCGAGAAACCAACTTTTGTGATTCATTGGTCGCATCGGCGATGGCCGTAATATATTCATTGACCTGCTCGGTTCTTTTGGGAATGGGCAGCTGACGCAGTTTCATTTTCTGAGCCATGGTTACCTCTGATGAAAGGAACGGTAAAAGCGGGGCTGGGGCTATTGTACACCTCAAGCATTCTTTGTAAAGAAAAACCCATCTAGGCTGATGGGTCATGGTTGAGATGGTGGAGCTGGTAATGCCTTAGTACACGGTCAGAGCAGCTTGAGGCATATTTTGCTAGTACGCCTGCGGCAATTGTGAAGCAGAGACCAACGTAGATATACGGTTTATTACTCACACCTTCCGCCGCTGAAATTTCGTTGCTAAAGAAAATGTTACAACCCCAAACAAGGAGAAATAACCACCGACTTAACCGAAATACTCTTTCTGTATCATACACTCGTGACAAGTAGTGCGCTGGGGTATCTTTGTATATCCTCCCTAAGATGTTGGTCAGTAAATGATAGCTCAATACTCCGGCCAGTAGTAGCGACCCTTGCAGGATCAGAAAGTGCTTGATGTCGATGATCATTATACCTCCCGATGTAAAGAGCAGAAAACTATATGGCTACCCTACTATAGTCATAAAAGAAAATCAAACCTGCTTAGATTATACTAAAGTACTCGGCGGCGAATAATTTTTTTACCGCCGAGACGGGCGCACTACCGTACGGTTTTTTTAGATCAACTTGCGAGGGGTAATGCGATAGAATTTTCCGCTTTAAACCTGAGGGTAATGGAACGGCTGCAGTTGCCGGTTGTAGCGGGATGCAGGTATCGTATGAACCATGCGCCCGCCGTGAGATGAGCCAGTTTTGTAATTTAGGCGCAAATGTTGGCGACGTTGACGCCACATACACCGGAAGCCGATATTTTTTTCCAACCTGCTGGGCTACAAGAAAACAAGCTTGATGATCTCGGTGTCCAGTAATTCCGTCTGGGCCAAAACTGAGAATGACGTCTGGTTTGACAGACTTGACCACCTTTGCAGTTTGCCGTAAAAACATTTTCCATTTTGGTAACACTCCCCCATCCGGTAATTTAAGAATGTGCAACGTATTTACCTTGGCAAACTTCGTGGCCGTTAATAATTCTTTTTTACGCAGAGCCTTGAGTTTTACTGGCGACATTGGTTTCTTTAAATGTGATGATCCCTTTTCGCCGAGCGTCGCGCAAACAATTGTCGATGTTCCGCCGGCCTGGTGATTCATCCAGGTTGTGCCAGAAAATAAATATCCTTCATCGTCGGGATGAGCAATGATGATCAGGAGTTTACAGGGTAGGAATGATTTGGTGGACTTCATGTAGAAGATGGTACACCTATTGTTTTTCCCTGCCAAGATCAACACCCTGTACTTGCTTAATCAGAAAACACTGTTTTGCGAATTCAACAGTTGAACCTTCAATGATGTTCAGTGAACTTACAGCGAATTACTGACCAAGCAGAGATTTGCGAACGTAGTACAGTCCGACAAGTTGTAGTACTGCAAAAAATATAGCTGCGATTTTTAGTTGTGGTTGACGCCTAATAAACAAAAAAACAAGTGCCGAAATAACGACCGCCACAATTGGTATTTCAACAATAACCAAAATCCCGCCGAATAGTGCCCCGACTCCGCCTGTGTTTGTTTTGTCGTTAACGATAGTTATGGCGTTGATAATATATATTCCCACACCAAAAAAAATTTCCAAAGCAGCGTATGCAAAAGCGTCACGTAGTGGAAGCTTGGTTGAAGGTATCGACGCGGAGACGTTATTTTGGTTATTCAGTTGCAAGGGTTCCATAAAGATACTTCCTCAATTAATTACAACCATCATTCCGCAACCGCCTTAATTCTCCTCATCCCCGCTCCAACACTCGACTCTCCCATAATCTTAAACTTTCCGACTTGATTCGTATGTTCAACATGCGGACCACCACAAAGTTCCTTTGAGAAGTCACCAATCGTATAGACCTTCACTTCATTGCCATACTTCTCTTTAAAAAATGCTAGCGCTCCTTCGTCAATAGCTTGTTGAAATGGCATCATTTTCCAGCTGACTGGTAAATCAGCGTGAATCTTTTCGTTAACGAGATCTTCTACCTGTTTCTTCTCTTCATCGGTTAGTTTTCGTTCAAAAGCAAAGTCAAAGCGGAAACGTTCAGGGGTAATGTCTGAGCCTTTTTGTTGGATCGAGGGGCCGAGGATTTTACGAAGTGAAGCTTGCAGTAAATGCGTTGCCGTATGTAACCGCGTCATCATGAAAATCTGATCTTTTGTGTACTTTGATTCTAGATCAGGATCGTTTAAGCCGTGGCCACCGAACTTTTCGGTAGCACCGGCGCGGGAGAGTTCTTTATGAGCTTGTACCTTTTTCTCAACATCTTGTTTATCAAAAGTAAAACGTAGACGTTCTAATCGATCAAGAGATATACCATGAGTAGTGTGCAATGAAAAAGCTTCCTCGGAAGATAGTGGAATATCTGACAATCCCGCTTTGTCGTCTAGTTCTGGTTGGGGCTTTATTTTACGAAGTTTAGCAACTAAATCTGCAACATTAATATCTAAGATCTTCTTATATTGGTCTAGCTCTTGATGTAACAATTCAACGATGTTACCTCTCTCTTTTGCTAGTTCAGGGTATGTTCCACCAAAATGTTCAATAACTATATCTACTAGAGGCACTATTTCAATATTTGATGTTTGAAATTGATCCGCAGCACGACGAACTATTCTTCGTAGAATATAACCTTGATCTTTGTTAGAAAAACGCACACCATCAGCCAACAAGAAACAAGCTGCACGGATGTGATCCGCAATTATTCTTTGACGCCGGCCATCAGTTGGCTGGTCTCCACTTTCGCTATACCCTTTAAGTGCTGAAATCTTTTCTAATATCGGAGTATACGCATCAGTACTAAAAATATCAAACTTTCCTTGAACGACCATAGCCAATCGTTCTAGTCCCAATCCCACATCAATATTCTTTTGTGGCAAATTAGTTAACTGTCCCTTTTCGTCCTTGTTGTATTCCATGAAGACTAATGTTCCTATCTCCATGAAATCAGTACTACTGCTCGGCTCTCCTTGAGGATTTTCGACTAATTGGAAATACACTTCGGCTGCAGGTCCACATGTTCCTACTTTTCCAGCCGGTCCCCAAAAGTTGTCTTTCTTAGGACCAGCAAAAACTCGTTCTGCTGGTAAATACTTTAACCAAGCTTTTTCTGCTTCTTCGTCTCTTGGAACATCTTCATCACCTACAAAAAACGTTCCCCAAATTCGATCACCTGGGAGTTTGAGTACTTGCGTAAAAAATTCCCAAGTCATGTCAATAGTTTCCTGTTTCCAATATTCACCAAAACAGAAGAAGCCTAACATTTCAAAAAAGGTCAAGTGGGAAAAGTCCCCTACTTCATCAATGTCAGAGGTACGGAATGACTTTTGAATGGTGGTCGTTCGCTTTGCGCCAAAGTCTTTCATTGGATCTTTTTCCCCAAGGAAGTAGGGTTTGAATTGTTGCATCCCGGCCGTGGTCAATAGCACCGAGGCATCATTGTCCGGCAGTAACGATGAAGATGACAGGGCTTTGTGGCCATGCTGAACGAAGTAGTTCGTGAAGGCGTCGCGGATTTGCTGGGCGGTCATCATGGGTGAAGTGTAGCGGAAAAACCGCTCTTGTTCAACTAGTCAGCGTCGATAACTGCACTTCCTAAGCATTCCTCCCCCTGATAGAACACTGCATACTGTCCCGGCGTAATGGCTCGCTGTGGTTCCTGACAAATAACGCGAATCTTTTCTCC
>JAYUIJ010000044.1:0-26791 GCA_043766165.1 Candidatus Kerfeldbacteria bacterium
GTTACATTCGTTTCAGTGAAAACGCTGGCGTCATTATTGATCCAACTTCAAAAGAACCAAAAGGCACCCGTATCTTTGGTCCAGTCGCTCGCGAATTGAAAGCCAAAGGATTCACTAAAATTGTTTCACTCGCCCCTGAAGTACTCTAACTATGGCCAACCCACGTATCAAAACTGGCGATCAGGTCCTCGTGCTAGCCGGCAAGGACAAAGGCAAGAAAGGAAAAGTCTTGCAAGTCTTTCCGCAGCAATGGCGGGTGGTGGTTGAAGGCGTCAATCAAATGACCAAGAACGTTCGCGCCCGTCAGGAGAAAGAAAGTGGCCAACGCGTCCAGTTCAATGGTCCAATCCATTTGTCCAATGTCATGTTGATTGATCCAAAATCAGGCAAGCCAACCCGCGTCGGTATGATGTCGGTCGGTGATAAGAAAGTTCGCAAAGCTGTTCGATCTAAAGAAGCTATCTCCTAAGTATGACCCAGCTCCACAATAGCTCAAATACGATTTCAACCAAGTATTGTATGATTACTTTTCAACCGACAACTTTTCAAAAGATGCCTAATCAACTATTGTGGGGCTGGGTATGATTTCCCGACTTCACAAACGCTACCGCGATACCGTCGTCCCGGCTCTGCAGAAAGAGTTCTCGCTGGGCAACACGATGGCTGTCCCAACTTTAACCAAGGTGGTCCTGAACGTTGGTTTTGGTAAGCACCTCAAGGATTCGAAGCACGAAGAAACGGTGCTCAAAACCTTAACTCGTATTTCCGGTCAGCAACCAGTGCGCACTAAAGCCAAGAAATCGATTGCCGCTTTCAAATTGCGTGAGGGCATGGTCGTCGGCGCTCGAGTCACGTTGCGCGGCGAACGAATGTGGGAATTCATGGATAAATTCATGAACGTCACCTTAGCTCGCGTCCGCGACTTCCATGGTATCGACCCAAAGTCCATCGGCCAAGCCGGGACAATAACCATCGGGATGCGAGAACACATTGTCTTTCCGGAAATTGGGAGCGACGAAGTTGAACACGTTCACGGCTTAGAAGTAAGTGTCACCACCTCAACCAAAGATCCAAAACTCGCCTCCGCTTTACTTAAACACCTCGGTTTCCCTTTTAGCACTACTACGTAATATGGCCACGTCCGCACAAATCGCCAAATCGAAACGCAAACCGAAGTTCAGTACTCGTCTGGTTCGACGTTGCTGGCGCTGCGGTCGTCGACGGGCCTACATGCGTGATTTTGAACTGTGCCGTATCTGTTTCCGAGAATTAGCCAATAAAGGCGACGTCCCTGGCGTCCATAAAGCTTCCTGGTAATACTATGACCGATCCTATCGCCGACATGCTCACCCGAATTCGCAACGCTCAGCTGGCTGGCCAGCACGAGGTGGTGCTGCCGTACGCAAAATTAAAGTACGCCTTGGCCCAGGTTTTAGAGCGCGAAGGCTGGATTACCGGCTTAGCAGTTTTGGAACAGAACACGAAACTTAAAATTCTAATTAAGTACGACAACAATACTCCGGTTATTTCTTCACTCAAACGCATTAGCACCCCAGGTCGTCGCGTCTACGTCGGTCGTCATGACTTACCGTACGTCATGAACAACCTCGGAACTGCGATTATTTCTACCCCGAAAGGATTGATGACCAGCGCCGAAGCACGCAAGGCGAAACTGGGCGGCGAAGTTATTTGCGAAATTTTCTAAGACTATGTCACGAATTGGTAAATTACCTATCACGATTCCCGCCGGCGTTACGATTACTGTCAACGACCATAAGCTTGATGTTACCGGACCAAAAGGTACCTTGAGTATGATGGTACACGCCCGCGTGACCGTTACGATTGCGGAAAATATTGCGACCGTCACAGTGACCGATCCAGAATTGCAATCAGACCGTGCCCTGTGGGGTTTAACTCGAATGCTCGTAGCCAACATGGTTATCGGCGTGACAGCCGGTTACGAAAAGAAGCTGGAAATCAACGGCGTCGGTTACAAAGCCCAAGCCGCTGGTCAAAAGTTAACCCTCAACCTTGGATATTCTCACCCGATCGACTACGATGTACCGGAAGGTATTACGACCAAAGTTGAAAAGAACGTTATCAGTGTCAGCGGTATTGATAAGCAGATGGTTGGTGAAGTCGCCGCCACCATCCGCAAGTTCCGTAAACCTGAACCGTACAAAGGCAAAGGTATTAAATACTCCGACGAAATCATCCGCCGCAAAGCTGGTAAAGTCGTTAAAGCCGCGGGCGCTAAATAATCTTCTATGTCCAGCACCACAATAGAGAAAACTCGACTCCACGACAGCATGAATATTTCTAGCTCACAATCAAACATGGTTCTCAATCTTATACATTCACTATTGTAGTGCTGGATATGCCGTCTCGACCTCTCAACACATCTCGCTCACGTCGCCACGCTCGCGTTCGTCAACGCATTAGCGGTACGACCGCGCGCCCACGTTTAGTTGTTTTCCGCAGCTTGGCCCACATTGATGCGCAAGTTATTGACGACACTACCGGCCAGACGATTGCTGCCGCTAATGATCGCCAGCTCAAACTCAAGGGCACGAAAGCAGAAAAAGCTGCTGCCGTTGGAACTGCTGTCGCGAAAGCCGCTCAAGAGAAAAAAGTAACGACGGTCGTTTTTGATCGCGGTGGCTATCAATATCACGGCCGCGTCAAAGCCTTAGCTGAAGCTGCTCGCGCCGCTGGATTAATTTTCTAATACTATGGCTCTTTCTTCCGGACAACAACGAGGCGGTGGACAACGACGTGGACGTCGTAGCGGTCCGCGCGAACCAAAAGAATTTGAACAAAAGACGATCGACTTATCGCGCGTCACACGCGTGGTGGCTGGCGGTAAGCGTATGCGTTTCCGCGCCACTGTTGCTATCGGTGATCAAAAGGGTCGCGTTGGTCTTGGTATCGCCAAAGGTTCAGACGTCGCTGATTCAATCCAGAAAGCAGTAACCGCGGCCAAGAAGTCATTGATCCGCGTACCAATCGTTGATGATACTATTCCTCACCAGGTCTTCATGAAATCCGGTGGCGCCTACTTGATGATCAAACCAGCGCCAAAAGGCAGCGGTGTTATTGCGGGTGGACCAGTTCGGGCCATCATGGAATTAGCTGGGATTAAGAACGTGGTCAGCAAAATTCTCGGATCCTCAAACAAGATTAACAATGTTTATGCCTTAATGGCCGCCCTCAAGAGTCTTAAGACCCGCGAACAAGCCGCCGCCCGTCGCGGAAAAACTATTTAACTTGCCCCGTACCACAATAGCGAACATTTGACTGAACTCACGATGAATATTTCCCCCCCTCAATCCAAGATACATTCTTATATGACCTATTCACTATTGTGGTGCGGGGTATGTTAACACTTTCTACACTTCGTCCAGCTGCTAAGCGCGTTAAGTACAAGCGCGTCGGTCGCGGCAACTCATCTGGTAAAGGCACCACCGCTGGCCGCGGAACAAAAGGTCAACGCGCTCGAACTGGCGGTCGCAATAAATTAACGCGCCGTAGTTTGAAGTCGTTAATTTTACCAACGCCAAAACTCCGCGGTTTCTATAGCCACAAGCCAAAACTGCACACCGTCACTTTGGCTGAACTACAACGTGTCTTTGTCGATGGCTCAACCGTTAGCGCTAAAGAGTTAGTTGAAAAGGGTGTTATTTCATCCGTCTGGCCAGGGATTAAAATTCTCTCCGGTGGAACATTCTCCAAGAAGTTAACGGTCCGGGCTGAAAAGTTTTCCGCTGGCGCCGCCGAGGCAATTACCAAAGCCGGTGGTTCAATGGTTATCCTCAAGCGCCCAAGCCGAACGCTCCCCAAGAAACAGTACTCAGCAAAATAATAGTTTAACACATCCATGTGGCAAAAATTGTCGCTGGTCTGGAAAATTCCGGAAGTTAGAAACAAGATCCTGTTTGTCATCGGCTTACTGGTCATCTTCCGGTTGGCCGCGCACGTGCCTGTGCCGGGAGTAAACGTTGAAGCGTTACGAAACTTTTTTGCCTCCAACCAATTTCTTGGTTTGTTAAACGTCTTCTCTGGCGGCGGCTATGACACCTTCTCGGTGGTCATGCTTGGTGTTGGTCCGTACATTACCGCCTCGATTATCTTCCAGCTGTTGACCATGATTATCCCGGCTTTGGAGAAACTCCAAAAAGAAGGGGAGCGTGGCCATGAAAAAATTAACCAGTGGACACGGTATCTCGCCGTGCCGCTGGCTGTGTTGCAAGGTTTTGGTACGATCACGCTCATCCGCCGTTCAAGCGCGGCTATTTTACCGAATCTCAGTACCTATCAATTCGCGACCGCTCTGATCACCATTACAGCCGGAACAATTTTCTTAATGTGGCTCGGTGAACTTATTTCCGAAAAGAAAATTGGGAATGGTATTTCACTAATGATTTTTGCCGGCATTGTCTCCCGTGTCCCAACGCAGCTCCAACAAACTGCTGCGGTCTTCGATAGCAGCAAAGTTGTCCAAACACTCGTCTTCGCCGGTTTAGCGGTGGTGACAATTATGGCGGTTGTCTTTGTAACTGAAGCTGTGCGAAAAATTCCGGTTTCATACGCTCGGCGCATCCGTGGTTCGCAACAAGTTGGCGGCTCCGATACATTCCTCCCACTCCGCGTGAACCAAGCCGGCGTCATTCCGATTATCTTCGCGGTGTCGATCGTGTTGATGCCATCACTCGTCTCCCAGTTCTTTGTGAATTCACACATCCTCTGGCTGCAACATTTTGCTTCAACGACACTCCGCTTATTCCAACAAGGTGGTTGGATCTATGATTCGCTCTACTTTGTGCTGGTGTTTGCCTTTACCTATTTCTACACTGCCGTTGTCTTCCAGCCGAACCAAATTGCCGAAAATTTACAAAAGCAAGGCGGCTTTATTCCGGGCATCCGGCCGGGCAAACAGACGGCTGATTACCTTGGTTACGTGACAAACCGCATCATGTTAGCCGGTGCGTTCTTCCTGGGTGTAATCGCTATTCTGCCAAACTTAGTCCAACGCTTTACTGGTGTGACTACTCTGATCGTCGGCGGGACCTCGTTGCTGATTGTCGTCAGCGTCGTTATTGAAACCGTTAAGCAAATAGAATCGCAGCTGATTGTTCGGGATTACGAAGGATTTTAGGACGAGGTGTTAGCTTTTAGCTGATAGCTTATAGAAGTTCGGATGCAGGCACTACAAGCTAACAGCTATATGCTAGAAGCTTTTTCCCCTATGTTCTGCTATACTAGAGGCGCATGAATACTCCACGATTCGTTATCCTCGGACCGCAAGGAGCTGGTAAAGGGACGCAAGCAGGTAGACTTGCTCGTCGTTTGCGTATTAAGCATATCTCCGCTGGTGACGTGCTGCGTGACGAAATTGCAAGCCACTCTCATCTAGGGCGAAAAATTGCGGCGATTATTAACAAGGGCAATCTTGTGCCGAGTTCAATGTCGAACGCGATGATGAAGCAGCGGCTATCAGAACATGATTGCAAGAACGGCTGGATCTCAGACGGCTATCCACGAAAAATTGATCAAGCAACCGCTTTGGCAAAGTACGGTAAACCAAATCTGATTATTTTTTTGCACCTAATAGATGCAGCCGCGGTGCAACGATTATCTGGCCGTCGCGTTTGTCCAAAAGGTCATGTCTACCATTTGCGACACGATCCACCGAAGAAAAAACGAGGGCATTGTGATTATGATGGACTTCGTTTACGACAACGTGATGATGATACGCCGAGTGCAATTCGGAAACGTCTGAAGATTTATCACGCCGAAACGGAACGAGTATTACGTTGGTACAAAGAACGCGTGTTGATGGTAACGGTCGATGCTCATCCGTCAATCAAAGTCGTGAATCGCGACCTGATGAAAAAACTGAAGAAGATTTCATGGCTATCATTACAGCCGAAGACGAAGTAGCTAAGCTACGGAAAAGTGGTCATATTGCCGCACAAGCGTTGCGGGAAGTGGTTAACGCTGTCCGTCCGGGGATTACCACCGCAACACTGAACGACATGGCGGAACGGTTTATTATCGAACACGGTGGACGTCCGGCCTTCAAAGGTTTTGACGGTTTTCCGGCGGGGCTGTGCACATCAATCAACGACGAAGTGGTTCACGGTATGCCGTCACCAGACCGCGTCCTGAAAGATGGCGACATTATTGGTCTCGACATTGGTGTTGATTATCAAGGATTATTTAGTGATCACGCCATTACGGTGCCAGTTGGTACTATTGATCCTAAGATACAAAAACTTTTGACAGACACCGCAGAGTCGTTACGTCTCGGTTTAAAACAAGTTCAGCCTAAAAAACGAATTGGTGATATTGGTTTCGTAATTGAACAATTTCTTAAACCCCTAGGTTATGGAATTGTCACGCAACTGACGGGCCATGGACTCGGCTACCAAGTTCATGAAGAGCCGGCCATTCCAAATTTCGGTAAAGCCAACAGCGGGCCGGCAATTGTTCAAGGCATGGTCTTAGCGATTGAGCCTATGGTCAACCTTGGTAAGGCTGAGGTCACGACGGCTGATGATGGTTGGACGATTCTCACCATTGACCACCAACCATCCGCCCACTTTGAGCACACGGTTTTGGTGACAGATTCCGGCTGTGAAATAATTACTGTTCCGTAACACCATGGCCGCAGTTCTCGCGATTGATGTGGGTGATAAAAAAATTGGCTTAGCGGTCGGTGATACTGAAACACGGATGGCTTTTGCGCGGCCGCCGTTGTTGGTTGAAACATGGGACGAAGCCTGGGCGCCATTGCATGAACTCCTACAACATGATCGCATTACGAGTATTGTTGTTGGCTGGCCCATGAACACCGACGGCACCGCCGGGCCGCAAACAGAACGAGTCCAGCAATTTGTCGACCATCTTCAGCAGATAGTTTCTATCCCGGTTCAAAAGCGCGATGAACGGATGTCATCTCAAGCCGTGCAACGTGAACAACAACAAGCTGGCCAGAAATTAACGCGGGGACAAGAAGACAGTCTAGCGGCGCAGTTGTTACTGGAATCTTTTTTGAATGAACACCAATGACCACGCCGCAAGTTATAGCTTTGACCGTTAGCGCGGCTGTTTCGTGCGCCTTGACGCCGCTGATGATTGTGATTGCCCGACGAACAAAAACAGTTGACGATCCATCAAGCGCGCCGAATCGTAAACGTCACGCAAAATCTATTCCTTTGCTTGGCGGCTTGGCAATCATTCTAGCCACTTGGACTACCTGGGTGGTGTTATATTGGCAGGGAGCATGGACGGGGACTGAGTTGCCGCTAAAAAGCATCATTGGCCTTGGCGTCTGCGGTTTGATTATCGCTTTCGCCGGCGTGATTGATGACCGGCTGAACATTTCAGCCAAAAAACAAATTTGGTGGGTGGTGGTGGCTGCGTTGATAGCGGTCGCGACCGGCATTGGGATTTCGTTTATCACTAACCCATTCGGTGGTTTCATCGACTTGACGCATCCACGATGGACGTTATTTTCTGTGCACGGTACAGCTTACCATCTGACATTGTGGGCTGATATTTTTACCGTGCTGTGGTTACTTGGTGCGACGTACACGACGAAAGTACTTGATGGTCTTGATGGATTAGTGAGTGGCATTGGCGTGATTGGTTCGCTGATTATTTTTTTACTCACCCTTCGTCCAGAAGTCAGTCAAACCGCTGTTGGGCTGATCGCACTGAGTCTGACCGGCGCTGCGCTTGGGTTTCTCATCTGGAACTGGCATCCGGCTAAAATATTTTTAGGCGAAAGCGGATCACTCTACATTGGTTTCCTGCTCGGCGCATTATCGATTATTTCCGGCGGGAAAATTGCCACCGCTTTATTAATTCTGGGTTTGCCGATTCTCGATTTACTGTGGGTCGTCATTCAGCGCTTGCGAGCTCACACCTCGCCGTTCACCAGTAGCGACCGCCTCCATTTACATTTTCGTTTACTTGACGCTGGATTTTCGATCCGACAGAGTGTGACTATTATTTATTTGATTGTTATCTTGTTTGGACTGAGCACGTTGTCAGTTCACGGCCTACAAAAAATCGAAGCTTTAGCCGGGTTGCTGGTTGTGATGGTGCTTTTGATGTGGTGGATTGTCCGGCGAACCGGAAAGCAGGTAGCAAAGAAACAATGAAACACAACGCATCGTTACCGATAGGTTGGTTTATCGGCTTAGTCGTCGCTTTTTTCTTAGTTATTATTTCTGTTTTCTGGCCGGTTGACCAGCATGCAGTCAGTGCCAATGTTGCAGCTACCGTCGAGGCTGCCGGCTACAGTCACGCTAAAATTTTATTTTCGGATACAAGCGTCAAAGTCCAAATCCCAACCACCTTGGCTAAACAAGAATTAGGTTTAGGTGGGCGAACATCGCTGTACGATAATCAAGGGATGTACTGGGTGTACGATAAACCTATCCGGCCAGCGTTTTGGATGAAGGGCATGCTGATTCCACTGGATTTCATTTGGCTACGATCCGGTCAGGTGACCCAAATAGTTTCCAACGTCGCGGCGCCGGCCGATCCAACCAGCACGAACGTACCACTGATCGAACCAGATCAACCCATCGACGGTGTCCTCGAAGTTCCGGCCGGCTTTGCGCAGCGTCATGGGGTACAGGTGGGCGATGTGGTGAGCGTTGATTTGGAGTAATTATTTTTCTTTATGTCATCCCGACTGTAGGAGGGATCCGCCGCAATACTCCACCCCTAACCCCTCCACTATGTAGTAGTGGAGGGGTTAGGGGGGCGCGTAGCATGAATGGAGAAAACACGAATCACAAACAAACCCGCATCAAACTAGAGAGCTAATCGACTAACGAGCTAACCGGCTAATGAGCTAAAGAGCTGCTCATGTCCTTGACTAAAAATCGCTATTTCGGTATACTGTCGAAGCCTTAAATAAGCACCCCCCTACCTACTACTTTTTACCTTCTACTGTCAATGTACGCAGTCATCCGCACCGGCGGCAAACAATACTTGGTCACCGCTGACCAGACCATCACCATCGAAAAGCTTGATATTGAAGCCGGCAAACCGGTCTCGTTTGACGAAGTCTTGATGGTAGGCGAAACGGAAGCCGAGCTCGGCGCGCCGACATTGAAAACAGCTAAAGTGACTGGTACGGTTGTAACTCAGGAACGCACCGATAAAGTCATTGGCGTGAAGTTCCATAACAAAGTCCGCTACCACCGGAAATTCGGCCATCGTCAACAAGTGACAACCGTCAAAATTTCTAATATTACGGCCTAAGGAAAATCACCTGTACAATGGCCTTAAGGGCTGTTTTGTGGTATAGTCATTGTAGGTAAAAAATAAATTTTATACACAACATGGACAATCCAAAAAAACAGGGCGCTAAGCAAGAGCAGCACCTCGTACCGGTCGTGACGGTTATTTTAGCAATCGCGGCTTTTGTCGCCATGTATGCGTTTTCGATTTGGCCGAACGACAGCGATACAGTAGTTAGCCCGCTCCTCATTCGCCATAAGAAAACGACGAACAGTAATGCAAATAAGAATGTGAACACAAACACGGCCGCGTCGAATAGTAATACTAATACCAGTAGTGTCGCGTCAAATACGAATACTGCGTCGACCGCTGACGTGATTAAGGATTGGAAGACGTATACGAACGATTCACTTGTAAGTATAAGATACCCAAAAAGCTACTCGCTAGAAAACAATACAGAAGTGAATAGGCGAGGCAGTTACGAAGTAAAAAATATTACCCCTCAAGGCTCAAAACCATACTTACAAGAAGTCCAATTCTTTACTCGGGAATCTATTGATCAGTTTAATAAAAAGTGTGCCAAACTCTCAGACCCATGTTTCTTTGGAGACTATCCAACCGTTGAAAGATACGATGGATTAGATTCGGCTCGGAAAAAAAATACAACGTATCAAGGGTACGTGCCGCTAAATCTTGGTGATAGGGTATACATGGTTAAAAATATCAAGAATTCAGGTGAGGGAGGATTCATTCGTGAGTACAATACTTTTATTGGCACGACTATGGTCACGATTTGGGGTTATTTGAGTTCAGAAACACAAAATACCACCATTGACAATTTAATTAAAGCCTGGACAATCAGTTACGCAGGTTATTAAATCTTCTCGAACTTCACCTTCACGAAATAATCTTATGTCTATGCGCAAAGGTATTGCCTACATTCCTATCCTAGTCATGATTGGAGCAGTTGTCTTGGCCGGGTTTGTTACTTACCTCAATTTCACAACGCCAAAAGGAAAAGTTGGCGGGGATGTTGCTGTCACAACAAATACAAATACATATGCTAATACCAATACAGTCGCGAACACAAATACTGTAACCGCGGTAAATACAAACGCATCGACGAATACGAATACAGCGGTGGATGAGACGAAGGGATGGAAGACATATACCAGTACCGAAAATTATTTCCAAATAAAATATCCGCCAGAATGGAAAACTGAGAAGCCATTGAATGGCACAGGAGTCATTGCACTCTATAGAATAAGCACCACTCAAACCTACCCTGATCCGAAGAAACCGCTGGACGGGTACATTACCATCGACAAGGTGGCGAATACCGATAATCTATCACTACAACAAATCTTTGATAAGAAACATCAGGAATGTGTGGCCCGACCGGATAACGAATTAGGATGCCCAGGTGCGTCAAAAGCTTCAGCCTATTCATCGATTACGGTCCACGGTGCAAACGGATTGAAGGGCGATGGTGGTGCAATATTACCGGGTATTGCGACATATTTTCTTCGAGACGGATATTACTTAAGTGTTCTCGGCACGAACTATAATCTAAATAATACATACGACTTCAATACGGCATATGATCAAATTCTTTCAACGTTAATAATTTCGGACTCTACTGCCAATTGGAAGACGTATACGAATACGCAAGCTGGATATTCGATAAAATATCCAAAAACATGGGGCGTATTACCAGTTGCTAGCAATGATTTAGAGGGTAAGCTAACGACCTTTGTCCAGTTTACAGATAATAATGATAAAGATGGTACTTTGGTAATTTCCACGCAAAATTCCCCAGTTCTCTTCCAAGATGGTAAATGGAATACCAGCGCCGGTACTATTACCTCAGTCGGAGGTCGCAGCGTCACGTCAACCGTGTATTCACCTGATATGTCAACGACCTGGGCAGTTACGCCGACGCCAGTAATGAAAATCATTTTTTCACAAGAACCTGCTGGCTGGAAAAATAAAATATCAGCCGTCGATGTTAATGGTTCAGCGTATATCTCCAATAATGGTGACATTCAATTACGCAGCGGCACAGCTGGCACGTTTGAGGTATTGCAACAAATGTTAACTACCTTCTCCTTCACGAAATAATACTATGACTACACGCCAAGGCATTACCTCAAAACCAATCCTGATTATGATCGCGGCGGTTGTGTTAGCTGGGTTTGTGACCTACTTAAATTTCACCACGCCAAAAGGAAAAGTTGACGGTGATGTTGCTGTCACAGCGAATGCAAATACCTATGTTAATGCGAATACGGCTGCGAACGCAAATACTGTGGTGGCGGTAAACACCAACGCATCGACGAATACGAATACAACGGTGGATGCTACGCAGGGGTGGAAGGCGTACAACAATACAACTTATAATTTTTCTTTTAAGTACCCTAGCGAACTTAAGATTACGGCGCCGTGTGGCACAACTGGCAGTTTAGTTACTTATTGCGGAGACATAGGCGGAACAATTACTTTT
This sequence comes from Candidatus Kerfeldbacteria bacterium, assembly GCA_043766165.1. GTDB lineage: Bacteria > Patescibacteriota > Patescibacteriia > SBBC01 > CAIJZX01 > CAIJZX01. The sequence goes on from JAYUIJ010000044.1 coordinate 11,765, forward strand.
TTTGTTCACCCGTCTACAGACATCGTCGCGGCGGGGTGGTTTAGTGCGTCTACTGTAGATAGCGATACAACTAGTACCATTCAAGGAAAATCATGGCGGATAGTAAAAGTGACTCGTGATAGCGACAAGCGAACAAGCGCCACAGCAATTACAGTAGTTGGTAATCGATCATATTCCTTCTTTGTGACCTATCAAGGGAGTGATGATGTAAAACTTAGTTTGCTTAATAATATTACCTCAACTTTTTCAACATCTGATGCCACCGCCGATTGGAAGACGTATACGAATTTAACATATGGGTTTAGTTTTAAATATCCAAAGGAATGGAGTGTTATTGAAAATAATATACAAAAAACAAAGCGAGAGGCGCATCCTGCCGATAACTTGTTGATAGGAATGAAATCCGGAAATGGCAACCAACCAAGTATGCAACTCTACGTTGATCCAGAAGGATGGGGAACAGGATCAGCGTATAAGGTCATGAGTATTAAGCATACAGCTCAAGGCCTGATTATCGCATCAGAAGAAACTACCGACCTTACAAAGATAGGTGAATTCAATATCGGCCAAAATTACTCTGTGCGAATGGCTGAGTCTGATACCACTTCTAGTGCGCCAGATTTTTTTGCTACTTTTGGCTCAACCACAATAGGTAGCACTGACCCATCATTTGACGATCTGGTTAAAAATATCATACAGTCGTTCACTTTCACGAAATAATACTATGACCACTCGCCAAGGCATTGCTTCAAAACCAATTCTGATCATGATCGCGGCAGTTGTCTTAGCTGGCTTTGTCACCTATCTCAATTTCACCACGCCGAAAGGGAAAGTTGGTAATGACACAAATGTTACTGCAAATACCAGCGCGTATGTTAATGCGAATACAACTGCGAACACAAATACTGTAGCAGCGGTGAATACTAATGTATCGACCAACACGAACACAGCTACCGATGCGACGAAGGGGTGGAAGACGTATGCCAATACTACGCTAGGAATTACCCTCAAACATCCGAGCTCGTGGTATCCGCATGAGCAAACCAATACGACAATCTTCTTGAAAACGGCCGAGTTGCCAACACTCGGTGCGACAGAAGGGTATGCTTATGGCACACAGTTCTCCGTTCATAAAAACAGTCTGAACGAAATAAAAGATGGCGTCAAAACAAAAGAACAATTTCTCAAAGAAGTCGTGGGCACAAAAGACCTTGATGGCAATATAATTGTCCAAGAGAACGTAAAGCGTAATGGGCTGGATATGATAAGAGTAGCAGCGAATGCTTATGGGTCGGATGGCAAAGTATTATCCTACTATGTTTTTGATGGTAAAAACGTGTATACCCTAAGTAACTACCCATACAACGCAACATCTGAAGATTCTAAAGTATTCGAAAGTGTTGTAACTACATTTGCCGTTACCGACCCGACCGCCGACCTGTCTGCCGGACAGGCAGGTTGGAAGACGTATACGAATACGAAGTATGGATTCAGTTTCAAATATCCGAATGATTCATGGACACTTTCCGAATCAAAGCAGCCTTATGGTTCAGCGAGTTACGACAGTGTTGGGTTTACTAAAAAAGTGACTCCTACAACCCCGTCTGGTACTAACGTAGTGAGTAAGTTTATTATCACCATGTTCCCTCGAAATGAGTCTGAAAGCGCGCTATCTGCTTATCAGCAAGCCGTAGCAATTGATCTCAGTACAACTACCAAGAGCACGATAAAAATAGCTGGTATTGAAGGAACGAAAGTTACGGGCATTCCAGCTTTTGTTTCGTATAATGGATCCTTTATCGCCAAAGGTAGTTTTGCTTTTGAGATTGATCAAGGAAATGGGCTGAGTGATGAGCAGTACACTCAAATCCTTTCCACCTTCACCTTCACGAAATAATCCGTACGCCTATGCCCAACAAAAAAATCATCCCAATCATCGTCATGGTCATCGCCGTGGCGGCGTTTTCGAGTTTGGCATATGTGGCTGTAACTTCGCACCGGTCGGACATTACAACCACCAATACAGTCAACACAAAGCTGGCTAATGTATCAGTTAATACGAATAGTGCAGTCAACACAAACACATCTACTACCAACGCTAACACCAATACTGGTTCAACTGCACTATATGACGCGCCGACCGGGCCGTTCACTATCGACAAGAGTCAAAACTTTGCCTTCGCGGCTCGGCAGTCAACAGATCGGCTGGTCACCCGTGTTTACAAAACGGACGCTGTATCGGGGGATAGTATTATTACGGCGCAAATTCGTTCAACCGATATTCCGCTCGGACTTTCCGGACAGCTGGCAACCTCCCCAACCAATTTTCAATTCGGCCAAGATGGCGACAGTATTGTATTCCTCTCGAGTAACACCTACAACGGAACACCGTACAGCGGAATTTACCGCACCAGCTTTACGAGCGAAAACAAAATAGAAAAGATAGTTCAATACGATCCAACCAATCTATTTAATGGGGATGTGCCATTAATTAATGATGTCGCTTTTGACGCACCGCACAATCGCGCGGTTTTCTTGATTGGCGGGACTGAGGGTAAAGAAAATACGTATTTGATGATGGTTGACTTAGCCACCAAAAAAGTGCAACAAGTTAACGTTTGGTCGACCCTGCCACAGTTTGTTGGCTTTGTGTCTGACGGCACAGCCTTTCAGATTTTCCGTCGCGACGACGACAATACCGATAACGCGCCAAAAGGTAAAGGATATTTAGAAAATGTGAATCTCGCGACTGGAAAGATTACAAAATCGACGCTGATCTATAATGAAGCTGCGTTCAGTCCAAAACTACAAGTCTACGAACAACAAGCCGGTATTTCACCGAACGCTCGGGTCTTTGCCTTTAGTTCATATGACAACAGCGCGAATCAAACTTACTTCTGGAATATTGCAACGAAAGAACTAACCACTCCGTCAGAGTTATTGAATAGTTACGCCTCCGGATTTATTTGGTCGCCAGATTCAGGTAAAGTCTATTTCCAAAACAATGGAAATGGTTCTATCTTTGATTTGGCTAAAGGCGTCGTCGCGACAATTCCTAAAGGCAGCCAAGGAGTTTCCTGGTGGCCCGGCGCAGTCCCAATCGTTCGTAACCAAAAAGGCGACATCTTAAGCTACAATGTTGAAACCAAGAAATCAACGACGTTACTTGAAGGTAGCGGTGGTTCTGAAGGATACGGGGGCGGAGATTCGTTGTTAGGTTGGAATTGGGTCAATCGGTAATTATTAATGAATACGTCTATACGTAACCTTCGATTCGACTCAGATCGGGAAGGATCAATCATTCCGATTGTAGTAATGGTCTTAGCCGTGGCCGCATTTAGTACCTTGGCGTATTTTGCGGTGACAACGCGATCATCGACGAAAAAGAATGTGAATATAGCCCTTGTTGCAAATAGCAATACCAATACAAATCCCACGGCTGTCGTACATACCAACACAGCAAGTGCAGTGAATACAAATATAACAGCGGTAAATACAAATTCAAGTGCTACAAATGATGCGACAAAAAGTTGGAAAACCTTTACCGATAAAAAATTTGGCTATTCGTTTCGCTATCCGGCGAGCATATCATTCGCTGATGTTGCTGAAGGCGCTCAGTATATTTATGGTTCGTATGAACCTGGCGGGTCAGGACAGATAACCACGCCAGGCACGCTTACCCTTGAACTAACAGTATATGATCATCGCTTAGGGCAACTGCTGCGCTTGAATGAATATGACAAGCTTAAGCAGCCTCAGACTTTGAAAATGACCAGCGGTACGGCAAGCTGGGGAGTAATTGATGGGGCAGACGGTCAAGCCCGATCAGAATTGCAATTCTTGGGTCAGGAACAAGATCTCATCATCACCTTTACTGAATGGGGAACGTCAACGCCAATTGTGGCGGCGGAGATATTTTCAAGTTTTAACATTCCTGACCGTCCAACCACAACCGCTTCCTACCGGCTGAGTTGCGCCGCCGATCCGTTTACAGGCTCAGCCTTGGCTCAACAATCTTGGTGGAAGAAGTTTGCTAGTCAAATCATTACGGGCTGGACGCTTGATGAAGCTTGTTTGAATGCTGAGTTACAACAAGTCGTATACGAAAAATCAAGCACCGGTGGTCAAGGAAATGGCCAGTCATTGATCGGCGTATATGATATCGCCAGCGATACGTTTGTTAAAGCCACTGCTCGACGAGCGATCTATGGCGGTGAATGTGCTGGACATACCTCCTGGGATATCAAGACCGGTATTATTGCCTATCGCTGTGGGTCTGGTGACGCGGGTGCCTATTGGTATGGCGAATACACGTTTAACCCAAAGACTCAGGCCAATACAAAAATCCGTGAATGCTCCGGTGATGCGGAGACAAATAAGGAAACCTGTTCCTAGCCATCTCACCTGTAAACAGTACAGCGCAAGTTTCGCCTGCCCCGTTCTACGGGGAAACCTGCGCTGTGGTTGTCTACCGCAAGATGACGCGATTTACCGATGACTGATTCAAGAACCTTGACAAGCACTACTTTTTGAAGTAGTCTAGAAACATTATGAAGTCAGTTTCCCTCCAAAATATCGTCTGGAAAGAAGGTAAATACCACGTGGCGCAATGCTTGAACGTGGACGTTTCTAGTTTTGGGAAAACCAAGCGTGAAGCATTGACCAATTTGGTTGAAGCATTGGAATTGTACTTCGAAACGTAATAGCTTTGTCGAAGTAGCAAAGGTTTTATTTTTTTACAACGTACCGGCTGGTTTAAACCAGCCGGTACGTAAGTAGCAGGAAGAATTCAGGCTATCTGACGATGTGAAATTGCTTCTGTTAACGTCGCCTCATCGAGATACGTCACATCTCCGCCCTGCGGAATCCCACGCGCCAGCTGCGTTACTTTAGCCGGTAATCCTTCTAGCGCTTTCTTGAGATATAAGGTCGTCGTCTCACCTTCAATATCTGGATTCATAGCTAGAATAATTTCCATGACATTTTCTTTGGTAATGCGATCAACCAGATCACGGATAAACAATTGATCAGGACCGCGACCTTCCATCGCGCTGACCGTACCGCCGAGGACATGATACAAGCCCTTGTACGCGCCGGTGTGCTCAATCGCTAAGACGTCAGGGGAGTCGGTCACAACACAAATCGTGGTTTGGTCACGTTGTTTTTCCGCGCAGAAATGGCAAGGGTTTTGTTCGTCAAAATAATGACAGTGCGAACAACTGACAATCCGGTCGCGAAGATGTTCGACGGCCTGCGATAATTCGTGTAATCGTTGTGGTGACTGTCGAAGCAGAGAAAAAACATACCGCTCAGCAGTTTTGGGGCCGACACCGGGGAGTGTTGTTAACGCATCAAGCAGACGAGCAATGGCAGGTGGGTAGGCAGCCATGCTAACGTGCTTGAGGCCCAGCCTGACGCTTATAAGCCTTGATGAGTAGAGTCTTCAGGACAAATAACAAGATCGCGCCGAATATTGAGATAAATATCAAGAACCACGACGACAACGGGTGGGCTAAACCAAAACTGTTCTGACACGTGCCACAGTTGTTTACTTGTACATCGGACGCGCACAAAGAGCAGCTCATTCTATTAAAGAATTCTAGCACTGTCCACCCAAAAAAAGCGACTACGGCTATCCCTAGTACCTCGGCAATTTTATGGCGCATGCTGACCATGAATAGTGCGTAGTTTGAAGACGCTTACGACAATCCCGGCAAATCTAAATGACCCATTTCACGAGCCTTCTTAGCCATCGCCATCTGAGATTTTTTTACCGCGTCGTTGATCACATCCTGAACAGCTTTTTCTAACTCAACTTTGCGTTCCGGTTTCAACATTTCCTGATCGATGGTCAGTCCATTCACATGCTGATTACCATCCATCACAATCTGAACTTTACCGCGGGCACCGTCGGCATAGACAATTTCCTGGGCCAACGTGTTTTGCATATCCTTGGCTTGGCTGCGTAGATCTTTGAATTGTTTGAGTTTGGAGAACATAGTCATAGGTGCTAATCTTAGCACGTGTTCGGGTTGGTTTCAATGTCCGGGACAGCACTTTTCATGGAGGGCATGATGGGCCTACTTTCAGAATCTGGTTATGAATGGGCTCGTGAGGATGCAGCAAAGTTAGCGCAAAAGGTCGCGGAGAAGCACCCTATTGGCAGTCCAATTCGATTGGCGCTGGAAGATGTCAAAACCAAGATCGAAAAGTTGGCCATGGGGCGCAGCGATGACGATATCCAGAAGGTAGCTGACGAAAAATAACTTCGTCAGTTTTTCTTACGTCCAGTTTGTATAGAAAATAATGCATTTGCCCAAGTGTTGATTCCGCCGGCGATATCGTGTAGAGTGCTAGCATTGTTTTTTGCTCTTTCCCAAGGAGGAGATCATGAGTTTGAGGCGCTACATCCAGAAGAAGTACCTAGCTCACAACATTTCAGCTACCTGTCTCGTGATTGAACTGGCTATTGTCATTATTGTCATGCCACTTTGTGCCGTGACCAATGCGCTGGCACTACAACCAGTGGTATCGACGATCATGAGCGTTGCCGCGATCGTGGGCGTGCCGTGCGCAGTGATCGCCGCCCAACAAGGCTGTTATAATCAGCAACATTCTTCATCACAATAGTACTTCCGCTACAACGGAGATGAAAAAATGCGTCAGCGCTTCCATGTATCACATGTCTGTGGAACTATCGCTTGGATCATAGCTGGTACAGAGTTGGCGGCGGTCGGAGCGTGCTTATTCCTGCAACGGATTGGCCAACTTCCTGCGGCATTCGACCATCTAATCAATCCAATCTTTAGGACAGGCTGCCTGATCGGATTACCGTTCGTGGCGATGCAAATGTTCATTGACGGCTACCAGGCCAAGCACGAATTCACTTCACCCGAGTGAATTCTTTTTTATTTTCGTAATAATATTTGACATTTGTGGACAACAGGATTAGCGTGTAGGGAAAGTATATCGGCCACGAAAGGAGTTCCGATGCTGATCGCTCTTTGCCAAACATGTGACAATCCAACGCCCCGTCTGGTCAAGTCTCAGAAGAAAACCGGGTTACTGCGCTGCTTTCGGTGTCGATCAAAATCCTGGAAGTACAGTCTACAGAAATGCAGTATCTGTGGAGAAGAAAAGAAACTACAAGTGCGCAATCCTCCAATTTGCCAGTCATGTTATCCGAAGAGCGAGTATCATGAGCGTCACAAGAAAAAATGTTTTGGTTGCGAGAAGTTCCGGATTGTGGCGAAGATTATCCCTGAGGGTCCGCTGTGCCACACCTGTCGGTATCGACACAAACACGGTCTACCACTCGGTGTCCCGTTACGGATGGGGCCGCTGCCACAACCGAACCGGAAAAGAGCTTCAAAAAAAGTTGTCCCACTCATCGTACCTTCAGATCATCAATCGCAGTGGTGCGTTGATTGTCAGGGAATTCGCCCTAAGGTCGTCATCTATGGCGATAAGCAAGGTCGCTGTCCAGTGCACGGCATAGCATATCTACGCGCCAAAAAATTAGCATCCGCCTAGGTATTTCTGGGCGGATTTTTTCACAACACATCGGTGCTTGACAATCGGTGTCGATAGGACTAGCGTGGTGATATACCAGACCGGGTCGAGAAAGGCGACCCCTTATGCAGATTGGTCTTTGTCAAACGTGTCACCATCCGAAACCTCGGCGACTACAACAGCAACGAGGCACAGAGTTGTTGCGTTGTTGGCAATGTCGTGAACAAGATCAGCGCCCGGGAATATGTAGCAAGTGTGGTCTTGAGAAATGTCTAGTCATTGTTAACCCGGCTCTGTGTCGACAGTGTATTTCAGGTTATCGTTACCAAGATACATCGACCTGGAAAAAATGCAGTGGTTGTCGTCGACCGCGGCCTGTGGCAGTCAGGACAGTAGATGGTCCAATCTGTCACACCTGTCGTTATCGGATTCAGCACGGAATTCCGCTCGGTACAGCAACACTCCGTCCACGGAAAAGTACTGGGAAATGGCGAGCAGTCAGGCCAAAGAAAGCACTTCCGATTATCAATCTAGACACATGGTGTGTTGACTGCCAAGCGAGCCATCCCAACGTTCTTCTGTACGGCGATAAACAGCGTCGCTGTCCAACTCATGGACTAGCGTATCTCAAAGCCAAACGAGTTACTCCCGCTCAGCCAGCAACAGGCTAGGCGGGTTCTTCTTTACCAAGTATTCTATTTCACCTGAGCATGATTATATTCCCTCACCTGTAGAGCCCTCCTTAGTCCAGGAGGGCAACCGCGGCAGCGGTAGAGGAGGTTTCAGGAGAGGGATGTCCGTAGGACAGGGAGAGGTTACTCCCCCGAGAATTCTGATTCTCCCATTCTTTCTTCTCTATTATCAAAAGAGGCGCGACGTTCAACGAAGCTGAGGTTGACGTGACCGGTTGGACCGTTACGATGTTTAGCCACGTGAATTTCTGCCAAATTACGCTTATCTTCTTCAATGTCTTTATTGTAGACAACCGGACGATAGATAAACATAACCACGTCAGCGTCCTGTTCGATTGAACCAGATTCGCGCAAGTGAGCAAGTTTAGGAATTGGCGGGCGTTCGAGTTCAACCGCACGGGCTAACTGTGACAAAGCTAAGACGGGGACATTCAATTCACGAGCAATGGATTTCAAGCCGCGAGTAATTTCCGAAACTTCTTGGGTTCTATTTTCGCCGGTCCGGCTTTCCATCAACTGCAAGTAGTCGATTACAATTAATCCCAGTGCCTTATGTTCCGACTGTAACCGCCGCGCTTTGGTGCGAATTTCCATGATGTTGGCCGTACCGCTGTCGTCGATAAAGATCGGCGCTTCGGCGAGCACGCCCATCGCGTGACCTATGCGCTGGAAATCATCATCATCTTTTAATCGCCCAGTCCGCATTTTCCAAAGGTCAACGTCAGCTTGTGATACTAATAAACGATCCACTAACTGTTCTTTGGACATTTCCAAGCTGAAGATGCCAACCGGCTGCTTTGTTTTAACGGCCACGTTGCGGGCGATGTCGAGTGCTAATGACGTTTTACCAATAGATGGACGAGCAGCGAGAATGATCAGGTCTGATTTTTGTAAGCCGCCGAGCAGTGAATCTAGTTTTGTAAATCCGGTTGGGACACCGCGCAACTGTCCAGATTCATGATGGAGTTGGTCGATACGATCAAAGGCTTGGTCGAGAACGTCGCGGATGTTAATGAAGTTCTGCTTGAGATACCGCTGCGAAACGTTGAACAATGACCGCTCAGCCGTATCGAGCAGCGCTGAAACGTCCTCAGTATCTTGATAGCCCAGAGTGAGCATTGAACCTGCCGCTTCCAACAATCGCCGCAAGGTAGCTTTCTTTTGAACGATGTTGGCGTATTGAACAACGTTCGAAGCGGTTGGAACGGCGTTCGAAAGTGAAACAATGAAACTCCGTCCACCAATGGTATCTAGCTGCGACCGCTCTTCCAGTAAGTTCGATAGCGCCACAATATCAATCGGGTCGTGACGCTGGTACAACGTCAACATCGCATCGTAAATATACCGATGCTTGTCCGCGTAGAAATCTTCAGGGACTAACGAGTCAGCGATTTTGATAACCGCGTCCCGGTCAATCATTAACGACCCTAAGACTGCCTGCTCAGCTTCAAGCTGCTGCGGGGGAATACGGAGGTCTTGGGGAAGTTGGTACGCCATGGCTATCTAGTGTACCAAGACCATCAACTATGTTCAACGGATGTTACACGCAGGTTTCCCCCAGTCCTCGTCCACAGTACTTCTTCGCAGGGGCGGCGGTTCCCTCCTTTCGTAGGAGGGGTAGGGTGGTAGAATAACCCGCCCCTACGGAGTGTGGGGATTGAACGACGTAGAAAAATTCCGTATACTATCAATCTATGTCTACGCCTCTCGATTTCGTCGTTCTCGACGTTGAAACAACTGGCCTCGACGCTGCTAAAGGCGACGAGGTGATTGAAATTGCCGCCCAGAAAATCCATGGTCGCGAAGTGGTCGGGGAGTTTGTGGCGTTGCTCAAAGCAAATAAACCCATTCCGCCGGAAGCCACGAAGATACACGGTATAACTCAAGCTGATATTGATGCCGAAGAGAAAAACGTAGCGGACGTCATTCCGGAACTGATCACCTTTATTGGCGACTGCGTCATCATCGGTCATAACGTCAAGTTTGATTTGGGTTTTATTAATGAACATTTGAAGCGGCTCAATTTACCGGAACTGACGAATCAATCTATTGATACAGTTGAAATTGCTAAACGGTATTTATTGTTAGCAAGTTATCGCTTGAGTAATGTCGCAGCGTACCTCAAAATACCGCAACCCAGTGCGCACCGGGCATTGGTGGACGTGATTACGACGCGGGAAGTTTTCTATAAATTGATAGAGCGGGCACAAGGAAAAAAGTAGCTGAACATATTCCTCACAGTGTACGCGCCCTCGCGTGCGCTGTGAGTTGGATAGAAGAAAAAACATCTAACAGGCCAAGAAGCTGACCAAGATACAAAAGCAGGCTTGACAAATGAGGTAACTGGAACTACCATTATTCCATGCTTTCCACCGAGGATATTGCCAAACTTATTGCAGCTGAAGAAAAAGTCTTTACAACAAAGGCTGATTTTGACGAACTGCGCAAAGACTTCGCTAATACGCAAACAGCAGTTGTTACTTATGCGAAACAAGTCAATACTAATAATCAAGAAACTATTGTACACACCAGTCAAATCCAACGCATTGAGGCGTGGATAAAACGTGTTGCTGCAAAAGTTGGTATAGAATATCACGCTTAGGCACAGGCTTGATCAAATAGGTGGGGCATGATATTGTCTCACAATCTTTATGTCGACCTCCGCCATTACTGCCTCAAAACTCACCAAATCCTTCAAGGACAACCATGTCCTGAAAGGGATTGACCTGAATATTCCCACCGGCAGTGTCTTTGCGTTACTTGGACCGAATGGCGCCGGAAAAACGACGATCGTGCGAATGCTATCAACACTATTACAGATTGATGGTGGCGAAGCTCATGTTGGTGGATTTAATGTCAAAACCCAAGCTGACGAAGTCCGCGGGATCATTGGTCTGACTGGGCAATTCGCCGCGGTTGATGATAAGCTTACTGGCCTAGAAAATTTGCAAATCATTGGTCGCTTGTATCACATTAGCGCTAAGGATGCCAATCGCCGAGCGAAAGAGCTGATTGAACGATTTGAACTGACTGACGCGGCGAAGCGCGCAGCCAAAACCTACTCAGGCGGTATGCGCCGGCGTTTGGATTTAGCGGCTAGCTTAATTATTACTCCGCCAATTATTTTTCTTGATGAACCGACCACCGGCCTTGATCCGAATAGTCGCAACGCTGTTTGGGCGATGATTGAGGAATTGGTGAAAGAAGGCACGACTATTTTACTCACGACGCAGTATTTAGAAGAAGCAGATAAACTGGCTAACAAGATCGCAGTGATTGACCATGGTCAGGTTATTGCCGAAGGAACAGCAACTGAGTTGAAAGCAAAAGTTGGACATGAACATCTTGAGTTGACGCTGGCGAACACTGCTGCGTTTGAACAAGCCACCACATTATTTTCGAATCTTTCGGTAACGAGTAAAGCATCTGATTTGACGATGAGCATTGCCTTGGATCAAGGTGTCCACCAACTGCGATCGTTACTCGATCAGCTTGATGATCAAAAAATCGCGATCGATAATTTCGGTATCCACCGCCCGACGCTTGATGACGTCTTCTTAAAACTGACCGGTCATCAAGCTGAAGAGGTTCAACCGGAAGTGAAAGGGAAAAAGAAATGAGCATGATCTCCAGTCACATCCCTCAAGTCAAACGTTCGAAGCTGGTTTGGCTGTTCGTCGATAGTTGGGTGATGGTCAAACGCAGTCTCCTGCAGATTCGCCAAGACCCAGAACAACTTCTCGGCATCACCATTCAGCCGATCATGTTCGTCGTCCTCTTCCGTTTTGTTTTCGGCGGCGCGATTGCTACTGGCAACGTGAGTTATATCAACTTCCTCATGGCCGGTATCTTTGTCCAGACTGCTGCGTTTGGCGCAACTATTTCGGGTTACAGTGTCGCCCTTGATTTAGAAAAGGGGATCATGGATCGATTCCGTTCATTACCGATGACGAAGAGCGCGGTCTTAACAGGTCATGTTATTGCTGATTTATTCCGCAATACGCTTGCCACCGCAGTCATGATTGGTGCTGGCTTGGCGGTTGGTTTCCGACCTGATGCGAATGCTATAGAGTGGGTGGGTGCGCTTGGTCTACTTCTGTTAATGACTTTTTCTTTGTCCTGGATTTTCGTTTTCCTGGGCTTGGTCGGCAAATCAATCCAGTTCGTTCAGCAGTTTAGCTTTATCTTCATCTTCCCGCTGACCTTCGTTAGTAGCGCGTTTGCTCCGACCGACACTATGCCGCACTGGCTCCAAGTCTTTGCAGAGAATCAGCCGTTGAATCACGCCATTGTAGCTATTCGCGGATTGTTGATTGGCACGCCAGTGGGTAATCATGTGTGGTGGTCAGTTATCTGGAGTCTTGGTTTGTTGATTGTTGGGTTTACGGCCTGTACGTTTTTGTTCCGCCGGCAGGCGAAGTAGAAATTTCAAAAAAACTACCACGAGAATGGATGGTGGCAGTTTTTGTATTATGGGCTGTATTTTTGAAGCAGTCGTTAGCTGTAATTCGAGAAAACAAAGATGAACCAGCCAAAAATGATGATGCCGATAATAAGCATCGCGCCGATGAATGTCAGGATCGTGGACAAGTAACGGCGAGCAGTCGAAGGAGGTACACCGTTGTTATTTGGCTTTCTTTCTCTTATCCATGTAATCACACCAGTGATGAACGCGCCCACACCAAAAATGAATAAAAGGACAGTTACAGGCGAAATTAAACGTTGAGAATAAGCTGTAACAGAAAAAATAACGCCGATAGAGAGTATCCAGGGCCAAGTTTTACGCCTTCTAGGGGAAGGAATCAGTTCTGCAGCCATGAGTGTTTATTTAACCTTTAAAGTATTAATGAAACCGCTCACTATTAAGTATGTTTTTATTGTAGCCCAACATCGATTGGGCGTCTATGTTAGCATTGACGAAGTAACTGTTTTCAGGTATTCTGCGTGCGCACGGTAACAGGTGATTGCGGCTTACAACACATCGTGGGTTCCTAGCTCAATGGTAGAGCAACGGCCTTTTAAGCCGTGGGTTCTGGGTTCGAGTCCCAGGGAGCCCACCAAATGAAACTTCCGCGAAATTCTACGGGCAAATTCCACGGTTTCGCCAAATCCCACCGCACGCTTTTATCCACCAGGCGGCGGTTCGTTCCAATTTTTTCCGCGAACGATTTCAATTCAGGTAAATCGTTCGACGAAGCAAGTTTTTCGGCCTTTTGAGCGTCTAAAATCCACTGGCGCAAAGGTTCGATCCAATATAAGGTCTTCCGCCCAAAATCAGCCTTCTTCTGTTCAAGGGATGTTTTGGTTTTTATCAAACCGTCTTTCTTTTCAAGATAAACGCTCTTTTCAATAGAACCATCAAGGAAAGCATTTACTAAGCGGTCAAGTTGCAATTCCGTTTCCTTGATTTTCGCTTTGATATTTTGGGCGGAAGATTGCGAAGACTGGGCGATCTCATTTTCCCACATCTTTACTTTATTCAACATCTTCTTCGCCCAGTCTTCGCTTATCGCTACTTCTCGAACCTTTGCGCGAATTTGATCGGAAAGCCGCTCTTGTTGAACATATCCTTGCTTACAGGGGCCAAGACGTTTAGTACAGCGATAATACACATACCAACCGCCATGACCTTTCGTATTCTGGGCGGTTATTGCCGCGCCACATTCGCCGCATTTCAAAAGTCCAGTTAAAGCAAAATGATGACGTTTACGGAAGTAATGACCTTTTTGATTTTGCTTAAAGACCTTTTGAACTTTCTCAAACAATTCAATCGAAACATTAGCGGCAAAACCGCCCGGATATGTCTCGCCGTTGTGCCGAATTAATCCGCAATGAACTGGGTTAGTTAACATTCGGCTCAAGGTTGCTTTTGGGAGCGGCTTTCCGGTCCGGCTGACTATACCCAAAAAACTCAGACGCTTGCCTAAACTTTCCAGCGTATGCATTCCGTTTGCATATTCTTCAAACGCTTTTCCGATAACGCGACCTTTGAACGGATCGGGTTCGATGGTTCGTGTTTTCAAATTGTTGACGTAGCCGATTGGAGCGTAATGGGGAGACTCACCGCGTCTGAGTTTTTGGCGAATCCCGCGCTTAACGTTTTCGCTTAAGTTGTCCGAATAATATTTCGATTGGCCAAACGCGACTTGGAGCATGAATAAACCTTGTGGTGTCGGTTCAAACCAAAATGTCGGGAAACGTAAGGCCGCGATTTTCTTGCCGTCAATGAGATAAATAATTTGACCACCATCAATGCTGTTTCGTGCCAAGCGGTCAGGATGCCAAGCGAGAATGCCTATCGGTTCTTTACTTTCTTGTATTTTGATAATCATCTTTCCAAATATTTCCCGACCGGGGCTTTTTGCGCTTTTACTTTCAATAAACTTTTCGGTTATATCTATCTTTTCTCGCTTGGCATATTCGGACAACTCAAACAACTGTGCCTCAATAGACATTATTTGATGTTCTTCATCTTCGGTCGATTTACGAGCGTAGAGGAAATATTTCATATTTTTATAAGCGCGGGATTCGGAAAAACTTGCTTCGTGTTCCGCTCCGTGCGGAACCGGAAAAAATTGGAAGGTGCGAAAATGGTAATATCACACGACCATTTTCGGACCTAGCCCCTGCTGGGGCTACGAACCGCCGCCTGGTGGATAAAAGCGTGCGGTGGGATTTGGCTAAACCCTGGAATTTGCCCGTAGAATTTCGCGGAAGTTTCATTTGGTGGAAATTGCTGAACGCCGCTCGAACCTATTTTGAAGGGCAGTTTTAGACCGTGCGGGCGGGCGTAAGGGGGTTTAAGGGGGAATTCCGCCCGCCC
>JAYUIJ010000045.1:0-10625 GCA_043766165.1 Candidatus Kerfeldbacteria bacterium
AGCACGCGGAAAAAATCCCCCGCCCGTTCCGGCGCCAGAATAATCAGAATCTCTTTAATCCCCGCCTGTAACAATGTTTGCAACGGGTAATACACCATCGGCTGGTTGTAGACTGGTAATAGTTGTTTACTGGAGACCAGGGTTAATGGCCGCAATCGTGTACCGGCTCCGCCGGCGAGAATGATACCTTTCATAGAATATTGTTCGAGATTAAGGATAGTTGATATTAAACGATTTGTCACGTTGTAACTTTTGTCAGTGCAAATTGTTGATATAGATGACACTTTGACGGTATCAACAAGATATGGTTATGTGAGGTTAGTACCTCGAAACTTCCACGACACTCTCGACCGACAAGAGGAAAATGTGTTCTTTCGCATCATCGGTTGCATCTTGATCGCCTTCGGATTGCGGTTTATCCCGAGGAACTTGCTGCGGTATGAGCGGGGTGGTGTACTACCGGCAGGTTGGCGAGGACAACGCAGACGGGGGATTATCGGTTGGTGGCGGATGATCATTATCGGCCACCTCGTGTCCGGCCTCAGCCTACTCATCTGGGATGGAGCTGGTTTCAGGGTCGCGGCCACCAGCTTCGCCATCGCCTTGCTGGCGTACATTCCGGTACCGTGCCAGTATTCGTTCTTCAACTACGCTTGGAAACGGAAAGTGCGAAACTGGTTCTTTGTTCTAGCGGCCGTTACCGCGCTCTATCTGGCGTTCCGATCATGACCGTCAGAGTCGTTCTCAACAGAAGAAGTGTCGGGCACTGCCAGGCACTTCTTTCAATATGTTGTCACATCACCAAGCCAACTGTGCTGGCCATTGCTTTCCTTCAGCCGATCAATGCCACCAAGACTCTGTACCCAGCGAGCAATATCAGGACTACCGTCATCTAATGTCAGTGTAGGCTGATAGCCAAGCTCTCGTTGCGCGGAAGTTATAGATACAATCCACTGATGAGAAAGTCGCGTCGCCAGATCGCGCGTCAGTAGTATCGGTTTGTGACGGCCCATCTTCATGCCCTGTTCGCTAACCGTGCCCATGATTGTTGCTAACCAATATGGTAGGTGGCGAAACCTAACCTTAACCTGAAGATCATCAAATATATGCTGGATGATATGTTCTAGGGGTAGCGGTGTAGCATCAGCGATATTATACGTTCTGACTCCAGGCGTAGGCATGCTGATGGCGGCAGAAATCGCCTCACAAAAGTTACCGATGTGCGTAATGGAAAATACATTACTACCGTCCCCAACCATCATCATCTTTCCACCCCGAATACTCCGCAATAAACTTGGTAACAAGTGCCGGTCACCCGGTCCATACACCGCATGCGGGCGCAAGATAGTTACCGCACGATCGCCGGCAAGTTCATGCACGATTTTTTCAGCCGCTAACTTAGTAATCCCATAGTACGTCCCAGGCATTACTGTACCGGCGAGTGATTCAACTTTCACCTCCCCGCGAGTTGTCGTCGGATACACGCTTGATGAACTGACAAAAATCCACTGTTTAGCTTTCTGACCCCACATTAAAACATTCTTCGTGCCCTCAACATTGGCCTGATACATTATTGATCGCTGACCTGAAAATTCTACACTCGCCGCCGCGTGAATCAGGACATCAACCTCGGGAATACTTGTAGGTGGCTGCGTAATATCCCAAGGAATGTGTTCCGCTAAATTTGTTAATTCAGCCGGTGGATGCGGCATCCGACTAGTAGCGATAATACTGTGGCCCTGACGCGCAAAGTGGCGCACAAGGTGGGAACCGATAAACCCGGTGGCACCGGTAACGGCAATCTTCATGATCGGGTACTGATCATTGCGCGAACTTTTTGCTTGTCGATTTTTGATTGTCGTCCGCTCCGCGGCAACGTCATCACCAGAATTTCATCCGGGAGGGCTACAGCATCGATACTGAATGCCGGTTGACGAAGATGTTTACGAACTTCGGCCTCCAAGTTGAGCTGATAAGCAGGTTGCGGCTCAACCACCAATACTACCCGTTCATCATGTTGGCGCTCGTCCCACACCCCAATCATTGCACAAGCAGCCACGCCCGGCATGCGCTCAATCGTAGACTCATACAGTCGTGGGTAGATATTAAAGTTGCCCCGAATAATCATGTCCTTCTTGCGTCCAACTAAAATAACTGTTCGATCATGAAGTGTAACTACGTCACCGGTAGCTATGTGTTTCGCGTCTGGCTGCCCAAGATAATGAGGACTCATGTGCGGAGCGGACACCAGCAACTCACCATCAGGTGCAGTTTCACCATGAACGCCCGGCAAGAGTTCACCTAACAGATCTCCCGCTGTATCTGTCTGCAACTTACGACGCCCATCAACCAGGGCGACCGGTAACATCTCTGTCAGTCCATAAATACCGGTCACCGCTGTCTTGTCGTCAACGCGATCGAGGACATGTTCGAGTACCGGCCGTGTGACTGGAGCCGAGCCAAGCATAATCTGTCTGAGTGAAGAAGGGAGGCACACGCCGTGTTGTTTGTAGAGATTAGCCACGGCGTTCATTTCTGACGGTGCAGAAAAAATGTGGGTCGGTTGTCCGCGGTCAATATCCTGTTTCCATTTCCGGGCAAAAAATGTCCGAGGGGAAAGCTGAACCCGAACGCCGCTGGCGATCGCGATCAGTAAAAAATACGGCAGGCTCGTATAAACTGTGCTTAGTTCAGAAAAAGAACAAAAACCCTGAATCAATTCTAACGACGCCGCTAGTGAACCGACGGTATGGGCCACCCCTTTCGGTTCGGCCGTTGTGCCGGAGGTGAAGACAATTGCCTGCTCTTGCGTTGTGGGTAGCGGCGGAAGATCCAAGGTCATACTCGTTACGTGTTGCAGATCGGGAATCGTCATAGCGAGCTTTTGTCGCGCAACAGTAGTCAGCATCCGTGCAGCAGGAACATCGTTCATGCTCGGAATATACGCCCCGCGGCGAGCCAAAAACCAACGCAGTATCGGATGGCGCTGTACCCGTCGCAACGTAGTATCCATGTACACCCATCGCGGCGCACTGGCTGTCATCCGCGAACGAAATACGTCTCGTCCCATACCGGGATCAGCCAAAACCAAAACCCCGCCCAAGCGGAGTACCGCTATCACAAAACTAAAAAGCTCGAAACTCGGTACACCGAGTAACACTGCTCGGTCACCGGACGCAAAGCCTTGCGTGACGAGATGTTGGCGCTGTGTTTCCGATTGAATAAACAATTCGACAAATGTATGCGCCCGCCCTCGCGTGTCAAGGAGCGCGGTGTCATCGGGATGCGTTTGCAGTCGCCGAAAAAAACCGTCGAGAAGTTGATTACGATATGATAAGTGCATACCCGCTACCAAATAAGAGCCATCGGGGCAATGCTGACTCCGGCGGCCAGGCCAATCAGTAACACTTTCGTGCCCGGCTTCAAACGACCTTCTTGCCGAGCGATATCAAGCGCGACCGGGATTGAAGCGGAAACCATATTGCCCAGGTCAGGTAACACAATAACAAATTTGGATTGATCGAAGTTGAGCTTCGTCGCGATCAGGTCAAAACTTTTCATGGACACCTGATGCGTTACGATCACCTCCGGATCATCGGTGGTCCAGCCGGCATCGGCCAGAACTTTGGTCACAATCGGCGGCGCCAACGTTAAAAATACATCCTTTAGTCCGCTCGTTTCACCTTCAAAATAAAACTTATCCAGATCACGAGGATATCGACTGCCCCCACCTAAGACCGCACTGAGTGGCCAATACTCCCCGGCCGAGTAAAACGTTGATGTGAGAATGCCGCTGTCTCCATCCGCCGCGCTCAGAATCATGGCCGCGCCCGCATCACCCAAGGTATACCCGGCAAAGGCCTTGCGTAGTCCAACCATATCAGTAACTGCCGTACGCACCACCCGGCTTGGGGCTTCACCGTTGACGATCAGAATGCGCCGGTATTTTTTGGCAATAATCAACGCCTCCGCCGTTTCCATGGCGTTTATAAAACTATTACAGGCATTCTTAATATCGAAGACTGGGCATCGTGTGTTAAGCGCAGCTGCAACAATATTCGCTGTTGCCGGCTCAGTAACATCGCTTGAAGCTGCGGAAAAAATTAGGGCGCCAATGTCAGCTATCGTTCGGTGAGCGCGCTTCAATGCTTCCCGTCCCGCTTTAACGGCCAGATCTGAAACATTCTGTCCGTCAGCTAAGACGCGTCGATTCCGAACACCGGTTAATCGTTCGATCGTACCGCTCGGAAAATCAATCCCGGGACTTGCTTGGCGAATGCGATCCTCCAGGGCCAGACTACTCACAATTGTAGGTGGCAAAGAAGAAGCAACACTTTCAATCTGGACCTGGGGTGTATTGCCGTTTGACATGCTGTTCAATAATAATCTGATATCTGAAACCACATAATAAACTCTTCAATATCATGACGCATTTTTAGTAAATTTGCTAATTTTCCTGAAAACACGTACTATCCAGCACATTATGCTCAACAAACGTGGACTAGCCCCAGACGAGATAGAAAAGATTGAAGGACTAATCACTACCTCCAAAGACAATCCTATTGATCCAGATACGTTTATCCCCTGGACCATACCGGCGGCAGACACGTTTGAGTATATGCCATCACAAGTGCTTTCACTCCACGGCGATCCGTTATTTGATACCCTCACAGCTCAACAAAAAACGAAACTCGCAAAAGCTGAAGTTGGACAAGTTATGTACTCATACGCGTGGTCCGAAGGGCTGGCCTGTTTGTTTTTTTATCGCTACTTGGTGACGCTCAATCAAAGCGTCTCAGCTGAGTATCGCTACTTACTGATCGAAATTTTTGAAGAAACGTGTCACCAGCAAATGTTTTCCCGGGGCATCCAGGCCCTAGGCGTAACGACTGCGCCGCCCCGAACACTCCATCGTTTTGTCGGAGATCTGGCGGCCCGATTCCTGCCATCCGACGTTCTTTTTATGTCAGTCTTAGCAATTGAAATGGTGACCGATATGTATGGTCGGCAAATCATGGCTTACCCAAACATGTATCCAGTTCTGGCAAAGATTTCCGAGCTCCATAAAATTGAAGAAGACCGGCATATGTATTTTGGCGAATTACTATTGAAGAAACATACGGAAAACGCCGGACCATTCCGCCGGACGTTATATAGTATTATAGTCTGCTTGAATTTGTATTTCATGCGAACGCTCTACGTTCGAAAAAGCATCCTGCACAACATTGGACTTGATCCGAAGATCTACTACAAACCTGCCTATGACGGTTTGAAGCAAAAGTTTTCCGAACATTGCCTCACGCGAGCCGTAGATTTTGTGGCTGAATGGAAAGGCTTTAATTGGTTCACCCGAATTTTCTGGCGAACCTTGCTAGCCGCAAAAGTCTAAGTAGTCAAAAAGTCCCGCAGCGCCTCTCTCCACGACCGCATCAACGGCCGTTTTGTGTTCAACAACACCGACCACTCCGGACGTTGAGCTGGCAATAGATATTCATCAGTCGTGCACGGAAGAACTGGAGTTTCTACACCAGCCTGCGCAAAAATCTCTTTGGCAAAATCGTACCAGGTAGTTTGCTCTTCGTTAATGCCATGGTAAATACCGCTCGGGACGCGGTCAATAACAAGTTGTTTGATGAACACCGCCAAATCATCTGTGAAGGTTGGTTTACCATGTTGGTCGTTCACCACTTTCAGTTCTGGTTTCTTCTTTGCCGCTTCGAGCATGGTCGTCACAAAGTTTTTACCACCTTGTCCATAGAGCCACGACGTCCGGACTAAATAATATTGATGCGCATACATCGCCAATTCCTGCTCACCTTTCGCTTTTGATCGTCCATAAGCACTGACCGGCGCAACCGGATCTGTCTCGCGATACCCAAGGTCATTTTTTCCATCAAAAACATAATCAGTACTGATATGCACCAAACGAATATCCCTTAGCGCACAAGCTTTCGCCAAAAAACCAACCGCCGCGCCATTGACATGATTAGCCGTCACTTCATTCGTTTCGCAAGCATCAACCGCCGTATACGCTGCGCAGTTCACGACGACGTTCGGCCGATACAAATCAAGTTGCCGGGCAATCGACGGCGGATTGGTAATATCCATTTCCGGTAAATCCAAACCAACCGGATCCATGTCCGACCAAATGCGCATTACGGCTTGGCCGAGCATTCCACGAGCGCCAATAACAAGCGTCTTCATAAGGAGGCGCGGGTCTCGTCCCCTCCATGGCTACCCGCCATGGAGGGGGTAGGGGTGGTGTATTGTTCTTTATAATACTTCTGAAACTCTCCACTCTTTATATCCTGCCACCACTTCGGGTTTTCTTTGTACCATCGCACCACTTGCCGCAATCCTTCTTCCGGCGCAACCTCTACTTTCCAACCAAGCGCTTGAATTTTTGACGTATCGACGGCATATCGACGATCATGCCCTGGACGATCTTGGACGTATTCAATTAATTCCGCTGGCGCTTTCAGTTCATCCAGAATCAATCGTGTCACCTGCATATTCGTCCATTCCGGTTGATGGTTCGCCCCGACATTATAGACTTCACCGCGCACACCTTTATTCAGCACGACATCAATCGCTCGGCAATGATCATCAACGTGTAGCCAGTCACGAATTTGTTCGCCATCACCATAGACCGGAACTTTTTTGCCCTCAATAATATTCGTCACGAAAAGCGGCAACATCTTTTCTGGATATTGGTACGGACCATAATTATTCGTACAGCGCGTCAGGATAATCGGAACGTTGTGTGTCCGAGCATAAGCCAAAACTAATAAATCACCAGCTGCCTTGGCCGCTGAATATGGACTGGATGGGTGAAGCATATCCGTTTCTTTTGAATACTGCCCATGATCAACATCGCCGTACACTTCATCAGTGGAAATTTGATAGAACAATTTCACATTATTTTCCTTCGCCGCGTCTAACAATGTCTGTACACCAAGCACGCCAGTCACCAAAAACTCCTGACTGCCTTTTATTGACCGATCAACGTGTGACTCAGCTGCGAAGTTGATAATCATGTCGATACCGTTTTTCATGACTTCGGCTACAGCATGTGTATCAGCAATATCACCTTTCACAAAATGATAGCGCGGATCTTTTTCGATATCCTTGAGATTGTTCAAATTCCCCGCATATGTCAACTTATCAAAATTCCAAATCTCCCAGGTGGCATGGGTTTTGAGGGCGTGACGAATATAGTTTGAGCCAATGAACCCAGCACCACCTGTAATGAGTACTCTGATCATATGTATTTCGGTAATGGGGAATAAATACTATTCATCATTTGATTAACGATATATTTACAGGTGGTGCTGGGTGAATCCTGCGCCACCGGTAATGAGAACTTTAGTCATAAGTTTATTCTACCATCAGAGTAAATGATTTTGTTGTAACTTTTTGTGTTGCTCCACACCAAAAGTCTGGAGTTACTAACAATGTATATTGACCAGGTTTTATGTCTTTCAGAACCATAATCTTCATTGTTTCTGAGCTTCTGAAAAATGACGGTGTATATCCTAGGCCAACCAGGCTGCAACTATCTACATGGTCTGGCACTTTGGACGGTGAATCTAGAAAGGCTTGACCTTTCTCGCTAGAGTTTGATTGTGCAGGCGCGAGAAAAACTTGTGAACCATCTGGACCAACAACATGTATGCGTCCAGGATCGTAATTCACCCATCGATGATATTGGTGAACAGTAATAGAAAATGGCTTGCCTCTTTGTACGATCTTCGGGGAAATACTTATCGTGCTTCGGGGGAAAACAAAGTAGATAAAAGCCGCCAGCCCTAGTATTATGATCACAGACACAATATACTTCATTTTCATAGCAGCGGGGTTACTAGTAGTTGAATAGATTTCTGTATTTTAACTGCTAGTTAAAAACTTTTCTGGAAAAACATCGCGCAGAGAAGGATTATGTTGATCTTTTTCCGACAAATCATCAGCGCTTATTTTCAACGGCCAGGAAATACCAATATCCGGATCATCGTAACGTACGTTGATATACTTTTGTCCCGCCGACCAATGAGCACTAGTCAAATAACAATAGATCGTATTTGATTCGAGTACCTGGAAAGCGTTACCAAACCCACGGGATATATAGAGAGCGTTAGTGCGGTTGAGTGTAAAAGTAACGTGCTGACCAAATGTCGGTGATTCGGGTCGCAAATCAGTAACTGCCGCAAAGACTGAACCAGCCGGAACATGGACATATTTATCCCACGGTTCATCGTGAATCCCCCGCGTCACACCAGCCCGAAGATTCTCAGAAATATTCCACTGCACCGGCTTCAATGATGGTAGCCCTAAACCTTCAAGCTTCTCCGCCTGATAGGCTTCACGAAACGATCCACGCGAATCGTCGAAAATGGCTAGGTCGATGATATAGAGTCCACGAAGCGTGGATTCAGTGACGGTAAGTTCAGGCATATCCACTAGCGAGCATATCAGAAATACCTCCTTGCTGTACAGTAAAGTGCGATTCAGAAAGATCGTGATAGACTATATGTATGTCACGTTCGATTCGTTACCTCCTGTTACCGGCATTACTGTTATCCATCACCGCATTTCCTGCATCCGCTTCTACCAGCTATCAGCTAAAAGCTAATACCTGGACCCTAACAACGGTCGGCGATATCATGCTCGACCGCTACGTCCACAGCGCGATGTTAAAAAACGGAGCGATGTTTCCCTTTGCCAAAATTACAAATGAACTCAAGGGAAGCGACGTGGCCTTAGGAAATTTGGAAGGACCCTTCACTGCCAATCGTTCTATCGCGACCAACACTAAGCTTATTTTTACGTTTGATCCGAAATACGCATCAACATTGAAACAAGTTGGTTTCACAACACTGTCGTTGGCCAATAATCACACCCTTAACTTCAGTCAAGCCGGCTTGCAATCAACACGAACAACCTTACAAAAAAGTGGTCTTGATTTTTTCGGTGACCCGCAGAATAAGACAAACTATCACCTCACCAAAACGCTCGGCGGACGACAGGTAACGTTTCTCGGGTATCATGGATTAGTTGGTGGACTTGATTCAGTGCTAACCGATATTCATCGCGCACACCAAAAAGGTGAGTATGTCATTATCATGGCGCACGCTGGCACCGAGTACAATCTGAAATTTTCTTCAGCACAACAACGGGATTACAAACAACTCATCGACGCCGGTGCCGACATGGTTCTCGGTGCCCATCCGCATGTTGTTGAGCCAATCGAAATATATAAAGGTAAACTGATCGCCTATTCGCTCGGCAACTTTGTATTCGATCAATACTTTTCGGCTGACACACAACAGGAGTTGATGCTCAAAATGAAATTTACAAATACAGCCGTGACTGTTACGCTAGTTCCACTGATGTCCATTCGCAGTCAAGTGCAAGTTGCTACCCAACGTATGAGCGCTACCATGTTGAATCGTTTAGCTACCTCCTCAATCGTACCAACAAACATCCGTCAAAATATTCGTGACGGACAATTCACCCTTTCAACCCTATGACCTTCCGTCCGCCACTCTGGTTAGTCATTCTCATCGCTATCGCTTTTATCGGCGGCATTCTGTTTGGCTATTTTTTTGGACAGCAGCAGTAAACCCAGCTCCACCTGTAACGAGAACCTTGGTCATAAGATTAGAGGGTGTAGTTATGAATACTGTTGAATGTCTGGAAAACAAATTGTATTACAGGTGGTGCTGGATAAATCCAGCACCACTTTCGAGAAGCAGATCGCTTGAGGATAGTGTTTTTTTGTGTAGATATTCTTTGATACAAACTCAATACTATTCTCGAAAGTGGAACTGGGTAAAAGAAAAAACCAGTCTCAAGGGAGACTGGTATACTACGGTGCTACGAAGATTTCTTACGAACAATTGCGACTTGACCATTGATGACGTCGGCCGCCAAATGATCTTGAGCTAACATCCGTTCCCGAAACTTCCGTTCCGCATCCATCGCGGTCAGTTCAGAGAGCAACATCATCCGCCGTTCAAAAAAGGCAATGTGTGCGCCCAGAGAAGTGTCGTACCCCTTCGTTGCCTGCGTGCTTGAAGGGACCGGCTTTTTTGCTTTTGGCGGCGTAGGTGGTTTCAGCACTGACTTTCGTTGAGAAGCACCCCGTCTTTCAGAAACAGTATACTTACAAAACTTGATCGTACCCATCTTCGTGTTAAACGAGCCTGTTATCTTTTTTCCTGGCTCAATCAACCCGAGTACCACCATCGACCGGTAACGATTACTTGCGTCACTCTTCAACGGAAAGCGCTTCTTGAGGAACGCGGTAGCAGCTTGCAACGTGAAGTCTCGATCGCCCCAACCTTTCGGGCGCAAGCTCAGAAGGAATTCATACGTTTCAGCTTGCTGTGCCGACAAGATAATCGGCGCCCGTTCTTGTGACAGAGTCGTGACCATAGCCTGTCCGTTCTTTGGCGGCTCAGCATCTGCCGTAGCAATTCCTTTCGATCCCATTTGGGACTGAGCACCTTGTTGCTGCAACTCAAGAATCCTCGGCGGAATTAAGACCGGATCATGACTACTCTCACCAGATACTCCGCCACGCTGATTCCGCGCTTGCCAACTTTTTTCCAACAGCCGCCGTAAAC
>JAYUIJ010000046.1:0-1709 GCA_043766165.1 Candidatus Kerfeldbacteria bacterium
CGGGTGTCATTTAGCCGGACCGATTGGTAGACCGTTCAGTCCTAGCAATCGGTATTGTCTGAACAACGTCAGTACAGCTTCTCGTCCGCTGTCTATGTAGTGACGTATTCCAACAGCGGAATACACATGTAAGCCCTATCGCCGAGTGATCCATCGCCACGCGGGTGTAAGACCCGCCATCTCCACCAAAAGATCCTGTCTCATGAAGACAGTGTTTTTTGTTATGTTAATTATTAATTATAAAAACTTTTGATACTCTCGCACTATCGATCCAGACGCGTAACCATTTTTCTTCAAAGCTTGTTCCCAACGCTTGCCGCCACTGACATAACATAGCACGCACGTCATGCCGCGTCGGCGACATTCTTTTTCAAAAGCTTTCATGAGTCTCGTGCCAATACCTTGGCCACGCAGTGAGGGATGAACAGTCGTAAGATGACGAATAGCAACTTTACCGGTAGCACATTCACCCAATGTAAAGCCAATAACCTTTGTACCTTCGCAGGCCACAAAAAATATTTGCCGTTCATCAAGAAATGCTTTGATCCACCAACGCTCGGCGGCCTGATGATTTGGTGCGGTTAGGTGCGGATTACGAGCAAGCGCATAAACGGTTTTCAAATCTGTTCGGCGGGCTGGGCGAATGTGAAATTGTTTCTTCATGTCTTAATGACAAAATCAGCTATCTGATCAGGGTGATACTTTTTATAATATCTCCGATACGCTTGTTTAAATGGTCTAACGAAAGAATCTGGATGATGCTCATCGACATACTCCTTGCCCCAGCGTTTCTTTTCCCGATGTGTTCGCCGGACATCGGCTTTATCAAAGTCCACGTCAAGATAGATTCTCTTATCAAACTTTTGAGAGATAGAATGACGCGGATGATAAAGGAAAATTCCCTCGATGAGTAAAATTCGCCGAGATATATCATACCTTCTGATGGCGTACTTCTTCTTATCGAAATCATATACACGGACCGAGTATGTTCTTTTACGACCAACTTGCCATTGTTTGACAATTTCATTCAGCACGTTATACCGATACCACTGGAGTTCGAAAACTTTCGACTGATCCTTACTTAATCTCATGAGTTTGACCCTTTCCGTCGACGCTTTCAGTAAATCATCCAGATGGACGACGGCCACAGAGCGATTTTTTTGTCCTACCAAATCAGCAATCGTCGTCTTTCGCGAGGCACTATACCCATCAATGCCAATTAACATCCGTGGGTTTTCCTTTGACCACGCCCTGAAGTGAGCAGAAATCTCCGCGGCACGTTTTTGTGAAAGGGGTGTAGGGATGTGCTTCACTGGGCGGAATATTAGATCAAACTTTCACCCTCATCGCTCTTCCAATCTGCCGATTTGTCTCACGTTTCTTAATGGACTGTCGTTTGTCGCGAGACTTCTTTCCTTTGCCTAACCCAAGTTCAACTTTAACTAAACCGCTCTTGCTGTACACCGAGAGGGGAACTAAGGACAGGCCAGCTGAATGCATTTTTCCAATCAGTCGGTCGATGTCTGTTCGGTGAACCAAAAGTCGTCGTGAACGATCAACGGCAATAGTTTGATTCTTGCCGGCCGGTTTGTAGTGGCCGATGTGCATGTTGAGTAACTCGAGCTGGCTATTGGTGATCGCGGCGTAACTTCCTTTGAGAGAAACATTACCGCCTTTGACCGATTTTACTTCCGCGCCAGTCAACACAA
>JAYUIJ010000047.1:0-24972 GCA_043766165.1 Candidatus Kerfeldbacteria bacterium
CAGCCGGCCCACTGGGCTAAACGTAAAATTGCAATAATAACCAGTACGGCTACTAAATCATGGACTACTGTCGGCGTTTGACCCTTGGCCAAAAGATCAAAAAACTTCTTGAAATAGAGCGGTGTAATCGCGGTCAGGGATGAAGCAAGAATAACCGAAAAAGAAGTGACGGCAATTAACGGCCAATGCGCAACACTAGCGCGCCAAAAGTAGCGAAGCGTGATTTTAGTGTTGTGGAACTGTGGGCCTTTGGCCATATATCGAAACTGAAGGAAAAACAAAAAATAAAGGTCGTGAGAGTATACATGAAAAATTGACTCGCGTCAAGAATAGCTCGATGTCGTCCCCTCCATTGCTGCGGCAATGGAGGGGTTAGGGGTGGAACTATCTACACTCGCGCAAAGCGGCCTTAGCATACTGCTTAACGCTATCAAGAATACTAAAACTCACATCTTCTAGTTCTATATCAGTAAACCAGCGAAGTTCATCGCTTAGTTCGTCAGTTTGGTTCCTAACCTGATCCATTTCTGTAATGCCAAAGTACGTCATGGTGACATGTTCATGTGTTTCAGAAACTCGATGTCGATTCATGAACCTTGGTGGGATAAGTTCTTGGTAACCTTTTTGACCTTCGTTGGCTACCCTGATCACCTGCCCAAGGAGTTCAATATCAAGGCCAACATCCTCTTTGACTTCACGAACCGCTGCCTGAGTCGGGTCTTCATCCAATTCAACATGTCCACCAACACTCAACCACAGTTTGTACTTATCATGTTTACGAAGTAAAACTTTTCCATCAAACACAATAAATACTTCCGCCGTAAAATCTATTTTGTCGTGAATGTGGGGCATGAAGAAAGTATACTCTTGTTCAAATCAAAATCAATCATACTAAGAGTCTTTATTACAGCTCTCCATACCTCTATAATTGAAACCTTTCTCTACTATTGTGTCAGCCACTGCCGTGGGGGCATTCTTTTTCTTCTTGAAAAGAAAAAGAATCAAAAAGATTCTCCGCCTCCGCAAAAGAGTACTTTGCTGCGGCGGATCCGCCGTAGTGTTTCCACAGAACACGGAGGCGGAAAGTGCCGACTAGACTCGCCCAAGGTTAGCCTATCCTCAAGTCCCATTGGAGCTCAGACAAGTAGTCGGCACGACTAATGCGGGATGTTTGAATAACAAAAAAGAGATGTCTTTTGTCCCCTCCATTGTCTTGCCCTCCTTAGCCAAGGAGGGCAACCCCGTAGCAACGGGGAAGAGGAGGTTGCAATGGAGGGGTAGGGGTGGCACTACTTCGAAACGAACTTCCCGCCGGGCGTGAAATGATGATGTTCCGCACGTTCGACGATTTTGTGCATCATGGCCACCGCTTCGACTGGATATTTTCCGGCCGCGGTTTCATCGGATAACATGACGGCATCGGTTTTATCGAGCACCGCATTGGCTACATCAGAAACTTCCGCGCGAGTCGCATGAATATTATCAACCATCGAAATCAACATCTGCGTCGCCACGATCGTTGGCCGATGATGACGATGTGATTCATGAATCAAATGCTTCTGTAAAAATGGAACATCTTCAACCGGCACTTCCGCACCTAAGTCGCCGCGAGCAACCATCATCTGGTCCGTGGCCCGTAAAATCCCGTCGATATGATTGAGCGCCATCGCCATTTCAATCTTGGCAATAATCGTCATCTTTTTCCCGACGATTTTTCGCAGTGCTTTAACATCTGCTGACGACTGTACAAAAGACAAGGCCACCTGCTCGACACCAACACTCAATCCAGTTTTCGCATCAGCAATATCTTTATTGGTCAAACCAGAAGTCGTTAACCGCGTGCCCGGCATGTTCACTGCTTTGTGGCTGAACAAGTGTCCGCCATGAACAACCTTAGCTTGGAATGTCGTCCCATGAACACTGGTAATCATTAACTCAATTTGTCCGTTGGCCAAAAACATCGGATGTCCAACTTCGATATCATTATGCAAATATGGATCATCGACATGGATGACGCCCCGCTTCGTATTACCGTTCGTATCAAACGTAACGATTTCACCTGCGTGCAACCGTCGTCCTTTTTTTGGTAGTACCCCGACGCGAAGTCGTGGTCCTTGTAAATCCACCATGATTTTAACGCGACGATGATTCTGTTTCGCGACGCGGCGAATTAACTTGGTCCAATCGCGTATCTGTTTTGGATTTGAATGTGAGCAGTTAATTCGGGCTACATCCATTCCCGCTTCGAGCATTAACCCAATTGTCTTCGCATCATTTGAACTCGGTCCAATCGTGGCCACAATTTTTGTCTTCATATTCCGTGTGCTAAAAAATAATAATCGAATGGACAGTGTACCAAAAAAACAGCTGTTCGACAAGACCCGGAATTTTTTTGGTCTTATATAGCTAAGGTTTTCTTAAAAAAGCTCTTGGTCAAGCTCTCCCCGTTCACTACTTCATCTGCCTGATGATCCAACGTAAAGTCAAGATGCTTGAACAACCGGAACATAGACGGAAACTTTTTCTCGTAAGTATTAATGGTAATAGTGTCGCGCTGCTCGACCACCGCAATAGTTTCTAGTTCATTGCGAAGTTTAGTCATCACACCCTGTCCCCGCATGGCCGACAAGACTCCCGCCATCCAGACATGCATCTGGTCTTGTCCATATCGCCGAACAAAAATAAATCCAACCAATTCACCATCACTCTCTGCTCCAAGCATAACTGCATCACTTGCTAAATGCTTCGACCATGTTTGTGGATCGTGATATTTTTTTCGTTCTGCTTCGGTTGGTTGGAAAACCGCAATGCTCAAATCAATAACTTTTTGCAGTGATTCTTGTCCGAGCGCGCTGATGGATATCATGTGGTCAGTATATACCAGTTAGCTAAGTAACACGATCAGTCGTGGCTTGACAATTTCACAAATTTATGATAAAGATTCGACGCACCTTGAAATAGATTCAAGCACTTCCAGTGTCCCACCTGCTCAGGGAGGAATATATGTCACTGCAGAAAAATGATGATGGCTCAGAAAGCTACTGGCTTGAACTACCTGATGGTACGAAATACGAACTCTTTCGCTACGGAGAACGGGTCGACATGAAGGATCCAGAACTCAAACAGAAGTTTGGGATCGGATTCCACAAAGGCCCGGATAACCAGATCATCGAGCGTGAAGGCATCAGCTGGTACCGGCCAGGCGAAACGCTACCCATCAAGACGAAGTACGTGGTTCGCGAAAAGTTGGACCAGCTGGTCACCATCAGAGTGAAGCTACCCAACCGCCCACGCATTGAATGTCAGGCCAAGTTGGTGAATCTTGGCTACACCGTACTGGGCGGTGAAGCACCAATCCCTAGCGAACATCACGCTCGGTTCGTGATTACGGAAAGCCTTGACCTTGCTCGCGTGTTCGGCGGACTGGACAGAAGCGGTGAAGAAGACGACCCGATGCGTCCGGGATTCAAGCGGTTGGTAGTCACGCCGGAGCAGCGAGAAAGTTCATTGATGGACAGTTTCGGCACCACCGTCAATCGGCGTGACATCAACTTCATTTGCGCCGGCGAGATCACACTCATCACGAAAAATAATGGTCATGGTGATTCAACCATGATCGAAGCGTACATTCGTGAAGTCAGCTGGGAAGAAGTGTAGTATAAACAACGATCATTCATATCAGCACAGTAAGGCAGCGAAAAAATCGCTGCCTGTTTTTTATTTCAAGGCTGGGTTGACAAAAGCTCTACTTTACGCTAGGGTCGGTGTAGTTATTTCACAAACCAAGCACAGATAAGACGACACACCTGAACTTAGTCAGGTTCGTCCGCCCTGTGCGTTTGCACAGGAGGATGGCCATGGCTATCACCGTTGGAGGTTCCTGGTGTAAGTATTGCTCCACGCCGAGCGAACACGGACACGCTGATGCGTGCCCTATCCGCGAAGGCACGGCTCGATCCATGTTGGAATGGATTGACGGCTATCGACTGGCATGGAACACGACATACCATGTCACGGCCGAGACGATATCGCATCCGCCATCGTTCGAACTCGGATTCGACATTGGTATGGATGCCCGGGAAGATTGTTTCTCGGTCATGCTCCATGAACATGACATCTGGATCCGAAACCAGTACGAGCGTGCCTGTGATCAGGCACGACGTCAGCGGTGTCACTACTGCTGGCCCACCGAATCAGGTCATCAAGCTGGATGCCCAACGCTCGATCGTAGTGGAACAGCCATGGATCAATGGTTGATCGGTTACGAAACAGGGCGGTCTTGTACTTCGATTCAACCACTCTCCTACAAAGAATACCCTGTTAGCTTTCATATCGGCCGGAGCATTAGTTGGAACGATGTGATCGCGTCCATTCGTTCAAAGTAGATTCACGGGCAAGGAACCACACGTTCCCTGCCCGATTTTTTTACATATCACATAATCATAGATTGACACCTACGATGAGCTATGATAATTTCTTTTGTCGCCAAACTGGCGTCAATTATGGCCCTTAACAACCTGGAAATAAAGGAGTTTAAAGTGTCAGATCAGCCGCCGAAATTCGTTCGTTGTAGTGTATCCATATCGCAACTAGCGAGGATTGAAGTTTTTCCAGCCAATCAAACCGCTGATGTCACAACATTGCACCTAATCGTTGATTTGGATCAAAGGATTGACATGTGGAAAGCCGATGTCGCGGTGAACAGCGCAAAGCATCCAAAAGGCGTGACACTGAAGACAAATGTTCGTTTTCTAAACCGTCTAGTCCTTGAAGCTAGCATCGAACACAGTCCTTCAAGTCTCGGCGAGCCGATGTCTTTGGTCGGTCGTATTGTCAACAAGTTACTAACGGTACAATGACCAATCCGGGTCATCTCACACACGGCTCGGCCAGAGTACTACGGGCAAGTAGACACTACGTTTA
This sequence comes from Candidatus Kerfeldbacteria bacterium, assembly GCA_043766165.1. Classification (GTDB taxonomy): domain Bacteria; phylum Patescibacteriota; class Patescibacteriia; order SBBC01; family CAIJZX01; genus CAIJZX01. The sequence continues at coordinate 4,924 of JAYUIJ010000047.1, forward strand.
CTTGCCCGATTTTTTTTACCTCAAGGTACTGCGTCTTGACACTTCTTACTTATTACTCTATACTGCCATAACCTACATTTCCTACTTGTAGGATAATCTATCCAACTTATTACCTTGTATTTACTACTCCAATGAAACCCGCACACAGCGACCACCGACATTTCCACGGCACCACGACCCTCGGCGAAAAAGGCCAAGTTGTTATCCCGGCCGACGCCCGTAAAGCGATGGGTCTAAAGTCCGGCGATAAACTTTTGGTTTTTGCCATGGGCAAAAATATGATCGCGCTCAGTAAGTTCGAACAACTTGAACACATTGCCGACAATCTTAGTAAGAAACTTGACGGTATCCGTAAGATTTTGAAACAAGCGTAAACATGAGACCTATTCTTCAACTCTTTAAACCCTACTGGTGGTACATGGTACTACTCGTGGGTTCGGTAACCGGGAGCGTGGCCGCTTCTCTCGCCCTCCCCGACTACATGGCCAAGATCATCAACAAAGGTATTGTGGGTGGAGATTTGCATTTGATTTGGGTGACCGGCGCGCTGATGTTGGCCTTTTCTTTGGCTGGCGGTTTATCTAGTGTTGTCACCAGCTGGTTAGGCTCACGCATCGCCGCCGGATATGCCCGCGATATTCGCGCCAAAGTGTTTGAACGCGTCGAACAATTTTCCCTAGCTGAGTTCAACCAATTCTCTACCGCCTCACTAATCACCCGCACCACCAATGACATCACACAGATTCAAACAGTCTTAGTTATGGTTCTTCGTATGTCACTCATGGCGCCGATCATGGGGACCTGGGCCATCATTAAGGCATACCACACCGCGCCGTCCATGACCTGGTTGATGGCCTTAGCCGTCGGCGCGATTGTCGCCCTGATTACCGCCGTGTTCATTGTAGCCGTACCGAAATATCGTCGTCTGCAGAAACTGACCGATCGCATGAATCTCGTGGCTCGCGAAATGTTAACCGGCCTCCGCGTCATTCGCGCCTTCAATCGAGGTCAAGCGGAAGAAGAAAAGTTTGATGCCGCCAACAAAGATTTAACGCGCATCAACTTGTTCGTCAACCGGATCAATACCATCATGATGCCGATGATGTTCTTCATTATGAACATGACCATGCTGGGCGTGATCTGGTACGGCGCGAAACAAATCGACATCGGCAGTCTGCAAATCGGCAACATGATCGCCTTCATGCAGTACGTCATGCAATCGATGTTCGCCTTCTTCATGATCACCATGGTCATCATCATGATCCCCCGCGCCTCGGTTTCGTTTGGGCGATTAGCCGAAATTCTCAAGACCGAAGCCAAGATTAAAGATCCGGAACAGACTTCAGATTTCGACGCGGCGCAAACCGGCCGAGTTGAATTTGACCACGTCACCTTTGCGTATAACGGCGCCGACGCATCAATCCTTCATGACATTACCTTTACCGCTGAGCCCGGAGAAACCACCGCTTTCGTCGGCAGTACCGGCAGCGGCAAATCAACGCTGATCAACCTCATCCCCCGTTTCTACGACCCAAGCCAAGGAACGGTCAAGATTAACGGCACCGACATCCGCCAGGTGAAGCAAGAAGATCTCTACCGCCATATCGGTTACGTCCCGCAGCGCGGCGTTCTCTTCTCCGGTACGGTTGGTTCGAATATCGGTTATGGTGAACCGAACGCGACGAAAGAAGATTTAGAATCCGCCGCCAAAATTGCCCAGGCTACTGAATTCATCGCCAATCTCGATCAAGGCCTCGACTCCCCGATCGCTCAAGGCGGGAAAAACGTATCCGGCGGTCAAAAGCAACGTCTGTCGATTGCCCGAGCCATTGCGCATCGACCGAACATCTACATCTTCGATGACAGCTTTTCCGCCCTCGACTTTACGACCGACGCGAACCTCCGCGCCGCGCTCAAAGCCGCGACCAGCAGTAAAACAGTGTTGATTGTCGCCCAGCGTATCAGCACGATTATGAACGCCGATAAAATTGTCGTTCTCGATGAGGGTCGCGTTGTTGGTCAAGGGACGCACGCCCAGCTAATGAAATCCTGTCAGGTCTACCGCGAAATCGCGTCATCACAATTATCAGAGGTTGAATTGGGTAACGTCGCCACATCAATGGCGTTGGGAGGGGCAACGGCATGAGTAATAAACCACCAATGACCACTGACAAAGAGACAAGCGCAGTTCGTCCGGCGATCGGCCCAATGGGTCGTAACCCAATGGCCATGATGCAGGGCGGACAAAAGGCCAAGAATTTTAAAGGCACAATGCGACAGTTGCTGAAGTACTTGCGACCGTACCGCTGGCAGATGTCTTTGGTGATTGCCTGCACGGTGATCAGTACTTCGTTCATGATTGCCAGCCCAAAAATTCTGGGCCACATGACAAACCGGATCGTCGAAGCCTTCATCAAGCGCACTGCCTACAACCAAGTCCACAATCAACTTCCAGCTGGAACTATTATTCCGGCTGGCACTACTGGTGCACAGTATCTAGTGTCACTCCCCGCTTCAGTCTCTAGCCATATTCCATCAAAGCTCAAATCGACGATTGCGAAACTCGACCTGTCAGTCAAACCGACTTTCGACTATGCGTTCCTAGCTAAAACTGCGGCCCTGCTGATTACGTTATACATCATCAGTACCATCTTCAACTTCCTGCAGGGACTAATCATGACCAATGTCTCGCAGAAAGTCACGTATCAGTTTCGCCGCGATTTGTCGAAAAAAATTGGTCGGATGCCGCTTAAGTATTTTGATGGCACAACGTACGGCGAAGTTCTCAGTCGAATCACGAACGATATCGATACGGTCGGCAACACGCTCAATCAATCAATGTCGCAGATCATCAGTTCAGCTGCCATGATCATCGGTATTCTGATCATGATGTTGACGATTAGCTGGCAGATGACGCTCGTCGCAATCATCACCTTACCGATCAGCTTCGGACTCCTGACCTTGATCGTTAAGAAATCCCAAGCCTATTACAAACAACAGCAAGCCACCCTCGGTCATCTCAACGGCCACATTGAAGAAATGTTCGGCGGACACACTGTCATGAAAGTTTTCAACGGCATGCCACGCAGCTTAGAGATATTCCGAAAACACAACACCGAACTCTTTGGCACCGCTTGGAAATCGCAGTTCCTCTCTGGCTTGATGTTCCCTTTGATGACCTTTGTCGGTAACCTCGGCTACGTCGGCGTGGCGATTGTCGGCGGCTGGCTAGCGATCAATGGTCGGATCAACATCGGCGACATCCAAGCTTTCATCTCCTACGTCCAGCAATTTAACCAACCGGTTGTCCAATCAGCGCAGGTGGCCAATATTCTCCAGTCCACCGCCGCCGCTTCCGAACGCGTCTTCGAATTCTTGGCTGAACCTGAAGAAACACCGGATGCCGCCAGTGCTAAAGCGTTGCAGAATGTTCAGGGCAACGTTGCGTTCAATCACGTCAACTTCGGCTACAACCCGGACAAAGAAATCATTCACGATTTCACCGCTCAGGTAAAACCCGGACAGCGCGTCGCCATCGTCGGTCCAACTGGCGCCGGGAAAACAACAATGGTCAACTTGCTGATGCGGTTCTACGATGTCAGCAGTGGCTCAATCACAATTGACGGCGTGGATACAAAATCAATGCACCGCGCAGATGTCCGCAAATTGTTCGGCATGGTCTTACAAGACACCTGGCTCTTCAACGGCACAATTCGCGACAACATTGCCTACGGTCATCCGGAAGCCACGGAAGAGGATATCATCGCCGCCGCCAAAGCCGCGCACGTTGATCACTTCGTCCACTCCCTCCCCGGCGGATACGATATGGTTATCGACGAAGAAGCGAACAACATTTCGCAAGGTGAAAAGCAATTGCTGACGATTGCCCGCGCCATGTTGATTAAAACGCCGATGTTGATTCTCGACGAAGCAACCAGCTCAGTCGACACCCGAACCGAAGTCTTGATTCAGCAAGCCATGGATCGTTTGATGAACAACAAAACCAGCTTTGTCATCGCCCACCGCTTATCGACCATCAAGAATGCTGACCTGATTCTGGTCATGAAAGATGGAAATATTGTGGAGCAAGGGAAGCATGATGAACTGCTGAAGAAAGATGGGTTTTATGCCTCGCTCTATAATTCACAGTTTGTGGCGCCGATGATTGAGGATGTGCCCCAGCCAATGAAACCTTCTTTCGCCGGAGTAAAGGCATAAGAAAGCTGAAACTAAAACCGCCCTCGAAAGAGGGTGGTTTTACTAAAAGATTATTCTGATTGAGATATTTTTTGCTCTCGTAACCGCTCCTGTATTTCTTCGTGAGTTATTTGTTCAGGCCACAACATGTTTCCATCCACATCATAGACCGGAAGTATTCGCTCGGGAAGATCGTGCACTGCTATTACCATCTGACGAATAAATATAGCAATTTCTTTATCAAAGGATTGTCGCTCTTCACGGCTTATTGGTTGCTCAGGTGCAAGAACAAACCCCTTGTAATAGCGCGGAGCTATACGATGCGTGATCATCACCCCTTCAGTTGGGTTAACTAAACCATCTTGGGGAATACGATCAATATATCTCAATAATGCTGGAATCAGTGTTTCATTGTTTTCTTCGACTTCAAATTTTTCTTTTACAAACGCCTGATTTTCTTTTAATAATGTAACGAGGTCTTTGATGGAAGTATTCGGTTCAAGTCCGAGTCGTTCTACCATCAATTGAACGTTATATCCTGCACCTGCAGAATCATGTCGAAAAGTTTTCGATTTCCCAATCAGATCACGTCTTTGTTGAGGAATAGTTTCCTGAAAGTTATCGATGGAGAATATAACATTCATATGAGAAACAAATGGTGCATCGGCGATATTATTTATTGTACGGCCAATAATATTTGCATACACCCTCGCGTTTCCCTTTTTTACTGCACGTGCCCACTTATGCGCAATAGGATCATCTGACCCATCAAAATAAAGTTCAGCATTTGTGCCCAATAGACCATCTCTAATCACGCTCCTCATAAACTCATCCCGGCGTTTTTGATCTGCAAAAAATTTGTAATCCGAACCCCCTAACCCTCTGAACGCCGTACCTTTTTCCAAAACATCAGCCATCTTTCCCATTACGCGTTCTTTTAGCTCAGATGGTATTTCAGGAATGGATTCGCCATTCATGACAGCCTGCATCCATGCCTCGACTTCCGATGGATACTGCTCAACGGATGTGGTCTCAGGAATTATTTCCTCCTCAATAGGCGGTTGACGTTCACCTGATTCATTCATAGTTAGAAAGAGTAACTTAATTGGCTCTTTTATTCAAATGATAATTATAAATAAGGGCCTACACCCCGCCAAATCAAAAGGCAAATCCAGCTGTTTCTTGACATCGTCTCAACCTTGTAGCAAGATACCGCCGTTAGTGGCCATGGCATATTTCAATCATATGTCCCAACGAGCCATTACAGGAGATTTTGTGTATTTTGTAACCTTCAGCGTCCAAAATCGACGGTGGTTTTTTGTCACGCCCGAACGAGCGAAGGTGTTGGGGCAGGCAATACAAACATCATGTGAGATGAAGGGATTTGCGTTGTTTGGGTATTGTGTGTTGCCGAATCATGTTCATGTGATGGTGAGGCCGAGGGGTGAAACAGTGGTGGGGAATGCTGTAACGTCACCGCGCACCCTGGAGAGGGTACGCTGTGAGAATGAAATTATTATTACGGATGCTAATTATCTTTTCCCACAGCGTCGGCTCTCCAGCCGGCGATGTGGACGTGATAAGCAGTACAACCTTTCCAACTTGATGCAATCTATTAAAGGATCGTTTTCTCGTACAATGCCAAAGGGAAAATTCTGGCAACACCGCTCCAACTTCCGCCTCGTTTCCGATCAAGAAGACTTCAACAATAAAATCAACTACATCCAATACAACTATCGTAAAATGGACTTACCAGAATACTACGGTCGGCATCCTTGGGTTTGGATTGATCATGCAAAGATTGATCAATTCTTTAACAATAAACACGTTGCATAAACATAAACAGCCATCTCCACCGGCGTGTTAGCCAGATAGAAATGAAAAACGCCCCACCGATTCCTGAAAAAGGAAAAGATGGGGCGCACTACAATCGGACACACAGTGCCAAAACCGTAGCCTGAATACTGCCCAGGCGACGAAGAAGCACTTCGTCGCCCTTAGCAAACCAGGCTTTCGGATTGGTCAATGGTCCGATGCGATAAATCGTGGTTTCGTGGGTGCTGGTCGAGGTGCGCGTGGCTTGTACGTTTCTACCACCCGCACAGATTTGAATCGACATTTCCAGATCGAGGTAACCGATCACACCAATTGGGGTTACAATGGTAAAAACAATCGGCGTCTGTTCGGTAACCGCCGCTGGGACAGCGATCGTCGCGGTACCAGGAAGCAGATGACGAGGCCGGTCGGCTTGTTTCGAAACAGATGGTGTTGGTGGAGTCACCTTCGAGGTGGTGGAGCCCTCTTTCGGTCGCTCGCTCGTATGCGTCGTGTTTGACACGACAGCAGGCGGCGTTGATGCCAGCGACTCCTCCAGGTTCTGTCGAAGAAGCTGTTCGATCTTCCCCTGCGCAAGGCTGGTCGGAAAGGGTACATTGCCACTGACCATAACGTCGTGTTCGCGAACGTGGATCTGGGGTTTCAGGTGAAGCCCCATCAGTGTCAGTTCAACGTGACAAATATTTCCTTGCCAGTTGATACGAACCTCGCTGATATCCGCTGCATGCTTCGTCTGCAGATGATACATCCGCTCTGTCACCCGCTGCTTCGCTTCGGTCTGTGACAACCTGTGCTTCACAGAAATATGAAGCCGTGACATATTGTATTCCTTTGTGAAGGTCTAGTTCTTAGCGACAGGATCGGAAATCTCAACGTGCTACCCTATCACAAATAGGCTGCCATGTCAAGCCATAATTGACGAACTTCAAAATAGCCAGTACCATGAGTTCATGGAAAAAACATCGAATGATTTGCTTAGCCAGTTATCTACATTGCTTCATACAAACGCTGTGTCAGAAGTAGATATTGCTTTGTGGTTATCTGTTGCACAACAAGTGCGTGAAACAACAACGAACAACTTGTTCAATACAATATCTCAATCACCAAAGCTCATCCCAGAATTTACTAAAATTATCCGCACTGGATTTTCTCAAGCAGATTTATCCGCTCCCAATTTCGATGCAATGACAACCATGTTACAAAAAGAACTAACTCCAGACACTTAGCATATGGATCCTCACGAAGGGTTACGACAAAGCTGGGAACAATTAAAAGCCTTAGACGCTGCCGAGAGCAAATCAGTCGAACACGCAAGCCGAGCTACAGCATTCTTGAGTTTGGGACAATTTTTAATTGAAGGGGGCCTCGTCGCGGCACGAGTGAATAAACAAGCTGCGCCAGAAGGTGGAATACATAAAGCTTTACGGGTACTTGAACTTCTGGGTAATCATGCGCATAATGCACTCACAGAATCTACCGAAGCCATCCAGCAACAACAGTTAAATACAACAGATCCTGAGCAACAGGAAATGCTTGCGCGTCAGCAAGCAGAGGCTGAGCATCACCTGGCGCGACAGAATGAAATGAAAGGTGAAATGAGGTACTTATTGGATTTAGCCGACGAAGTGTTGGGTGTTTTTGACGGCAAGAAAACCCGCGGCACTTCGTAGTCGAAAAAACCAAAAAGCAGGACAAATACCTTGCCCCGCTTTTTTGCTAAAAACTATTTACTTCCAACCTGCCTGCCGTCTACCTGCCGGTAGGCAGGGCAGGCAGGACCGCTAAAAGAAAAGAACCCCGACACCTAGCAGGGCTCTTTTCGTAGAGAATGTTATTTCCAAACCGCCAACAATCCGCCCAACAATACGTACGTCACCAGATACCACAGGTCATTGACGAACAAGATGACCGGCTTGCGACCCTCGAATTGCGTGTTCAGGCTGTGTGTCACGGCGAAGGCAAACCAAGCGACAAATCCGGCGGTCATGCCTTGCATGAAGGTGTCGAGTTTCAGACTATGAACAACTACCATCAAGCCGTAAGCAAACAATAGCGTCGCCAGCGCTGCCCCACCCATCATCATCGGCATCGCTTTCTTCTGATCTTCGGTCATTGTCCGGTTACTCGCATCCTTGCCCTGTCCCTTCATCCAGACTTTAAAAAACGGCGACATCGGCGAGTAATAGAGCCAACTGCCGAAGAAGTTAATCACTGCGACTCCTAAAAATGGTACCCAGGAAATGCTCCAATCTAACATATGCGTAAAAATGAGTTGTTCAGTACTGCCTGCAGGGTAACAAAAACCAGACACCTCTGCAAGAAACAACGTTGGGATACTACAACATCACAGCGCACGCGAGGGCGCGTACGCTGTGTTGAATAGATCAACAATCCTACAACCGTAATCCTTCAACCTACAACCCGCTCCTTACTTTCTACTTTCTACACGTTTACACGTCAAGCGAACCCCGGAAAATAATCCGTCTTGATTTGCGCGTTCGGCAACCCTAATGAATGTAAAACCTTTTTGTATGATTCCACCATCATTTGCGGACCAGAAATATAAAATGTTCGGGCAGGATAATCCGGAACTTGGCGCTGAATCATGTCGGCGGTAATGTAACCGGTTTCACCGTGCCAATCAGGCGGCACTTTTTTTGTATCACCCAGCACATAAACCGTCCGTAATCCCAGTTCGGCACCGGCTTGTTCAAAAATATCACTGTAGACAATATCGGCTGTCGATTGCACCGCGTAAAACATGGTAATGGTTCGTGATTGTTGTCGATCAAGTAAAAATTTGATCATGCTGCGAAATGGCGTGACGCCAATGCCTCCGGCGATAAAGACGAGGGGCTTGTTGATGTCAGCTGGCAGAGTAAAATCACCGTCAAGCTGACCGGCCACAATGGATTGTCCGGGCCGGAGTTGTAGCAAAGATGATTTGTAGCTACTCGGCGACTGGTAAAACTTTACGCCCAAATGAACTTCCTTTTCCGTTGGTGAGGAAGCAATCGTGAAGTAACGCCGGAGACCACGCTGATCACTTTTGCGATGCGGCATCATCCATTCTAAATACTGACCGGGGCGAAAACGTACTGGCGCATCACTGGCAAACACGAAATCATAAATAGTCGGACTGAGCTGGACCTTCTTGACCAGACGTAACGTATATCGAACGCGTCTTGCCAGTATAAAGAACACGAAGTTACCAGCCAGGAGCGTCAGTTCCGGCGTTGAATACAGCGTACCGATGTGTATTTGCGGCGCGAATAATAAACCGATCAATAATCCATAGGACACCCGTAACTTTTTCGTCGGCGGCATGGTCGACGGCTCAATCAGCATGATCGTTGCAAAGAAGAATATTGGTGCATGTAAAATAAATAGACGCCAGGTGGTCATTAACGATCCGTGTCGAACAATGGTCAGCACAGTCACCATCGCGGCCGCGCCAAACAGAAAAGGCAGCACAACATCCCAACGACGAATTTTCCGAACGATTAGATATCCGCCAATCGCCACAAAGGGCAACATCCATACATTCCCCACCCACCAGCTGGCCGAGTGGCTAATCGTCATTGACGTAAGTGCAACTGCAAAGGCAGCCGGATTAAAGATGTGCTGCTTGTGCAAACTTAGAATATATTTGGATGTGATAGCCAGAACCGGCGCCCAGACGTAGAACGGAAGATCGGCGCTGGTTCGAATCGGGGTAATAATCAGGGCTAGGATCAAACCAGTAATGTACGCGGACATACTGTGCGCCGGCGCATTGTAGGCCCAAGCGAAGATACGATTCACTAACCATGATCCATAGATCAAGATTACTGCCGAGTAGATAACCGACCAACCACTAAAACCTAACTTGCCCATAAACGCTAAAACCATCCCGACAAATAAATATCCTAACAACACGTACAACAATAAGCGGTACATGGTAATGCGATTGAGTAGTTTGTCGATATACGTCATCATTGGCTCACAACATAACGAGTAAAGCCTGAAGTCATTGTAGCAGTTCCCCGATGATCTATCATGTAGCCCTCAAATCCTGGCAGCGCCTCAATGAACTGTATCCCCGCTTGTCCCATGGCAAACGCGCCGGTCGCGAATCGATCGGCTTCATACACGTTAGGCCCAATCACCGTCAAACTTATGATTTCATTAGCCGGTTTATTTGTTTTGGGATTATAAATATGTTCACCACGTACATACGTTCCGGAGGTTGCCATGCCGGCATTCGATAACTGAATTACTTTTACTATTTCCGCGTGTTGAAAAGGATTACGGATCCCAAAACGCCATAGTTGACCATGATCATTCTTTCCCACCGCCGCAATATCACCACCCGCTTCAACAAAATAATTTATTAGCCCAAATCCACCGAGCAGTTTCGCCGCTTCATCAATGGCCCAGCCTTTAACAATCCCGGACGGATCAATGTTCCCGTTATGCTCAATATCAAAATAGCCATTCGTTTGCCGTTTCGTTTCTTCCGCTAAACGAAAAATTGTTTGCACATCCCCGTTCGTATCAGCCAGTTCAATTTCTTTTCGGTTCAATCGCGAAATAATACTCGTTGGTTTATAGGTGCTAAACGTTTCATCAACGTATTGAAAGTAGTCATACACCTGATCAATATGTTCCGTAGTAGCTTGACGATCTACAAGCTCGACCGTAATCGGCATGCCCATCAGTGACCGTGTTTGTTTCATGAAGATTAAACTGCGGCTTGAGCTAAGGCGTCACCAAGCGATTGAATAAATGCTCCGCTACTTGCCGTTGCACCCGAAACACCATTCACGTTCGCGCTTTGGGCTTGAATCGCTTCTTGTTTCAGGTACGGCATAGCCTGGCTATTGATTTCAATCGAGTTTCCGCGGTCATTCGGATACTGTAAAAAAATAACATTAGTGAGCTTGCCACCGCTGATAACTGCTTTGACTTGAATGTTGCCATAGAACGCGTCTGCCACCGAGCCAATATATGATCCGTTTTTATATTTACCAGTTTGGACCGGGACAGCCGTATTGACCGGCGCAGCCAGCTTTGGTAGTGGTGTCGTGACCGTATTCGTATTCCTCGGGGGCGGTGAACTAGACGCAACGTTTGAGTTGTCGAGGCTTGTATTCGTGTTCGTCGAAGTTGATGGGCTTGAATTGAAGTTCAAATTTACCGGAGCAACTACCTTTCCTTCATCATCATCAAAATGAAAATGTTGTCGGATAATGTATCCGACAAACGAGACAACAACTAGACTGGAGAGCAATACTTTTTTCATGATGATAATTGTGTCGTCGATTACTGAACGTATCCTGAAGATAAACGACCAATGGAATCTAAGTATACGTCAAACTCGACAACTGTTATAGTGTGCCTATGTCTATCAAATCCACAGCCTATATCGTGTTTGGCTTAATTATCATTGGTATTGTCGCGACCATTATTCGCGGCACACCGTTATCATCAGTAAACAATGCCGCGCCACTAACAACAAACACGAACACTGCCGTTCAAAATGTGAATACTGTGGCGACGACAAACACCGCTCCTGTTACCCCAACAAATATTCCGGTAGGAACCAATACCACGACACCAGTAAATACAAACACTGTCGTTACGCCACCCGCTCCGACTCCAACCGTCGTCCTACCGATCGCCGACTTCTATAATCGAGTCACCAAAAAACCATTCGCTATCTACATCACGCCAAAAACATCTCCCGTCCAACCCGAACGATTCCAAGGCTACCATTCCGGAGTTGACGCTGAGACAACTACTGCCGAAAAAAGCACCGATATACCCATCTTCGCCATTGCATCCGGGAAAGTGACGTTAGCAAAATACGTCGGCGGCTACGGTGGCGTTATGATGATTGAAAGTACCGTCGATGGAAAGGTCGTCACTATTCTATACGGTCATCTCCGTCAGTCTTCTTTCAAGTACAAACTTGGTGCAACCGTGCCGATGGGACAACAAATTGCGGTGTTAGGAAAAGAATACTCAACCGAAACCGACGGCGAACGACAAAATTTTCATCTGGGCATCCTCAACGGCGCCTCAACAAATGTTAAAGGGTACGTCAGTACAAAAAGCCAGCTCGGCGCCTGGCAAGATCCGGTGGCATGGCTGAAAGCGAACGGGGCAAAATAAAAAAGCCATCCGTTGAACAGAACGAATGGCCTAGAATCCACCATGCTCTTGGCTCGTGGGCGGTTTTCCACGCATTTTCCTAACCGTGTCCAGCGCACAATACTTCGGGAGGCGCTGTCTTCGACGTGACTATCCTGTTCGAAAGTCAAAGAGAGTGGTTGCAGCTCTCGGTCGTCTCAACGGTGAGTAACCAATAAGGCAGATTTGGGCTGCCATGCCCCGGGAGTGGGAGGCGAAGTTGGTGGATCCCAAAATGAGCTCCGTTACACTACGGGAAGCTGACATACATGTCAAGATAGTTTCTGCATCCTGTATTATTAACGCGCTAACAAGCTGCCCTTACTGAATCTGCAATTTCTTCCCTAAGACCGACGCAACTTTTGCCAAGGTAGCCACGGTCACATTATTCTGTCCACGTTCAAGTCGGGCAATCTGACTTTGTTTCATCCCGGCTTTACGGGCTAAAGCTGCCTGGGTTAAACGATGTTTTTGACGAACTTCAGCTATGGCAATAGCGATATCAAGGAGAGCTAGTTCTTCTAAATATCGAGCATGATATTCCTTATTACGATGGTACTTGGCGAATGGGTTGATGCCTCGTTTGGCGCGCTGAGGTGAAATATACATAGGTATAAGATTATGTAGCAGGAAGGTATTCTATTATGTTCTTCGTGTTATAAAATTCAATATAGTACGACCCAACTCGGCGTAAGACGCGCCGATCGATCTTCATGGACTTCTTCTGATACCCATCAAGCAAGATAATTCGACCTTCATCAAGACAATAATACATTCGATGATTGCCTTTATAAGAACGTAGCGCCCATATTTTATCCTCGATGTATTCAGCAAAGGGATATGGTAATCGAGCCTGGCTAGAAATCAAGCGTGCCATGATTGTTTCCAGATAACGTCGTTGAAGATCGTTATCTATGGAAACTATATATTCCATGGCTGGACTTCGCCCATTTGATTTGAGAAAGAGATAGGCTTTCATAAACAGGTTATAACATATATGTACTACTGTCAACCCAGCACCACAATGGAATCAGGTGCATACGAAGTAAGGGTGAATTTTCACTTTCTCATGGTCAGTAAAAAAAATGCGCTACATCCATTGTGGTGCTGGGTCAAATCCGTTCATCCTCTCGCGCATAATCCCCAAACTCAAAACCATCGTAGGTTAACCGACCGTCTTGCCGATAGAACCAGAGACTGAACTTCTGGTCTAAGATCATTATCCATCCGTCTTCAGCCTTAGGGCCAAGCGGTTGAATCTCGATCCGCTTGGCCCATCGAAACAGGTCTTCAGCGCTGTCAGCCAAATTGTCCGGTAAACCTGATGTTTGTGCGACTAGACTAAACGCATCCATTGGGGAAGAACCTAACAACGAACGGAACCATTTTGAATCTAAAAGTTGCATAGTAAAAAATGAATCAATACAAAACCGCCGCATTCCTCGACACGGAATGCTAGCCACCGACATTTGTACTTCTACACTACACCACTAGAAAAGAATGTCAACCCAACACCACCCGCCAACAACCGTAGCGGTGGGTCTCAGACCTACCGCTACGGTTGTTTGACGAGCTATTTAACCCCTCAGCCCTTTTTCAGTTGGATGTTTTATTGTTCTCACATGCAAAGACATGACCCACATACGAGAGGAGGTGATATCTATACAGATCAAGAATAAAGCAGTGCTCGGCGGATTCACCGCCTTAGCATTACTGATTGGCGGTTTAGGCGGATCGATGATGAAAACTATTGCCGCTAACGCTGCTGATACCTCGACGACAGCTACCACTTCGACCATGCCTGCACCGCACTTCAAAATGCGCGGCGAACATCTAGGCGATATGGCCACGAAGTTCGGGATGACTGAAACCGAGTTAAAGAGAGCAATCGACTCCGGCAAACCGATCTACCAAATCGCAGCCGAGCACGGCGTCACGTACGCGAAAGAGCAGGCCGAACGTATGGCCACGCTGAAAACGCAACTCGACGACATGGTCAAGGTCAAATACATGACCCAAGCCGAAGCTGACGCGGCATATGACAACGCCAAAGACAGCCCGATGGTTGGTTTCGAAATGGGCGACGGACCCCATAGTCCAGACATACCAAGCTAACCAACTAGCATAGGTATAAAAAAAGACCAGATGCTTATTGAGCAGGCATCTGGTTTTTTGAAGTATACTATCTTTACGGTTATCCTTTTCGTTGAGCCAACCGGATATAGATAATCGAAATAATAATTCCAGCGAACGAACTGATGAAACCCGTGACAGTGGGATTATTAAAGCGCATACCAATCACGCCCCCCAAAAAACCAGCCACAATAATACTAATGACGAACTGCCACCAACGTATTCTGGAGACAATATCAGGCATATGTTCTGATCAACTAAAAGAGTAAGATACACGCAGTATAGCATAAACACGCGCTACGGTCGTAACTCGTTTGTAGCTAATGGTTTGTACTGTTATGCTACAAGCCATCCTTATGCCAAAACTTTCTCGCAATGATACCCAATCAATGTTTCGTCTATTTGAGTGGCTAGTGCTTATTGGGTATCTTGTTTTTCTGGTAGGGGCATACATCAGCCTCAACGAGGCCACTAAGCGTATCGGGGGCTTTAACCTGTTCGTTGATGGGCCTCTGGTGGTATTTGGCATCATTCTTGGTGCCGGACAATTCTATATTTTCAGAGCAATGAGTAAAGGTCGTTCAGATGTAACCCGTTGGCTTTTTCTACGAGCACTGCTGGTTCTGGCTTTTGGCGGCCTAGCTAATCACTCAGTTGTATATTCCGTGATTGGCGCTTTACTCGTGGTGGAAGGCGGAATATATTGGTGGTTTTCTTCTCGACCAAATCCAAGTAGCAAATAAAAACTGGATACTCACTGATCGGGTATCTGGTTTTTTTGTAACTGCCGTAAATCGTCGATTGAACACTGTAGTTAGATCCCCATGCTCGCTTTATTGAAACATCGGGACTACCCTCGGAAAAATAATCGTATACGCTGCTCCGGGGTCCACCCGCGGCGGACGACTAATCGCTTAACCCCGCATAACGCTTTGCGTCTGCGGGCAGGCAGGCGACCGCGACATTTACCCCGCACTAAAACGAGGTAGAAATTATCTTGCGAAAAGCTCCGGGGACAGGATTCGAACCTGTGACCAATCGCTTAACAGGCGACCGCTCTACCGCTGAGCTACCCCGGAGCTTTTCGTCCCTTTTTACAAAGGGGATATTGTGAAAGAAAATGTTAGAATAGACGACTCGTTTTTGGTACCGGGCCGCTGGCCTGCCCACCGAAGCAACAGCGTAGGCGGGAGCTACCCCGGAAGAATATATAGAAGCCCAGACAGAATACTGTCCGAGCCCACTTTTGTCAATCGAGAATATGGTCTAAGCAGAGGGTCATTTTCAAAGTCCATGTCAGGAGAAACCTGAAAATAAGCTGTGCCCGACATGCTTGACAAATTCTCCAAAAGTCGTCAAGATATCTGGCTCTGAACTTCAGGGCTTGATTGAACTAGAAGGTATGATTTTCTATAGCCAACGGCGTTTTCGGAAGTGGGGATTTCGTGCAATATTAGCCATTATTTTAGGTTCCATAATTATTCTGGCAGCCGATTTTACGTATGGCTTGATGACCGTCCCCCATAAGCCGGCTCAGATTAACATCAACTACTACTACAACCTGATCGGCTCCCAAAAAGTCATCGCCCTCACTTTCGACGATGGTCCCTCCCCGACCAAGACTGACGCCATCATTAAAGCCCTAAAAAAAGAGCACGTCCCAGCCACATTCTTCTTCATGGGTTCACACGCCCTGCGCTATCCAAACTTGGTCAAGGAAGCAAACGATAACGGTTTCGAAATTGGCAACCACACCTTCTCTCATGCCCCATCGGTCCACTCTTCTCCATGGCGATTGCGGCTTGAATTAAATATCACCGACACGATCATTGAGGCCGTCACGCATACTCCCATCCGTCTCTACCGCCCGCCGTTCCTCTTAGATATTGGCGGCGACCCGACGACCACCACCGGCTCACGACCCCAACTCTCATGGGCGACCAAAGATGGCTACGTTGTCGTCGGCGCGGACGTTGACCCGAAAGACTGGACGGCCGGATCGTCCACCCAAGTGGTTGATGATCTGGTGGCAAAATTATCCAACGGCGGACATATTGTCTTGCTCCACGACGGCAGCAGTGAACAACACACCGTCGACGCTTTGCCTGGCATTATCCGTGAACTCCGCAGCCGTGGTTATACCTTCGCCACTGTCTCGCAAGTCCTTGGGCTTGATGCCACCAAAGATTTTCATCTGACCAAGAATCTACGTGCCGGCGATGTTGATACGACGACCGATACCTCAATCTACAAGTTGCAGCGCTTTCTCGTGATGGAAGGGTATCCGATCAATGATGATCGCGGAGTGTTTGGTGCTAACACCGAAAAAGCTTTAACCGCCTGGCAAACAGAGCAGCGCATAACTAGGGATACAGCTGGTCAGGTTGGAACTTACACTCGGCTGGTGATTGAACAACGCTTGAAGGCCACCATGTACCAACCGATCAAAGCTAGTCACCTGGGCGCGGCCTATATTTTTTCCTGGGTCACGCACTTTTTTATCATTGCTGCGCCAATCGTTGCCCAAATTGTGCTGGTCACAGTGTCAACGGTCTTGATCCTGGTCGCCGTTCGATTATTGCTGACTCTGATCTTACGCGGGGTGTCAGCTATCCATGGGACCGCCACCATGCCGACCTGGACCAACGGGATTACGGTCATCATTCCGGCCTACAACGAAGAAGATAACATTGGCGCCACGGTGAACAGCGTTTTGAACAGCGGGATTGAAAAGTTAGAAGTCTTCGTCATGAACGACGGGTCGAAAGATAAAACCGAACAAATCGTCAAAGAAATTGAACGCCAGTACCCAAAGAAGTTGTGGTTGTACAACTTAAAGAATGGTGGCAAAGCCAGCGCTTTAAATTATGGTTTTAAGTTGGCGCACAATGAAGTGGTCGTCACCTTAGACGGCGATACAATTTTTGACCGCAATACGATCAGCATGTTAGCTCGTCATTTCCATGATCCGAACGTGGCCGCGGTGGCTGGAAAAGTCTGCGCCACTCGTTCCCGCAACTTGCTAAACATGTTCCAAACCGCGGAGTACATTATTTCTCAGAACATGGATAAGCATGGCTATAACGTCGTCAACGCCATCGGTGTCGTCCCTGGCCCAGTTGGTGCCTGGCGTAAGTCCGTCGTCTTAGCGGCCGGCGGTTATAGTTTAGAAACACTGGTTGAGGATCAAGATCTGACCTTGGCATTATTGGCCGCCGGCCATCGCGTCATCTACGAACCAAAAGCCTACGCGTATAGCGAAACGCCGTTCACCGTCAACGATTTTATCAAACAGCGATTCCGCTGGATCTTCGGCACGGTGCAATGTCTTTGGAAATATAAACATTACCTATTCAACTTCCGTCGGCCGGCGCTGGGCTGGGTAGCGTTACCAAATACCTTAATCTTCTCCATCCTGCTGTCGTTACTGATGCCGCTGATGGATATCTTGCTGATCATTACTCTGTTCACCGGGCTGGCAAAATCTATGATCATTGGCTATCTCATTTTCGCCGCCGTTGATTTCACCTACGCCGCTTTAGCCTTCATGCAAGAATCACAGCGACGCTGGCTGATCGTACTCTTACCCCTGCAACGCCTCTTCTACCGCTTCGTCATCTGCACCGTTGTCTATCGCAGCGTGGCAAAGGCTATTGAAGGCAGCGAACCGCAGTGGAACAAAGTTAAAAAACGCGGCGATGCCCACGCCGACCACTTACAGATGTTAAGCGAAAACGTCCTCGAAGCCACGGCTACGGCAACCACTGTGCATCCGAAGTTGTCGTAAGCGTTGTCCATGGACCGGGCGGTACCGCTTGGTCATCAACGAATTGCCAATCGACTAGTTCGTTATCTTTCATGCCTAAACAATCGCGCACCGCGGGCGATATATCAATCCCCGCTTTTTGACCGAACTGGTTTTTTTGATGGGCGGTTCCGAAGACGTAATCAAAATCGTCGTGTTCGTACGGCCCGACATCTTCCACCTGCCCATAGCAGGTCGTCTTAGCGAATGTAACAGCTACCCAGTGATTTTTCAAGACTGAGGTTTGTTGTTTGACCGATTCGAACCAAGGAATATTCGCGGCGCTGGGTTTACGATGTCCTTGCGGATTCAGATCATTGTATGGCAACGCGATATAAAATGGATTTTCTTTAGACCCAAATGCACATGGTTGAAACCCACAACGATCAGTCCCACGATCAACCCCGCCATAATGATCTTGCCAATGACTATCCCAAGCACTCGCCATGTTCGGAATATAGGCGTTACTACTCGTCGGTGTTTCGCCGACCCAGAAAATCGTGGCCATTACGGAAGTATGGAGTAGTGATGGAGAAGCACTAATCGCTGGACCATTCTCATCACTCACATTCACATTCGCTACTTCATTCGACGTTTCCGCTCCAGCTACAATACCTATTTGCGGATTGATATTGACTGACTGCTCAACGACTGGAAGGATCTGGTTGGTAGGTGATGGCGAAAGATACAAGGAACGCATCACAAAACCCACAGCTATGAGCGCCATGATGCCAATACCCCCGATACTGTACCAAACTTTTTTTGTCATGTGTATTTGTTTTGTTTGTTGATCAACCACAGCCTACAAAAACTTTTGTGGGTGTCTTGTTATCCTTTAACAAGGGTATCCCCGTACAACTTGGTACACGATCCATTGTACAGGGCCCCTGAGGCAACCACATAATTCGCGGCCGGATTTTTGATTACTACATGCACTCCGGTAATCGCTTCCTCACAATTTAATACTGACGATGAACTGTACCCTTGGCCGCCCACCCAAAGATCCAACTGAACTGTATTGGCGACATCGCTTTTATGACACGGTCCATTCTGCGGCGTGTTGCCATCACCGCACGTATCTTCCACGATAAAATATCGACGGTAGGTTGGAATATAAAACTTTGTGCCGGCCGGGTAATCAAGAATATCCTTACCGCTAATAATGCTATGCCCAACCGCTAACGTAATAGGATCGGCATAGGTTCCTGTTCCGCCAGCAGAGCTATGCAGAATTGGATTAGAAACTTCTCCTCCCGGTGGCGTATTATCCGGCCAACCATAACCAGTGTTGTAACTTGAAAATCGAATCTCCCCTGGCGCTGAAGTGTTCGTATTCTTATTACTGTTGGTCGACTTTGGTTTAGGTTTAGACGGCACAACAACGTTCTTCTTAGTAGTAGTTGTTTTTTGTACCGGCGCAGTCGTCGTGATCGTCGTTAATACACTCGTGTTCGTGACGACAGTAGTATTTACATTAGCTGGCTCCGGTAACCGCGCCGCATTAATCCCCGTCGCCCCGGCGACAACACCATTCGTATTCGTTGTCTCTGCTGTAGCATTCACGTTAGCCACCGCCACCGCTTGAGGACGCGCTGTGGTACCAGAAGACTGCGTGACGATGCTCATTGTCACCCCAGTTGCTAACACAGCAAAAGCCGCGACTGCAGTGACAACATGTAGTTTATTCATAGGGCAAGTAGTGTAACACAAATAGTGAAATGTGTACAGTCTTGACGCTCATTGTGGCTTATGGATATTGAACAAAACGTAAAAACTTAACATGTTTATCAGCTGACAATCAACACCTCATTCAGCAATGAATCTAAAACCTTGTTGAATCGCTTGATATTCCGGATCTATCACATCCCACAATTCATCAAGCTCATCTTTTGTTACCCAGCGAT
>JAYUIJ010000048.1:0-4305 GCA_043766165.1 Candidatus Kerfeldbacteria bacterium
GCCCCTAAGTCACACAAGCAAACAGCTACTACAGTGACTACAGCTTCCAGTAGCGTCACCGATCACTTATCAAAAGCCACGGCCGCTTTACTCTATGGAGGCGAAGAAACCGCCCAGCAAGAAGTTACGGCCGCCCAAACTGCGCTGAACACCTTACCAAACCGAAGTAGTAAAGATAAAGCAGCGCGCCAGGTATTACAAACCAAGGTCAATCAAGTCATCTTGCAACTGGCCCACCAAACAATTATCCCGAATCCAACCGCAGTCAGTCAGTTAGCGCCCGTTTCACCGCAAGTCCAGCCAAGTCAACTCTACCTCGTTGGTACAAAACTCATCGCCGCCGATCCAGATCACAGCACAGTTATTAGTGTTGACTTACAAAAAAATGGGGTGGCGACATTGGTTACAAATCCGCTCGATACAGGCAAGCCAACGACTGGCACTGTTAACGGCACGAAAGCCGTAACGTTTGCTACCGACCGACGAGGTTTTGTCGAACTTGATATCACAAAAAATACTTGGAAACCAATTGATAGCGCCTGGCCAACGCCAAATGGCAGTATGCAGTCACTAACCACCTACCAAAATCGGTTGTATGTACTCGATACGTCGAACAGCGACATTGTTCGTTTTACGAGAGCTACAAATAGTCTCGGTAAAGGGGCATCATGGTTAAAAGAAAAAGCTACACTTGGCTCAGCTCGAAGTGTGGCAGTTGATGGCTCAGTCTATGTGCTTCAACCAAAAGGTGTGATCGAAGTATATGCAAACGGTCGTAAAGGTTCGTTCACCGTACCGGCAACTACTCCAGCTTTAACCGATCCAACGCGACTGTGGACTGATCTCAATACTAAAAATCTTTACCTCGTTGATCCAAGTAATCATCGCATCGTGGTCTTCAGCAAGACGGGCAAGTTAGTTGACCAATACACATCCGATAGTTGGAAAAACTTACACGACGTGGCCGTCAACGAAAAAACAAAAACTGCTTACGTCGTCAACGGTAGTACAATCTACTCCTTTACCTTGATTCATTAATACCAAAATCCCGTCACTCGCGAGTGACGGGATTGGTGTAAAAACAGATTTACTTCAGGGTGACGGTCGCGCCAGCTTCTTCGAGCTGTTTCTTTAATGCTTCCGCTTCGTCTTTGGTCGCGCCTTCCTTAATGACTTTCGGAGCGGCATCGGCCATGTCTTTGGCTTCTTTCAAACCTTTACCCGTCGCTTCACGGACCACTTTGATAACAGCAATCTTATTACCGCCGGCGCTGGTCAATTCAACGTTGAACGAGGTCTTCTCTTCGGCCGCGGCGGCATCGCCACCAGCAGCTGGAGCAGCAGCCATCATCATTGGGGCAGCCGCGCTAACACCAAACTTGCCTTCGAGAACTTTGACCAATTCGGCCAAGTCCAAGACGGACAATTTTTCAATTTGTTCGACCAGGGTCTTAAACTTTTCTGGTACTTCGACTGACGTTGTTTCGTCTGACATAGAATATTCCTTTCGTTACTTAAGCGCTGGCTTGGGCTGGCGCTTGTTCTGAAATAGCTGATAAAACTTGGATAAAATTTCGTAATGTACCGGCGGTGACGTTGACCAATCCCGACATCGGGCTGCCAATCACCCAGACCAACTTGGCCCGTAGTTCGTCGCGACTTGGTAACTTAGCTAACGCTACGGCTTGTTTGGCATCAAGTACTTGACCTTCAACCAGTCCGCCCATCAATTTTACGGCCGGATGTGTTTTGGCAAAGGCTTGGAGAAGTTTAGCGGCTGCAACCTGGTCACTATAACCGAACGCCATAGCCACACTGCCTTCTAACTGGTCAACGACGGCGCCATCAAACCCAGCTTCGCTCATAGCTTTGCGTAAAAGCGTCTTTTTCGACACTACTAACTCCACGTCTTCGGCTCGCAATGTCTTGCGGAGTTCTGTCACATCCTTAACCGTTAATCCTTGATAATGAGTAAAAATCAACCCTTTGCTGCGTTGCAGTTTATCCTTCAACTCGACGAGGGTCTGCTCTTTGGATTGGCGGGAAATAGCCATAGAATGTGATAAAAAATAGATGGCCACCACAGATAGAGGCGCCACTTCGGCGTTGCTTCCTCGGTCGGCCTACTAGTGTATTTCCTAGCAATTTACATCCCCTTTTGGCGGGAATACCGATGGTCTGTGGAAAGCTCACGGAGTATACGGGAATCATGATAAGACGTCAAGACTATAAAAAGAAGGCATGCTTTTAAAGCATACCTAGGGTCATTTTCTACATGAGCGGAGAGTAAGTACGGTCGTGAGAACCGCCACGGCTTCACAAGTGAGCACTACGATGATCGTAAACATAACGCGCACCCCCAGAGTAGTTAGGTATGACCATCAAAAGAGCAAGCAGGTTTGTTATTTTGACCAAGAGCTGAGTGCGAATTCTATTATTGACTTATGATCGCAAGCCATTGTTTCTGGCAACTCATCTAACGCAAACCATTTCACCTCCGCCGCATCATCACCATGTTGAGGCTCACCGGTATATGCTTCAATCAGGTAAGAAAGGTTAATGACTTGTTTCGGGTGACGCGCGGGATCACTAAAAGCGCCGATCAACTTCACCTTCTGTACATCTAGAGCAATTTCTTCTTTCAACTCACGACGCACAGCATCTTCAGTAGTTTCGTCCCATTCAACAAACCCGCCGGGTAAGGCCCACATACCTTTCCATGGTTCGACGCCACGGCGTATAAGCAGGATCTTTCCATCACGAATAATCACGCCGTTCACGGTCACGCCGCGATTATCAAACCGACTGCAGTGAGGACATTGTTCGTGATTTGTAAGCGTAGACTGGTCCATAGATGTGGCACTCCTTGTATGGTTACGTGTGAATCACTCGTGACCTAACTCACCATGTAAAAGGACAATACATCCCTATCATATGAATGCGCTAGAGTCAAACCTTTGACGCTTACTGCTTCAACTGCCACGGCCCACGTTCTGTAACTCGCCTGCGCATACCATACCAATTTGCACCAAATGTCAGGGCGACTTCATTAATTTCCCAGTCAGCTTGAGATTCAACTGTCCATGTCTGTATTATCTTATGCAAAAACGTAAGTTCTTCTTTCTCCATTGGTTGAAGAAATCTCATAAACGTAATATGGGCCGAATCAGCGGCGTACCGAGGTTCACCGGGCACACATCCTGCCGTTAAGCTCTGAGCAATCGTAGACCGCGCTTGCCGCAAAGTAGTATCGACCGGAATACTATTTAAAGCTAATCCACCACGATCCGCACCCATTGACCAAGCGCGAAGATGAATGCTGCTCAGATTTTCGACAGTCTTTTTGATAGTTGCTTCTGCAACTTGGGCGATACGTTCCGCTTCGTCAATAGTTTTACTGTGGCACAGCTCAACAACAGTAAGATGGAGGTCTGGTAACGGGTAGTAATACTGATTAGGAAAACTGCTTCGCAAACTCTGTTGTAGGGCTTCAATTACTTTTAGAGCTTTTCCGGTTGGCCTGGCTATAACATTAACACCCATGCGCTCATCACTCCCAGGTTCTGCTAGCTCTTTAGTTAACACTTCATCAACACGCACACCTTCAGCAGCCAATCCAGCTAATCCTGTTGCTAACCGTTCCTGTGCTCTAGTAATAAAGTCTTTAGCTTGCTCTTCAAACACATCATTCATGGCATTACTTCAAATACTTCGCCTTGTACTCATTATGCTCATCCAGCGTTTTGGCAAAATAGGTAATACCAGTATCTGGCGCTGAGAGAAAGTAGTAATATGGATTCTTTTCTGGATAAATCGCGGCGCGTAAAGATTTGATACTTGGATTATTAATTGGGCCGGGTGGTAACCCTTTATGCAAATACGTGTTATATGGAGAATCAAACTTTGTATCAGCAACCGATAAGTTATCTTCCGATAATCCAGCCGCATAGAGTATTGTAGCGTTTGATTGCAATGCCATCCCAATCTCAATCCGCTTCCAAAATACGTCAGCTCCTTTAGCGCGATCAGTGTCGGTTTTTAATTCTTTCTCTAGGATAGATGCCATGATCAATTCTTCAAACAGTGTATGGCCGGAAGCTTTGGCCGCGTCGCGTAAGGTTGTTGATACCCGCGCTTCAAAGTTGTCAAAGAACTTTTGCAACACCGTAGAAGCGGAAGAGTTTTTGAAAAAACGATACGTGTCCGGATACAAATACCCGCGTAAGTCTGCTGTAGCTGGTTTATCAGTAAAGAAACTGTATTCTTTATCAACAACGGTCCGGCTATCTTTTTTAAAGGTCGCGG
>JAYUIJ010000049.1:0-10128 GCA_043766165.1 Candidatus Kerfeldbacteria bacterium
AGATACCTTTGATCTGCAGACCTTCTTCTGTGATCCATACTCTGCCTGGCAGAAAGGTGGGGTGGAGAATACGATTGGCTTGATCCGCCGGTACTTACCGAAAACCACTGATCTTGGTACGATCAGTGAGGCCGACATTTACGATATTCAAGAGAAGATTAACAACCGACCTCGGAAGAAACTCAACTATCTCACCCCGAACGAGGCTTGGGGTGTTGCACTAAATTCCTGAACTCACGCCCCTCCATCGCGCTGAGCGCGATGGAGGGGATTGGTTCTCGTCCCCTCCACTGCCGCGGCAGTGGAGGGGTAGGGGTGGAGTATCTTGACAGAATAAAATACTTCGATATGATACTTGTGTGGCTTGGCGCAGATATATTCTATGCCAAACAATTTTTACTCTTCTTCATCAGACTTACAACGCCGTCGCACGTTACGAAATAATCCTACCCCAGCGGAGTATGAGCTGTGGCAGTATTTACGTAAACGACAAGTTGGCGGGTGGAAATTCCGGCGACAAGCAAGCCTGGGTCAATATATTGTAGATTTTTGGTGTCCTGAAGCTCGACTTGTGATCGAGGTGGATGGTAATTCTCACTTTACGCCGGAAGCATTAGCATACGACGCACAACGAACGCAGTGGATAGAGCGTCAGAACATTCGTGTTATACGATTCAGAAACGATGAAGTACACCTTGATATGACTAAGGTAGTGCGTCGTATTTGTGATGTTTTAGAAACGTTGAGTCCATTGGCTATGCGGCGTAACCATCGGTGACTCCACCCCTACCCCTCCATCGCGTAGCGATGGAGGGGACGAATGCGCACTACCTCGACGTATCGAACACGTGACTATTCAACGTTTTGTCGTAGGAAAAAATTTCGTTGGCGCTAAAGAAACGCTCAATCTCGGCGGCTGCAGTTTCTGTGCTATCGGAAGCGTGGACTAAATTATATCCGGTGTCAACCGAAAAATCTCCACGGATCGTTCCAGGTGGCGCTTCGTGACCTTTGGTTGGTCCAAGCATCGTTCGTACGACAGCAACCGCTTCTGGTCCTTGCCAAATCATTGCAATTACCGGTGTGCTCATCATGAATTCTTTCAGACTATCAAAAAAACCTTTACCAACATGGTGAGCATAATGCACATCAAGGAGATCGTGCGTTAACTTCATCATTTTCATGCTGACAATTTGCAAACCTTTGCGTTCAAAACGGTGAATGACTTCACCGATGTAGCCGCGTTGGACGGCGTCTGGTTTTAAAAGCACGACTGTTCGTTCAAGACTTGGCATATTAGGAAATATTCAACACTTGCTTAACTTTTTGCACGACTTCCGCCGGTGTATGATTAGCTTTAACAAAATAATCGGCGGCGCCGAGATCTTTACCTTTTTTAATATCTTCTTCTTGCCCCAAATTGGTTAATAGAATAACCGGAATATTTTTGAGCTCAGCGTCGTCTTTTAACATTTTCAACACACCGAAACCATCGATTTTTGGCATGATAATATCGAGTAAGACCATGTCGGGTTTAACGGCCTTGACCATATCGAACCCGGCTTGGCCATCGTTGGCTTTTTGCGCCTCAAAACCTTCCATACTGAACTTCGTGGTGTACATATCAGCCAACATTTTTTCGTCTTCGATGATCACGACCGATGTCTTTTTAGTGTCCATAATGCAGATAGATTAGCACAAAAATTTGTACTTCACAAACCTTACAGGATTTCCGGCGGGGTTTTAAGATGCCAATCCGTCGCCTGCTGGAACGCGGCGGCGGCACGGAAAATCTGGTCTTCCCGCCATTCCCGGGCCATCAACTGAATACCAACTGGTAAGCCGTCACTAAATCCGCCGGGTAACGACATGGCCGGAATGTTTGCTAAGTTTGCGGGGATAGTCAGGAGGTCCGCCAAATACATCTGCAGTGGGTCTGTCGTGCGGGCATTGAGCGGGAAAGCCACAGTAGGTGATGTTGGAGCAAGTAAAACATCTACCTGATCAAAGACCTGGTCAAATTCTTCACGTAACATGGCGCGGATGCGAGTTGCTTGGCCGTAGTAGGCATCAGAATATCCAGCTGATAAAGCAAACGTGCCAATCATAATTCGCCGCTTAACTTCAGCCCCAAATCCAGCGTCGCGGGATTGTTTGTAGATCGACGTTAAACCTTCGCCATTGCGTTTCGACAGTCCGTACCGAATGCCGTCGTATCGCGCTAAGTTTGAACTGGCTTCGGCCGGCAGAATAATATAGTAGGTCGACAGACCATCACGAGTATGAGGAATAGAAACGTCGACCAAGGTCGCGCCAAGTTTTTTGTAGACTTCGGCTGCTTCGGCAACTACTTTGGCAACGCCGGGATCAATCCCCTCGCCAAAAAATTCTTTTGGCAATCCTATGCGCATGTTCTTGATTGGTTGTTGCATAGCGGCTAACAAATCGCCCACTGGTTTCATGCTCACTGTTGCGTCGTTGTCATCGTGACCGGCCATGGCTTGATAAACAAGTGCCGCGTCTTCAACCGTATGCGCGAATGGACTAATTTGATCGAGTGACGATGCTAAGGACAATAATCCATAACGGGACACACGGCCGTAGGTTGGTTTGAAACCGACGATATTGGTAAACGACGCTGGCTGACGAACTGAGCCGCCGGTGTCTGAACCAATTGAGACCAGTGTTTGTTCGCTGGCCACAGCGACCGCAGAACCGCCAGATGATCCGCCCGGCACGAGCGCAGTGTTCCATGGATTTTTTGTTTTCTGAAAAGCAGAATTTTCGGTCGAGGCGCCCATGGCAAATTCATCGAGGTTTGTTTTCCCGACCACTAGCGCGCCTTGAGATTGTAGCCGCGCCACGGCAGTTGCAGTTTCAACCGCTTTGTAATTTTCTAAAATTTTTGAAGCGGCGGTGACGATTTCCCCGACCAATCCCATGTTATCTTTCACGGCTAACGTTACACCTTCAAGTGGTCGCAATTGTTCACCGGCGGCAATACGTTTATCCGTGGCTGCCGCTTCAACGAGAACATTGTCACGCGTTCGCAAAAAAGCACCGAGGTGTTTGTCGGTCACGGAAATCTTCTCTAAAGATCCCTGAACAAGTTCAACGGCAGATACTTCTTTCTTGGTGAGCGCTGCCTGAACCTCAGCAATAGTGCGGTACGACATAGTTAGGAAAATACCGCATCAACTTTCCAGAGCTGTCCGTTTTTTTCTGGCGCTTGTTCAAGAATCATCTTTCCCGCCGTTGAGGGAGTAGCGATGTCAGATCGAAGATTGGTCGTCACTTCAGTTTCAGGCGGAACGTCATTCGTGGTGACGCTTTGCAACTTACCGACATACTCAACAATTCTGGGTAGTTGTTCTGACAACTGAACAACTTCGGCTTCGCTTAATTCGAGACGAGCTAAATGGGCTAATTGTTTGATCTGCTCAGTCGAAATATCCATGAGTACAGTCTAGCAGAAATATCCTAGTGTTCAAACTCCCACGAAATAAGCGTTTGACAAGCTTCGTCACATAGCTCAAACTATCCCTAACACTATTCGTGGGCGCTCGGACACCGAGCTTACCCAGCACCACTTTTGATCTTAGCGTTGACAGAATATTTAGGGCTTTTTGTGCAGTAATAGGGTTTTCACCAAACAGCGCAGTAATCAAAAGTGGTGCTGGGTCGAATGGCGCCCACTGTTTCATTGACCTTCTCGCTGAGGAGATCTTTTTCTAGGCTAACAGTTTTTTGAAGGCTGTCTCGCTGAGGATTACGAGGTTTAATTGCTTCGCCTTATTCGCTTTAGAACCAGGGTCAGCACCGACTACCACGTAGGATGTTTTAGCACTAACCGATGAACTAATTTTTCCGCCCGCTTGGCGCACTGCTTCTTCGGCTTCGTCGCGACTCATTGTTTCTAGACTGCCGGTGATGACTACAATTTTTCCAGTCAGACCGGAACGTTGTTCTTTTGGCATCGGCTGAACGGAAACTTCTTTCAATAGATTGGTAAGAATTTTTATATTTCGTGAAGACGTTAACCAACCGGCCATGCTTTCAGCTACGACCGTACCAATGTTCGGCACTTGTTGCAATGTTTCATCGGTCGCCCGTATCAACTTTTCCATCGTCCCAAAATGCCGCGCTACATCAATCGCCGTTTGTTCACCGACGTGACGAATGCCCAGGGCGTAGATCAGTCGATCGATTCTTACTTTTCGACCCACATCAATCGCAGCTACAAGCTTATCTGATTTCAGTTCGGCAAATAATGGCAACCCGTTCAGTTGGTTGGCTTTGAGTTTGAAAATATCCGCTGGCTCGTGTACTAGATTTTCTTCAATTAGTACATCAATCGTGCTGGGACCAAAGCCAGTAATGTCAAAAGCTTTTTTGGAAACAAAATGATACAGACCTTCGCGTTGTCGAGCCGGACAGTGTTGATTTGGACAAAAGGTTATGACCTCTCCTTCAACACGCTTGACGGTTGTCGCGCAGACTGGACAATGGGTTGGCATTTTCCATGTCTTCGACGTTTTTGGACGCAACTCAATGAGAACCTGTTTCACATCCGGAATAATGTCCCCAGCTTTTTCTAAAATAACGGTGTCGCCAACACGAACGTCGAGTCGTTTAATTTCATCGGCGTTATGTAATGTTGCCCGGGCGACTGTTGTGCCGGCAACTTGAACTGGTTGTAAATGCGCGACTGGCGTGAGCGCGCCGGTGCGTCCGACTTGGACCACAATATCTGCGACTAACGTCGTTGCTTGTTCAGCGGCGAATTTCCATGCTACCGCCGCACGCGGTGTTTTTCCGACCATGCCGAGTTGCTGGTACGCTTTTCGGTCGTCGAGTTTAACAACCACGCCGTCAATCCAAAATGGTAATTTCTCGCGATCTTTCTGAACACGGCTGTAAGCGGAGATAACATCCTCAATCGTGATGCAGGTCACGGCTCGTGGATTAACCGGAACACCAAGCGACTTCAAGATGTCATACGATTCAGTCAACGTTGTTTGACCCAGGTCAGACACCAGTTCCCATGAATAAAATGTCAGTTTCCGTTCAGCGGTCATTTTTGGGTCTAGTTGGCGAATTGACCCGGCGGAAACATTGCGCGGATTGGCAAACAATGGCAAGTTGAGTTTTCCTTGGCGTTTATTTAACGCTTCAAAATCTTTTTTGAGCATCACGACTTCGCCCCGAATCTCAATATTCCCCTGTTCAACTGTGCGTCGTTGGGTCGCGGTCAGATCATCGGTGCGCAGCCGTAACGGAACAGCCTCAATTGTACGAACATTATGCGTCACGTCTTCGCCAATAAACCCGTTACCACGAGTGGCGGCTTGAGCTAGGACGCCCCGATTGTACCGGATGCTCATGGCCAATCCATCAAGTTTCAAGTCGAGCAAGTATTTCGTTTTTGCTTGCGGTTGTAATTTCCGCCACCGCGCATCCCACTCGTGTAGCTCTTGTTCCGAAAAAACGTCAGTCAGTGAGACCATTCGGTTGGTGTGCGTGACTTTTTTAAAGCCTGGCAACGGTTCGCCCGCTACCCGCTGTGATGGTGAATCAGAAGTAATGAGTTCTGGAAACTGTGTTTCGATGGCTGTCAGCTCATGTTTGAGGGAATCTAAGGCCGCCTCAGAAATCGTGGCTTTGTCTAAAACGTGATACTCATAACGAAAACGATCAATCGCCGTTCGTAAAACAACGAGTCGATCTTTAGCTTGGGCTTTCGTTAGGTCACGCTTCATGATAGGGTAGAGTTTCTATGCGTCGAGCAATTCTGATAACTATTGGCAGTTTGTTGGCGGTGGTCGTATTACTCGTTGGCTGGCTGTTGCGCCACGACGTCGTTAAGGTTGGGCGATCGCTTCAACAAGCGATTCATACCGAGCCCGCAGTTCATTTTGCCGTAGTCGGCGATAACCATGGCGTTAATCCGATTTATCGGCAGATCATCAGTGACATTAAGGATAAGGACTATGCTTTCTTGCTTAACTTGGCTGATACGTCTGAAGAAGGGCGTCCGGAAGAATGGCAAGCGGTCAAAGACGTAGAAAGCCAATTACCATTCCCAGTGTATCATACCGTCGGTAACCATGACATTCTGACCGACCCTACGCGAGAAACATTTATCCAGGCCTTTGGTCACGGACGTTGGTACAGTTTTGATACTGGTCAAACACATATCATTGTCCTTGATGACGCCGATCGGAAAGTTGGCTTTCCTGACGAGGAATTAGATTGGCTAAAAAAAGACCTCGCCGCTCATACGTCGTCAACCAACCTCATTGCTTATCATCGACCTTTTGATCTACCCTTAGCCGCGATATTGGGAGATGATGAAACAAAAGTTTCGGGGCGATCAGTTGATGCGTTTAAAAAAATTATTTCTGATGCTACGGTAAACTATATTTTCACCGCTCATATCCATACCTATCTCCCCTACGACGTAGCCGGTGTCCCGGCCGTTATTTCCGGTGGTGGCGGAGACCCGGCCCAAGCGATTTTGGGCGGACCAAAAAATAACTTCTTTCACTATCTCGATGTAACTGTCCACGGGAAAAAAGTGACGGTCACGCCGACCCGCGTAACGCTACGATCTACTTCGGAATAATATCGCCTTCGGTGAAGAGGACGTAGTTGAAGACGCCGGACGCCGGGAGCTGCCAAAGGACCGAAGCGGTTTTTTGGGATTGGGAAGCATTTAATTTACCGGTACTTTTAATATAAATACGACTTGGGAAATTCCCCGCTGGATTTGTAGTCGCTTGATCTGTAACCGAAATATTAAATATGCTATTCAATGTGGTATTTTGAGCTGGCGACAACGATCCGCTCGGTTGATGATCAACGACTGATAATCGAACCCGAAAGCCAAGAGTCTGGGTCAAAGGTGTTCCTGCTGACAATAGGTTGCCGCTCAAATCTCGCACTAACGTTGGATCCCATAAATCAATACTAGTGCTTGTTGCTCCATCCATCAGAGTCGGACCTAAAAATGTACGTCCTGAATAAAACGGCTGCCCATTAGTATCAAGGCCAATCCAGGAAACATCGAGTACCCCTAGGCGAAGAGCACTGACGGTTTTTGCGGTGCCAACAATGTTTATTTTATTTTGATTCGTAACCAAAGAAGTAATTGCACCAGAAAAATAATTAACAATATCAAACGTGACCGAATTGCCCGGCGAAATTTGTTTCCAGGTTAAGGTATCAGTATTCGGAACTGTACCATCAATTTGTAAAGTAACCGGATTTGTGGCACCGGCTGTTGGCAAGGTTATCGCGGTAGTAGGCGTAATGCCTCCGGTAGTGATAGCGAGTGTTTGTGGTTGAGAAGTTGACTGCCGCCCCGCCTTGACGACGGCCAACCCACGCTCTAGTCCGCTATCGGCGGCAATCGAAGCAGAAATAAAATCGTTAAGCGTTTGCGTTTGATGGCTCGTGTCAGCGATCACCGTCGACAATGAGATAGCTGAACCGACAATGGCGCCCATCAATAAAATAGCGAGGATGAGAACGGCTGATTTTCGTTGGCGGGTGCGAATAGCCATAGTTAGCGTTGATAGATGCGGGTCACGACGGTTGATTGAAGGAACACGTCGGATTGCTCGGTACTCGTCGAGATAGACTGTGTTTCCATAAAAATGGTGACCTGCGGTTGGACGTTTGGGTTAGCGCAGATGTAAGAAGTAGTCGTTGAAGCAATGCAGGATTGTCCGGAAAAGCAGTTGATCGAATCGGATACAGCTGCCGCCGGACAGACACAGGCACCCTTTGTGGCATCAAATCCAGTGGTAGATGTTTGAACAGGATTTTTGCAGTCGACCGCAGAACGTGGCAGCGGTTGAAATGGATCAGAGGAGGGCGAAAGATAAAAGGCAGATACCCCCGTAACCGCTAAGTCGCTTGGAGTAAATGAAGTCCACGAAGATCCTGAAACTGAGTCACAGGTTGGCGGCGAGTTAGTGGTATTAATAGTTGCGGGAGAAATAATTTTTGCTTGCTTAGCTGTCGGATCAAGCCAATAACACGTTACTACACCAAGCTGGTCAGTCACAGCTAAGTAATCATTATTAGCCGGAACTTCCCCTTTTGGATAGATTGAGTAGTTGATTGTCCCGGTGCGAACACTGCGAGCAATCGCTTCCATGATATATCGTCCATCGCTCGTGACTCGCTGTTGGTTTTGAGCGGTTCGTTGTGAACTTTGGACATTTGAGAACACTGTCGCCGAAAGTAAAGCGGTCAATGAAAATATCGCCGCGACGATGAGCAGTTCAATCAGGGTGAACCCAGCCCCACTTCCGGAGGCAATTCTCTGTCCCACTCTATTCCCAATCTTTTGGAAGTGGGGCTGGGTAAATGATGGTCGATGTTTACCCAGCACCGCTTTTGATATTTGTAAGGAAGATGAAGCTGTTTTGCGCACAGAAAAAAATGGTCGGTGAAAATATAGTCTCATTTTTGCCAAAGTGGTGCTGGGCTTAGCGCCAATCATACAAGCGTTCAGAAATGGTATATGTTTTCGTACCGTGATTATCCCAGGTGATGGTTGACGTGACCAGTAAAAAAGGCAGCTGCGAAGTAAAACCTGTTGGTGTGTCTGAAGTAGTGTCACTATTGATAGTAATCAGTCGGGAAAACTTTGTGCCATTGCAACCACTGGAACATTTTTGCGTGAGATAGTTAGTCCCTGATTTGGAAATTAGAGTTGATTCGTTAGCACTATTAACCACGGTCGGCCAGAGCGCCCACTGCGAACCATTGAAAATGGTAATATATTTATTCCCACCATTTACTGAGGATCCCAATAATTTATATGCGGTATCCACGGTAACCGTATTATAACAGCCAAAAGTAGCAGGATTACTACATGTATAAAAGGGGTTATCCATCCATCCAAATGTCGCGCCGGTCGTTGGATTAGAAATATTCTGACTCCCTTTCAACCAGTTACCATCCCGAATCGCCCGCACAACTTCAATCCCTTCGCGTGCCAAATTAGCCGCCGCGATTTTATCTTCACTCGATTGACTAACAGTCAACGTCGTGACGATTAAGGTTGTCGCGCTGACCGTCGCTACTAAAATCACGCCGATCGCGATAACCGCTTCGAGGAGGGATTGTCCGGAATGTATTTTGCCTATGGACATGCAGTTGTGCCGGTTACATATTGTTTATTGGAAACGGTTCCTACGTTAGCGGTAATTGTTGTAGCATAGCACACATTTATTTTTGTGTTTTTAACGGTGACTTTCAAATTCGAAATAGTGGTCGCCGAATTGCCGGTTATTTTCGCCGTGCCGTTTGGCGACTGGAAAACTACATCGACGCGATTAAATGTCGACAATGGGACGGAGACGTCCTCTAACAAGACAATGGTTGTGTTTGCAGGGTTATTTCGACAGAGGATTTTTGAATCGTGCGCCGCGTCATACAAACCATAGGTTGTTGTGACGGGCGGGACTGTTAAATCTAACCCGTCAGCAAAAGTAAAATATCCTGGGGTTGTTATTGTACATGGCGCGAGCATATTCGGTTTATTTAGAACCACACCATAACCTGCTTTCAAGGCTCCGCCAGATAGTACTCCCGCCTGAGCATTCGACTGCATCGACTGAAAATCGGTCTGTAGCTGATGACTAACTGATTTAACGGCGTTCCGATCTTTTTCTTTTGAGAAATTTGAAAACGTAACCGCTGATAAAATACCAACGATTGCAATTGAGACCAGTAATTCGATTAACGTGAAGCCCAGGTGTTGTTGTTTTAGTACCATGATAATGTTCTCATATACCACGTCACGAGCTCCTCTCCGTACATCCAAGCAATAAACCCACCGAGCATCAAGTATGGACCGAAAGCCAGTGCGCTTTTTTTTGATTGACGACGAGTCAGTAGGAGTATCGCGGCGACAATCGCACCACTGAAGTATGCAACGAGCAAGGCCACACCGAGCATTCTCCAACCGAGCAAAGCGCCGAGCGCACCGCCCAGAAAAATATCCCCGCTGCCGACCCACTGGCCACGGGAAATAATAAACTGTAACCCAAAAAATACAGCGCCACCAACTATGCCAATTCCTAGGTCGATGATGGGCACTGTGTGCGTGGA
>JAYUIJ010000050.1:0-4257 GCA_043766165.1 Candidatus Kerfeldbacteria bacterium
AGCTCAGGCACTAAAAGTTGGTGTGCGTGAAAAGTTGATCGCCTACAAGTCTGATGCTTTTTTGTCACAGAAACTAGCTACGATTAAGTGCGATGTACCGATTGACTTTGATTTTGAAAAAACAACGTTACATGATTACGATCGCAATCAGGTTGTCGCGCTATTTCAGGAGCTCGGATTTAAATCACTGCTCTCGAAACTGCCGGAAGTAATGGTTAAGGGTGCGCCACGATCGGTACAATCAGCCATGAAGTTTGATATCGCTGCGCCGGTTCAAAAAAAAGAAGGACACGAGTACACGGTGGTTAATGATGACGCGACATGGAAAAAGTTTTTTGCTGAACTGAAAGAGCAATCCATTTTTGCGGTCGATACTGAAACAACAGGGCTTGATCCATGGAAAGCAAAACTGTTGGGATTGAGTTTCTCATGGAAAGACGGACAGGGTTACTACATTGTAGCAAAACCAGAATGGCTGGAAGAGCTCCGACCAATTCTTGAAGATCCTAAGATCAAGAAAATTGGCCACAACATGAAGTTCGATGCCAAGATCTTGAAGTTGAATGGCATCAGCATGACTATGTCGTTCGATACGATGTTAGCGTCATATGTTTTAAATGCCAGCACGCGCCAACATTCTCTCGACGGATTAATTTTCACAGAGTTCGGTTACGAGATGATGCCGATTGAATCGCTGATTGGTCCGAAAGGAAAAAATCAGGCTTCAATGGAAGATGTGCCGCTGGAAAAATTGGGGTGGTATTCAGCAGAGGATGCTGATTATACGTGGCGGTTGTATGGAAAGTTGAAACCACGTCTAGAAGAAAGCGGCGTCACCGGCTTGTTTGATGATATTGAAATGCCGACAGCCATGACATTGGTTGATATGGAGCTTGCCGGTATTAAAGTCGATGTCGAGTTCTTAGCTGATATGGCGAAAACGATGCATGCTAGCTTGAAGAAAATTACCCTGAAGATCTATGATCTAGCAGGTAAAGAATTTAATGTTAATTCACCTCTTCAGTTAAAAGAAATTCTGTTCGATAAACTGAAGATTTCCACTG
The DNA here is from genome assembly GCA_043766165.1 of Candidatus Kerfeldbacteria bacterium. Lineage (GTDB taxonomy): Bacteria > Patescibacteriota > Patescibacteriia > SBBC01 > CAIJZX01 > CAIJZX01. Next base: position 1,065 of record JAYUIJ010000050.1, read on the forward strand.
ATGGTATTAGTCGAACGAAAACTGGTTTTTCTACTGCCGCTGATCAGCTCGAAAAGATGAAAGATGCCCATCCGATTATTCCTCTCATTAGTCAGCAGCGTGAGTATTCTAAACTATTGTCGACGTACATTGAAGCGCTCCCATTGATGGTCAATGAACAAACTGGCCGAATTCATACTGACTACAATCAAGCTGTCGCCGCGACCGGACGACTATCCTCGAATAATCCAAACTTACAAAATATTCCGATTCGCACTGATCTAGGTGCAGCTATTCGTAAAGCTTTCGTGGCTGACCGTGGCAAACGATTAATCTCGGCTGACTACTCACAGATTGAGCTTCGTATTATCGCTTCGATGGCGAAAGATGAAGCGATGATGAAGTCCTTCAAGAACGGCGAAGATATTCATACTCGTACGGCCGCAAACATTAATGGTGTAACCCTAGATAAGGTTACTCCACAGATGCGTCGCGCAGCGAAGGCGGTAAATTTCGGAATCATTTATGGCTTAGGCTATGTTGGCCTATCACAAGGCGAGGGGATTTCGCGACAGGAAGCGAAAGATTTTATTGAAAAGTATTTCCAGATTCACAAAAGTATTAAACAGTGGCTGGATAACACCAAGAAGCTAGCGCATGAAAAAGGTTATGTCGAAACACTGTTTGGTCGACGCCGATACTTCCCGGAAATTAATTCTTCGAACGGTATGATGGTTGCTAGTGCCGAACGTCAGGCCATCAACGCACCGATTCAGGGGACTGCCGCTGATTTGATGAAGCTAGCGATGATTCATGTCCACGCAGGGTTGTCGAAGGTGAGTAAAGAATCGAAGTTACTCTTGCAGGTGCATGACGAACTTGTGGTCGAGTCGCCGATGGATGATGTCGAAAAAGTTTCTAAGTATTTGAAAGAGACGATGGAGGGGGTCTATAAACTTAGTGTACCGATTATTGTTGAGGTGGGGGTAGGCAAAAACTGGGGTGAGACGAAATAATGTCCCCGGTACTTATTGTCATTATTACCCAACTTCTTTTTACTACCGGTGATCTTTGGGCTCGGTCGGTTATTGTCCGACATGGTTTCCACCTCTCAACTTTTATTGCTCCCTGGTTTATCGGCTATTCACTATTACGAATCGTCGCTACTTTTGGACAACTGTACGTTCTTTCAAACCTGAAAGTGGGCCAGACTATGGCAATTTTCGGAGCCACATCAATCATCATCGCCAATGTATTGGGATTTCTTGTATTGAAAGAAATTCTTTCACCAGTCGCGTATGTTGGTGTATCATTGGCGGCAGTCGCGTTTATCATTCTTGTCTATCGATGATATACAACCCAAACACAACGACACATGAGTTGAGGCGGCTGATGGTCGTGGTAGTTGGGGTGGGGAAGAATTGGGGGGAAACGAAATCGTAGCTCGTTAGCCGGGGTTAGCTCTTTAGCTCGTTAGTTTGGGGAGAGGGGGTCAGGGGGGGCAGTTAATTTGTTGATTAGTTAATTACGCATTAGGTCACAAAAAGCTCTGAATTAGTTGAGAGAGGGGGCGTTACTAGCTAATTAAGTTAACTGGGGATTGGATTTTGGTTAAGAAAAAACCGCTGAATGTTATTATATTCAACGGCAGAAAGCGCTGCTCTTATTTCGTTCCAGATCTTTTCGAGATCAACATATGAAGTGAAGTCGAGTTGTGACCGGTTGATGACGAGCTGCGGTGAGTATTCAGGCAAAGAATAAATGATATCCTGGACGGCCATAGCTCGCTCGACGACGTGATCTGATTTTTCAAATGTTCGAGCGCGCTGGGAAATTCTTTTTCGGAGTGATGCCTCGTCGTCAGCGAGAACGACCAACAGATCCAGCTGTAGCGAGTGCAGTTGGCTAGCCCAGGTGTCAACATGCATAGGTTCATCCGTTTTGAAGTCATAGCGCAGATACGCTTCATGTGTCAGTGGCCCGGAATCTATGAAGAAAAAGGTACTAGTATCTGAACACTGGTGAGCTTGATCCCCGGCTCGCATACACCGTTCTACAAACCATTCATTCCGTTGCTGGATGCCGATGTTTTTGGCAATAGATTCCTGGACCCAGTCTGGCAAAACCCCGGGTTCTCCCTCGGGAATCACTGGGCATCGGAGCATCGCAGCCAATTGAGCGGCTAGCAATGATTTACCAATACCGGACGTGCCTTCGATGCTGATGACGGGCATGTTGCCTCCCTGTAGGTGATAGCTAACATATTTTGTGAAGAACGTAGGAGTGATGTACCATGGATATTACTTACAGTCAAGTGTGTGGTTGGCTCAATCATTGAGTTACTCATTGGCTACATTCTGTGTGAATAGCTCGTTAGCTTATTAGCAGGCTTAGCTCGTTAGTTTCGGAAGAAAAGGCGGTTCATTGGTTAGTTTGTTGATTGGCTGATTAGTTAATTTTTTTTCATGAACAAACGTGTTTATATAATCCACGGTTGGGACGACTTGCCAACCAACGGCTGGTTCCCGTGGTTAAAAAATAAGCTGACGGATGAAGGTTTTGAAGTCCACGCGCCAGTTATGCCCGACGCGGGTCATCCGACAATTGAGATTTGGGTACCATTTTTGAAACACGCAGTAGGGCAAGCTGATGAAAACACATTTTTTGTTGGACACAGTGTTGGTTGTCAAACGATTTTGCGTTACATAGAAACACTACCAGCTGGGACCAAGGTTGGCGGCGTGGTTATGGTCGCGCCATGGGTGACATTGAAAGCGGAAGCAATGGCGGAAGACGATACGGCTAATGTCGCGTTGCCATGGATTCAGCGGCCAATCCACTGGTCAAAAATTCGTCAGTATCTCAATCGAGTAGTCGTAATTATGTCTGATGACGATCAGTTTGTACCGGTTGAAGATGGTAAAGTTTTTGTGCGTGAACTTCATGCGGAATTAATCATGGAGCATCATAAGCGTCATCTTGGTGGGTATGATGGGGTGACGGCTTTGGCGTCGGTGCATGGGGCGATGAGGAAGATGCTTGGGTAGTCGAGTAGAAAGTAAACAGTACACGTGTAGGCGGTAAGATGCGGGTTGAAGCTTGTAGGATTACAGTTGAAGGATTTATGATTTAAGTCATAAGTAAAATACTGTGCCCTGACGGGCAGTTGTAGGATTTCCACCCAAGGCGGATCCGCCCTGGGCGGACTGGATTA
>JAYUIJ010000051.1:0-4204 GCA_043766165.1 Candidatus Kerfeldbacteria bacterium
TTCATGCTTTTCGCTAAAGCATTCAAGGCTTGAACGTCTTTAGGAAAACAACTTCCGCCGTAGCCCACGCCAGCATACAAAAAATGTTTGCCGATCCGAACGTCATAGGTCATCGCTTCCCGTACTTCTTCAATGTCAGCGCCCAGTAGTTCAGACATGTTAGCCATCTGGTTCATAAACGAAATCTTGGTGGCTAGCATGGCGTTCGAAGCGTACTTAGCCATCTCGGCTGATTCACGGCTGATAACCAAGATCGGGTGTCCATCTTTGGCAAACGGCGCATAAAGCTGTTGCATAATGGCCGTCGCCCATGGTTTTGTGCTGCCAATAACCACTCGATCAGGGTGCATAAAATCATCCAAGGCGGCGCCTTCTTTTAAAAATTCCGGATTTGAGAGCACCGCAAAGGGTATTTTTTTTCGGCGACGTTGCAATTCAGCACTGATCGCTTGTTCCACCAAAACTCCGGTACCAATCGGAACCGTCGATTTATTAACGACGACTGTTTTATGATTCAGGTGCCGGCCGATCTGACGGACAACTTGGTTGACGTATTTCAAATCCGGCAAACCATTTTTTCCAGGCGGTGTGCCGACAGCGATGAAGACAATATCTGTCGTGGCAAAGGCGGTAGTGTCGGTCGAAAATGTTAAGCGACCGACTTTAGCGTTCCGCTTAACCATTTCTTCCAATCCTGGTTCATAAATAGGAATATGGCCGTTTTTTAAACCATCAATTTTTTCTTGATTGGTATCGATACATAAGACGTCATTACCAATCTCGGCCAGGCAGGTGGCTGTAACTAGACCGACGTAACCAGTGCCAATAACGGAAATTGTCATGTGACAGCGTGAAGTTTAGAAGTGAAGTAGGCAATCGTCTGATCCAGACCCTGGGACAGGGGAATAGTTGGCATCCATTGCAATGCTTCTTTGGCCAGGCTGATATCTGGTTGACGTTGTTTTGGATCGTCCGAAGGTAGTGGATGGTGGGTAATGGTGCTCGTGCTATTCGGTAATTTTTTCAAAATCTCCTGGGCTAATTCAAGCATCGTAAATTCTGTCGGATTACCTAGATTGATCGGTCCAATATGTTCGTCTTGGTTCATCATTTTTTGCAAACCACTGATCAGGTCATCAACATACTGAAAACTCCGCGTCTGTTTTCCGTTACCGTACATAGTAATCGGTTCATTCTTCAGTGCTTGGACAATAAAATTGGAAACTACACGACCGTCATTAATATCCATGTTCGGACCGTACGTATTGAAAATTCTCACCACGCGGATATCAACCTGGTGTTGACGATGATAATCAAAGCACATGGTTTCGGCGCAACGTTTACCCTCGTCATAACAACTGCGAATGCCGATCGGGTTAACGTTACCCCAGTAGGATTCAATTTGTGGGTGGACCGACGGGTCGCCGTAGACTTCTGAGGTGGAGGCAAAGAGAATTCGCGCTTTAGTGCGTTTAGCTAACCCCAGCATGTTTAATGTGCCCACCACGTTAGTCTTGATGGTTTTGATCGGGTTGTATTGATATTGGACAGGGGAAGCTGGACAAGCGAGATGATAGACCTGATCAACCTCCATCGTAATCGGTTCGACCACATCGTGGCGGATAAATTCAAAGCGCGGATTTTCTTTAAGGGCAATAATATTTTCAACGTGACCGCTGAACAAATTGTCTAGACAAATAACATGGTGACCTTGGTCAAGTAGTGCTCGGCATAAATGACTTCCAATAAACCCAGCCCCACCTGTTACAAGAATTCTTTTTGTTGATATATTGGATTTCACGTTACGTACGATTTGGATGAGTCAAACGAAGCCAGAAGAGTTGGGTGGTCAGAATTAAACGTTGTGGCAGAGGAAGTGGCAAGCCGTTGAAGTCGCTGATGATTTCCAGCCGATCTTTGGCTAGGGCTTGGGTGTAATAGGGAAGCATTAAACGGACCAAGCGGCCATACATAGCTACTGCGTGGTCGGTTATATCTTCCCGTTCCGCATTCAGTTGCAAATGTTTTTTTGTTAAACTATATATATCACGGTATCCAGTTGGACCGGCGGTTAACTTCTTTGATAAGTTATCATGCCATCGCATGAGGAGTAATTTTTTATCTAAGTAATAAAAGTCACCCAACCGGCTTAATCGTAACCACAGGTCGGCGTCTAAAGGATTGCCTATATGTTCATCAAAAAAATTACACTGCACGGCCAGTTTGCGCCGAAAGAGAATTGAGCTAGGTAGTCCAACCGCCCGATGGCCAAGTAAATATTCACTAATGAATGACCAGCCCGACTCACTTTGGCTGGAAGTAAATATACGATGCGAATCGTTGTGGAAATAAATATTCCGAATGATGGCTCCTTCGGCGTCGATGACTTCATAGTCGGTACAGGTAAAGGCCACGTTCGTTTGTTCATCCAAAACCTTTGACTGCTCGGTTAAAAATTCCGGTAATAATACATCATCATCCATTAACATGATCACGTAGTCGCCCGTTGCCGACTGGATAACTGCATTGAAATTCTTGCCCATCCCAATATTTTCTGGATGACGAATAGCCCGAATACGAGGATCGTGGTACGAAGCGATAACTTCTGGCGTGTTGTCCGACGATGCGTTATCACTAATGATCATTTCCCAATCGGTCATTGTCTGCGCTAAAACCGAATCAATGCATAGCCGCAGGATGGCAGCGCGGTTTCGGGTAGGAATACAGACAGAAATCTTGGGCATACGAGGTGGTGATGACCCGTTAGGACTGATCGGCTGGCTTGAAGAGTTTACTATACTTTTGGCGGTTTTTCAAGAGATATTCTGGCAAATCTGTCTCATCAATCCAGAAGCGGAAATGCCGACCTAAGTAATCTGTATTTTCTGATATCCGTTCCATAATCTTAGTTTTATTTTGGTCGGTATTGAAATCGTCAGCGCTGTATGACGCTTCAATCTTCTCCCGAATTTTCTCTGCGCCGCCCTGGTTAGTAAAATGCCAGCCGCCATGTCGAACATACGTATAGGTCGTTTTACCGACTACCCGTAAGTAATTAAGACAACCAGTTCTAATGTTTTTGTACTGGGTGACAATTGTGCCAGCCCACGGTTCGTTGGACCGATTATTGACGTAGTAGCTGTACATCAACTGGCGTAATTTAAAAATATCGGGCCGGGTGAAATCGATGAGTACATCCGGATTCCAAATTTCATCAACGTCAGAGACAAAACATATATCTTGATCTCGCAGGCCGACCAGTGCTTTCTTGATTGATTCTTTTTGGTAAAATTCTTTTAGCCAATGTATGATGTCTTTGGGGAAATTATCGGCCTGGAGTGTCGCTTCGAGCACTTGACGGTCAATAGCGGTCAGCGACGGTTGACGCAACCGTTGGCGCACACCATCTTCGTTGGCCGGTGTGTCATCAATCACGTAATGGATAATTTTATGTTGCCACTGAGCGAAAAGGTGTTGGTTTTTTTGAAAGATTAATTCTTTCGGTTCGCCAGAAAACGTTTGAGTAGATTCAACGATGACAAAATAATCGACAAAGGGATCAAGAATATTCAGCCGAATCTCTAGTAGTTCAAGTTCATTGAAAAACGTAAAAATGTCGTAAACCTTGATGGTTTGACGATATGCCTTGAGCTGTTTTTGTTGTTGTCGCGCCGACCATTCGTGTCGTATAGTTCGGACGGCAACCGGCAGTTGCCTCATCCAGCGCCAGGCTAGTCGGCTACGGTTAACGAGCGGAAATGTCATGGTAGTGGGTTAGCGATTCTGACCTCTATGTTTTAGCTGGTGTAATACTTGGTCAAATCGTAAACGAACCTTTCCCAGTATTGTCGTCGGGGCGGTAGTTAGAGTCGGTAATACAGTTGTTGGATCGGCGGTTACAAACATATCTTGGCGCGTGGCTTCAAAAGCATCTTTTTCTTGCCAACAGTCCACCGCGCTCATGAGTTGACCCGCTTTATCTTGGTACAAAAATCCTTCGGTAATACAATCCGACGTTGACCAAAACCCATCACCGGCGTTATAACGCGCCCAGTACTTCGGCGCAATAATCATTTTTTTATTCATGCTGAGGTACGCCGCCCACCAAGAAAAACTGGAATTTGGAATAATCAAGTATTCCGCTTGCATCATCAAGGTAAAATCGATAGCAATCGGCCCGCCGCGATGATGCGCCGCCCGGCGA
>JAYUIJ010000052.1:0-4192 GCA_043766165.1 Candidatus Kerfeldbacteria bacterium
TTTACAGATTGAAATGGGATATTTCAATGTATTCCTCATACTACTAGCTGTTCAACGTCATCTACGATTCTGTGCCAAGGAAAAATCCTATGCAGGCGTTATGCTAGTTCTCTGACTGACATGGCTAGGCTACTCTTCGGACCTTTCCCACTTCCCGCCCAAATCAAGCGTCACGGCTTTCCGCATCCGTTCGCGACTGTCTTGTTGTTGGTCAGGCGTCATGAAAGATTTTTCTTCCTCAGATAATTCGCGGTCAGTAAAAGCGCCGCGGACGTAGGTATCAGATAACGAACCGGCGGTAGTATGGAGCTCGGTTTTGATGGGCATAGTCGCTAACGGAATCCGTTTTTCTGAAACTCGACCTTGTTGTTTTCCGGTTAAGAACTTTTCGGTTTCGACCATGTATCCTTCATGGTATGTCCGGCGGACGACACTATGTTGGTCGGTGGTCTTTTTTTGTTCATACGTTATTCGTCCTTGGTCGTCAGTTTCCTGATCAACACCTTCTTTGGCTACGAGTTCGGCACCAGCGTGTTCAATCGGAATCTCTTCAGCATGATGGATTACCGGCTTAAACCAATTGTCGCCGGTTTTCGGTTGATACGGTTCTTTGCCGCCACTGACGATATGCCCCCAGTCGTTCGACGACGTTTCGCTTGGCGGAAGGGTGATACCTAATGCGCTGACATCAATGTTCTCGGGATGCACACCGCCTTCATGGCCTTTAACCCAGGCTTTGCCGATATTTGGACCATCTGTAATTTCACCGCGAGCTATCCATGAACCATCAGCAAAAAACTCCCGAAGTTCTTGTCCATGGTCACCATTTCGATCGGCAATATCTTTTGATTCCTCAGATGTTTTAATGCGTTCACGTGATTCGTGGTTCATATATTGATTTGGTACTGTTTAGTTGGGTTGATTGTGAAAAGTACGAAGATGGTTATTTGATAAATGCGTAGCGACCCCAAAAATCCTGGTTGTAGGCAAATTCCTCTGGCGATTGTTCTTCTGCCCGCGGTAACGACGGGCTGACAGTACCAGTATACATAGTTTTCAGTCGAGCATCGTGACCAAGCTGTCGTTCAATGACAATAATCATATCATCAGTTTCTGGAATCGGATGATTTTCCAAGACGTTAACTAACACCTGATCACGGGCTTCACCTTGGCCACGCAGAACTTGTTTAGTTTGCGCCAAAAGCTCAGGAGTTAATTCAATGATTGAGTGTGTGCCAAGGTATTCATCCGGCAGTAATCCTAATTGCTTTTTATCAGCTTCGTCAGCAACAATATGGACGCGTGCTTCTTCATGGTCGTTCTGGGCTAACCAACGTACATTACCCGTGTTCACTACCTGATGAAACTTTTCAAGGCCAAAACGAATCAACTGATCGGGATTACTGATCTTTGGATTGAATTTTGAGCCGGTTGATTGTAATTGAGCCTGAATGTATTCTGGCGTGACTACTAGTTCCTTATTTCCGGTCGAAGCATGTTGGCCGATGAGATGTTGCTTTGTAACGGCGTCAACTGACTTGAGGTGGCGGATGATATGTAACGTAGATTCAAGCGGCACAGCAATTGCAGTTATTTCTTCAGGTGTAACCGGACCACTATCACGTCCAAAAAACCGAACACCTTCAATTTCGATATGTCCTTGAGGTTCTGATGATTCTGTGTTCATGATAGTTTTCTTGTGGTGCCGGAGAAGGGAGTCGAACCCTTATGCCTTGCGGCACGCGATTTTGAGTCGCGCGTGTATGCCATTCCACCACTCCGGCGAGCTAGGGTACTCTACCGATGAAGGTGAACAATGTCAACGGTGAGTATTGACTTTTTCTTTGCGTTATGTGAACATCACCAGCTATCCGGAGTTCAGGCATTGGTCCTAACATCAGGAAATGAAGGGGGTGAAAGTAGAATGGTTGTTCTTACTCATTTCTTTGCTTTGCTAGCTAGGAAGGGTGAATGGGTGGAACTTACAGGTGTGGTTCGTGATAGTTCTACTTGCAACTACGCCATCATCGGCCCAAGAGGCACACGGCCCATATCCGAATACGATGTGAAGGAACGGGAAGCGTGGGGCGCCATAATCACTTTGTTAACGCCCACCCTGTTTTCGTCCGATCACCATCTGTGGGTTACTGATGACGGGTCTGTTTGGGTAGCGAGAGAACCCAAGTCCAGTCCTGACAGACTGCAGATAGCACAAATGGTTCCTTCGCGTTAGTCATCGCTGAGCCCTAATGAAGGGCGAGTGATGCAAGGCGCAACGTCTCACGTCATCGACTTCAGTTCGATGGGCTCCCCACTCAGTCCGAGTGCGCAAGGGAGTCTTGTTTTATCTGCAAGTTTTTCTGTTGCAGCAAATGTGAAAAAATGGTATACTCCGGCGGCAACTTTTTCATACAGAATCCTGAAAATGGCTCGTACGATCGCAATTGTCAACCAAAAAGGTGGAGTCGGAAAAACGACAACCTCAGTTAATTTAGGCGCCTATCTAGCGCGGGCTGGTCATCGCGTGCTTTTGGTTGATCTTGATCCGCAAGCCAACGCGACGAGCGGTCTTGGTATTGAACATCAGAAATTATCCCAAGGGATTTACGAAGTGCTCGTGTCGCCGACGACGCTAAATGATGTGATTGTCGATACTTCAATTGAAAATCTACGACTTGCTCCGGCCACATTAGCTTTAGCGGGCGCTTCAGTTGAATTAGTTCCGTTAGATCGCCGGGAATTTTTGTTACGCGATAATATTACTGACCGGGCCGGGGAGTATGATTATATTTTGATCGATTCACCGCCGTCGTTAGGATTACTGACGATCAATGGCTTAGTCGCGGCGGATGAAGTATTAGTTCCGGTCCAAGCGGAATATTATTCACTCGAAGGCCTTGGACAATTATTGGAAACAATTGAATTAGTAAAAAATAATCTCCATCCGAATCTGAATATGCTTGGCGTGGTGCTGACAATGTATGATCCGCAATTTCGTTTGTCTGAAGCCGTGCTCGATGAGTTGTACAAATACTTCCCTAGTACGCAAATTTTCAAATCAGTTATTCCGCGCAACGTCCGTTTAGCCGAAGCGCCGTCGTATGGACAGACGATTTTGCATTACGATCCGAAATCACCAGGCGCGAAAGCGTATAAAAAACTAGCCGAAGAAGTTCATAACACAAAACATGCCTAACCAACCTTTTTCTCTACCTCAAGGCAGGCCGCTCGGTCGCGGACTTAGTTCGTTAATTCCGCAGAAGCGTGACGAGCAAGTGCGTCCGGCGCCTGTTCCAGCGATGTTACCAGTAGTGCAGGCTGAGCCACCAGCACCTCCTATAGCGTTGCCAGTTGTGCGTCAGGTGACTCCAGTTGTCCCAGCGCCAATTCCGGTCTCGCGAGCCGAGGTAGCTGACCCCATGGCCTCCAAACAGCGTTTATTGGACATTCCGACCGGTTTAATCGACGCTAACCCGCATCAACCGCGACATCAATTCCACGAAGAGTCTTTGGATGAATTAGTGCAATCCATCAAACAGCACGGCATCCTGCAACCATTAATCGTGGTTCGCAGTGGTGAACGATTCCAACTCATTGCCGGTGAGCGGCGACTGCGCTCTGCCCAGCGGATTGGTTTAGCTAGCGTGCCAGCAATTGTTCGTGACAGTCATGAATTAGAACAACTGGAAGTGGCGATCGTCGAAAACGTCCAGCGGGAAAATCTTAATCCAGTTGAAGAGGCGTACGGCTATCAACAATTGTCCGATGAGTTTGGATTAACCCAAGAAGAAATTGCCAAGAAAGTTGGAAAGTCACGGGCGACGGTAGCGAACGCACTGCGTGTTCTAACACTGCCGCAAGAAATGCTGACAGCGCTTCGCGAAGGCAAAATTTCTAATAGCCATGCTAAAGTATTGCTGACGGCAGTGACGCCAAATGAACGCCAACGGTTATTTCGACAGATTATCGATCAACAACTACCTGTTCGTGCGGCCACCTCACTCGGTCGTCAAACTACCGTTCGTCGCCATAGCCGCCGCACTGTCGATCCCCTGACCCAAGCCATGGAAGATGAACTACGGACGAAGTTTGGCACGAAAGTTACGGTTACCAAGCGTGATGGCCGGGGACATGTGTCGATTGATTTTTATTCTGACCAAGAATTTCAACAACTTTTTGAACGACTGCGATA
>JAYUIJ010000053.1:0-4182 GCA_043766165.1 Candidatus Kerfeldbacteria bacterium
GGAGCAGTCAGCAGTGATAGATATCAAAGTGATCTGTTAATGATGTTCCCGACTGGCACCACTAGTGCCAATTTGAACTTTATTGTGAATCGACCCCGGGGACAATATCATCTGGCTGGATACCTCGACTTCGTCCCGGGCGAAAAACTAACCAGGACTTTTGACCGGCTTGGAGAATGGAGCTTACCAGCCGGAGCTTTGCCTGACACGACGGCATTAGATGTCCGTTTTGGTCAGGACTTACCGAAGAGTGTGTCATCGCGAATCATTGTCGGCACAACACTTCAGGTGACCGCTCGAAATAACGACGCTCTTCGCGACCTGAATGCCCCGCTACATTTGTCCCTCCCGATTGCTACGTTACGACTCAAGGCCTTGCAACTCAAAGCATCGGACGTTGAGTTGGCTGAATACAGCCCCACGACAAAACGTTGGACATCTTTACCGACGACTGCCGTCAATTCGGGTACAACCAGTACCAATCCTGGAACTACCTATAGTACCGATGTCGACCATTTCGGTGTCTTCGCCTTAATCAGCAAGAAAACAATTGCTCATGAGACCTTCACCACTGTTCCTGTCGCACCATATGGAACTATTAAAGTGCTCGACCGTGTAAAAAAAGAAACCGCCCGATTTATGCCATACGGTAAAACCTACCATGGAAAGTTTCTAGTCACCACTGGTGATCTTAACGGCGACAACACTGATGAAATCGTGACCCTCCAAGTTACGCCATCAGATCCGATTCTGAAAGTTTTCAGGAGCAACGGCCAGTTGATTTCATCACGGATGATAAAAACCACCGGCCATGGTCTCGCAAAAGCGATCACTATTAAAGATAAGGATGGAAACGGAAGCATTGACGTTGCGATCGCCTGGACTAACGATGTCAATGTGGGACAGGTATATGCCTTGTACCCGAATACTCTATATCAGTCGCAAAATAGTCCCGCCCTCGCTGATCCCAGTCACTACCTTTCACCAAATGTTTACGGAAAGTAGTCCCTAGTAATTCAGAAAACTCCCCCGCCTCCCTCACCGGAAGCGGGTTTTTTCTTGACCAAGAACAGAAAACATGGGAAAGTAGCGACACAGAACTGCACTTTCCCAATCCACGTTACATTCTTGGAGGAGATTATGGTCTCAACCGGCCCAATTATTTTTAGCGGCAATGCTAATATCGAGCTAGCCCGTCAGATTGCCGCCCAGCTTGGGCAGACACCCGGCCGAGCCCAAGTCAGAACATTTGACGATGGTGAAGCTCGCATAAGTTTCGACGACAACGTTCGCGGCCAGCGAGTGTTCATCGTCCAGCCGACTAACCAGCCGGATCGTAATCAAACCGAAATTGAATTGATGGTCCGAGCTATCCGATCATCCGCTGACCACATTACCGTCGTGGTGCCGTATCTCGGCTACGCTCGCCAAGATCGGAAAACCGAGCCGCGCGAACCAATTTCCATTGTCCAGCGGTTGAGAAATCTTATCAGTTCAGGTATCGATGGTCTCGTACTCCACGATTTGCACTCGGCCATGTTAACGGGCGTCTGTGAAGCGATCGACCCCCGCCTCCGCGTTGACCATACCTACTCCCGCCCCGTCTTCCTCGACTGGCTCTCACGACAGGATCTCACAAACGCCACCGTTTCTTCAATCGACGCTGGCGGCGCCAAGATGGTTGAGTCCTACTGGACCCGGTTGAGAGCCATGGGCTATCCCGTTGAATTTGGTATCGCTCATAAGAGCGGTTCAAGTTCAACCGGGATTAACAAGATTAATCTGCTCGGCGAGTACAAGGATCGTCACGTATACTTTGTTGACGATATGATCACCTCTGGTAAGTCTGCCACTGAAGGCGCGGCCGAAGCCAAGCGGTTGGGAGCCAGTCAGGTCACCTTCATCGCTAGTCACGCCGTCATGGCTAATATAAATGTTGCTCACCGGGTAGCAGACAGCGCAATCGACCGTTTCGTCGTCACCAACACCATCGCCATCCAACCGGAACATCGAATCATTCTCGGCGACAAACTCGTTGAGGTGGGTATCGACAGTTTGTTGGCCCTAGTCATCAAACACCTCGACGAGCGTCAAAGCTTGTCCACCCTGTTCGAACTCGACGGCTACCGTGAAGCACTTTCTGAACTACAAGCGACGTAATGCCTACGTTGCTTTTTTATTTTCGTTGTTGAAGTAGAAAGTAAAAGGTAAAAAGTAATCAGCTGACTTTTCTATTCCAATGTTGGTAAATAGATTCTTGCAATCGAAAGAGCATCTTTGAACATACTTCTAACTCATCTCGTAATAATAGATAGTCTTCCTTTGAAAGATACTCTTTATTATAGGCTATACGAAGATGATGCCTTGTTTCTCTGAGCTCACCCTGACTGCGACTAATACATTCTGTATATATATTGTTATGTTTATTTCCAAACCCCTCCGCCAGATTCGCAGCTACCGAATTCGATGATCGGCGTAGTTGCGAACCTAATTCATACGTTTCAAACTTCGGGAAAGTCATGGTTAACGCATGTATACGCATAACTAGCCTTACTAACCTCTTATACAGATCTAAATCTTCAACCCACATACTTTTTACTGTTTACTTTCTACTACGCCCCTGCGCTTCAACCAACTCCACACCGGCTTAACACTCACCACCAACGCCCCCACGGCAACTAGCACCCAATACCACATTGTCTGATTTTTTGAACTCGCCGGGGCCACAATTGGCTTTGCTACCGTAGCAGCGCTCGTCGCCGCCCCCAACACTTTCTCCACATGAATGTCATCCTGCGATCGCGGTAAGACACGAATACCTGTCGTTGAGACACTGGTAATCCCCACCGCATCGACCATGTCCCCAGCTCTCACTTTCGGGCGGATAATTCCGGTCGATGATTTAATGTAAATTGGTACCGGTCCGCTGCCATCATCAATTTCAATCCGGCTGCCGCTCACTAATCCAACCACGCCTTTGACGTGCACGAGCTGATCAGCTTGATCTGGACCCACATCATCTGTCGCCACTACTGGTACGTCTGGCGTTCCCGAAGCTGAAACTATTTTCACGCCGTGAGCCGCCGCATTTACTTGTCGTCGTCCTTGTTTCATCCGCACGACGCCAGTGACTTCAACGCTCTGGCCCACCGTCACCGTCGGCTCACCATTCGGAATGCTCACCCCAACTCCGCCATCCGCCGTTTGCACAAACACCATGGTTGAACCCAACACATCACGCGGCACGGTAACCACACCGTTAATCACTACTCGATCACCAGAATCTAATTCTTGCACCTGCGTTAATGTAACTTCTTGCGGTGGTGGTAAAACTTTTGGAGTTTTCTTCGTAGCAGTTGAGGGCTTCTTTGTAGTCGCTGTCTTTTTAGTAGAAGCTTTCTTGCTAGCCGCCACTTTTTCCGGCGCAGTCACTGCAATGTTTTTTGCGTTCGGAGTCGGTTGGTCAGTCCATGACCACGTATCATCAAATCGCGCCCATGTCTTCCCTTCTTTCGCCGTTTCGTAGGTCACCCGATCAAGTTCCGTCCCATCAACATCAACTAACCGAATAGTCGCACCGGAGTTTGTCAGTGTTAATTTAGTTAATGACTTTGGTAGGAGCAAGAATCCGTGTAACGGCACCGATGTTCCAATCACAATCTTGTATGACTTCGTGACATTGCTAAACACACTGCATCCACTAACATCAAGATCTTCATCACCAGCATTTTCCAGTTCAACGAACTCACCACTATCAACCCCGACAGGGTTCGGCAGTATCTCGGACAAGCGTAGTCCAACACAAGAGTTCATTGGAGCCACGACGCTTGCGTTCCCCTCCTTCGGTAAGGAGGGGCTAGGGGAGGTCAACACGGGCGCTGGAGTAACCGGAGCGCTGGCAATCACCACCAACATCGTATCACTCCCCGAATCGATGCCATCACTCACCGTCAGCACCACCGAATACGTTCCCGCCGAAGTGAATGTATGTTTCGGAGTTGCTTCTATACTCGTTGTCACATCCCCGAAGTTCCACAAATAACTTAAGGGTTGAAGTTCCGGATCATTTGAATCACTACCATCAAAATTTAATTCCTGCCCCACAGTTCCCGTTACATCCGGACCCGCATTTGCAGTCGGCACACCATTTGAATTGACCGTTCCCGGTGTTCCAATTTCTAC
>JAYUIJ010000054.1:0-4148 GCA_043766165.1 Candidatus Kerfeldbacteria bacterium
TAGTCATTACTGATTCACTCGGTGTCGTTAAAAAAACAATCTACCCATTCGGGAAAACATTTGGCGGGGGAATCAGTTCAACTATTCTTCAACGCGCCGACGGTACTTCAATTATTGTAGCGGCCACGAAAACTTCTGGCGCAAACATCGCTTGGTTTACCGCAGCCGGAAAAAAGCTAGGATCAAATTTAGTATTTTCCAAATACACCGGTGGTCTAACCATCGCGGCTGGTGATCTGAATGCTGATGGCGATGAGGAACTGATCATCGGACAAGCTTTTGGCGCCCGTGTTCGTGTCTATTCTGCCGATCGGCAGCGAGTAGCTGAATTTTTTCCACGTGGCAAAACATTTCGTCAGGGCTGGGTAGTTGCGACGGGCGATACGGATGGTAATGGACAAGGGGAAATTATTTTGACGCCGAACGTCGGACTGGCTGATCGAAAAGTATTATTCTGGTCGTTAGCTGGTAAAGAATTACGGAGCTGGAAATTAACCGGTCTGCCGAAAACTTCGTCCGTTGTATTAAACGCTACCGATATGGATGGCGATGGTAAAGCGGAATTGTTAGCCATCCCGCAACAAGGTACTTTAACTTTGCAGCGGTGGAGCGGCGCGGGAAAACTACAGGCCAGTGTTATCGTTTCGACGAATACTCGCAATGTCAATAGTTTAACCAGTCTATAAGCAGGAAAGTATGCTCGATCGTCTAGCCAATCATCCGGTACTAGCTCAGCGCCCCGTCATTAAGCAATTCATGAAGTTTGCCGTGGTGGGCGGCATCAATACCGTAATTGACTATCTCATTTTTTCCGCGCTGATATATTTGTTACACGTCCATTATCTCGCCGCTAATATCGTTTCATTCTCAGTCGCCGTTACAAATAGTTACATTCTCAATCGACGTTGGACATTTCGACGGGGTAGTCAGCAGTGGCGATCTGAGGCGGCAAAATTTTTTATTATCAATATCATCGCCTTGGGAATCAGTGAACTTTTGCTCCACCTTTTTGTTGAGCGTCTCCATGTTTCAGAATTGCTAGCGAAAGCTATGGCCATTATCGTGGTTTTGTTTTGGAACTTCGTCGGCACCCGTTTTTGGGCTTTTCGGGGCGGTGCCAGTAGCTTGCCAGGATAGGGGATTTTCAGTATAGTATAGATGTCATCTCTGCTCTGTAACAACAGTCGGCAGCGACGCCACAGCTTATGGAACTGTCGATCGTCATTCCCGCCTACAATGAAGCTGAACGGCTGCCGCTGACGCTGCAACGTATCAATGCTCATTTTGCCAATGATCCGCGATCATACGAAATTATCGTGGTAGACGATGGTTCAACTGATGGTACAGGCATCGTGGCCACGCAATCAGCACTGCCGGTCAGATTAGTTCAGCAGCCAAAGAATATGGGTAAGGGTGCAGCTGTCCGGACCGGTATGGCCGCTGCTCAAGGTGAATGGCGGTATCTATGTGACGCTGATTTGTCTACGCCGATTGAAGATTTTGAAAAACTGTGGATTCGCCGTCACGAAGCGGATGTTATCCTCGGCTCACGGCGCATGCCGGGCTCGTCCATTGAGCGCCATCAGCGCTGGTGGAAAGAAGTTCTGGGGCAGGCCGGTAATGCTTTCATCCAGCTCATGGTGGTCCGTGGTATTCACGACACTCAGTGTGGATTTAAACTCTTTAGCCGCCGCACTCGTTCATTGTTTGAACGGCAACAGCTCAATAGTTGGGGATACGATTTTGAAATATTGTGGCTGGCCCGCCGGGCTGGTCTACGATTGCTCGAAATTCCGGTCCGTTGGGTCAACGATGACCGTAGCAAGGTTCGGCCCAGTGATTACGTAAAAACCTTAGTCGACGTGCTCCGGATCCGTTACTATCAAGCTCGCGGGTTCTATAAACTACCTATCTAAATTTTTAAAAAGACATGGCTACTCGATCAGCCGCATTTACTAAAAAGAATATCGTTGTGACCGGCGGAGCCGGCTTCTTAGGTTCTCATTTGTGTGATTTGTTAGTTCAGCGTCACAAAGTGATTTGTTTGGATAATTTTAGTACGGGCAGCGAAGAAAATATCCACCACTTGCTATCGAATCCAAATTTTGAATTCGTCAAGCACGATATTACCGAACCGATCGACCTGGCGACGCTCAAAGAATTGAAAGCGTTTCAAGTGCCGTTCCAAGGGATCCAGGAAATGTATCATATGGCTTCGCCGTCATCGCCGCGCGATTACACGAAGCTGACGACGGAAACATTGTTAGCCAATTCTCTGGGCACAAAAAATGCTCTCGATATGGCAAAGCAGTTCGGTGCCAAGTTTTTACTTCTGTCCAGCGGATCGATTTACGGTGAGCCAGTCGAAAAAACACCATTTCCCGAAAATTATTTTGGGTACGTCAATCCAATCGGTATTCGTAGTCCGTACCAAGAAGGTAAGCGTTTTGCCGAAGCCCTGACCGTTGCTTACCGCACCCGGATGAACATCGATGCGAAAATTGTTCGGTTATTCAATTCATATGGCCCACGGATGCGTTTAGATGATGGACGAATGATTCCGGAATTTATTGCCATGGCTCTGCAAAACCAACCGATTTCAATTCATGGGAGTAAAGAGGACGTTGCTACCTACTGTTTTGTGAGCGATGCTTTGGAAGGCTTAACGCGTATGATGGCCTCAAAAGAAGTTGGCCCGATCAATATTGGTCATCCGGAAGAACGGACAGTCGGATATATTGCGGAACAGGTGATCGCTTTGACTGGGGCGCGGGCAGAAATTCGCATGGATTTGCCGCTGGAATATGACGCCAAGCAGTCTACACCGAGCGTCCGGCAAGCGCGGGAACTATTGGGCTGGTTTCCGGTCGTGCCACTCGAAGAAGGTTTAAAGCGAACGATTGATTACATGCGTGGCCTACGCAACGTCAATCAGCAATCATTCGGTTACGGACAGGATTTTTAGTATGGCTAAGGTGATCGTGACTGGGGGCGCAGGTTTTATCGGGTCGCATCTAGTGGATTCGTTAGTTACTACGCGCCATAGGGTGACTGTAGTTGACAATCTTTCCGTTGGTAAGCGAGAAAATATTCCTGCCGGCGTTGAACTTATTCGAGAAGACATTCGTTCGCCTCGGATGAAAGATGTCTGGCGAGATGTTCAGCCGGAGGTTGTCTTCCATTTGGCCGCCCAAAAAAACTTACGAACATCAGTCGAACAACCCCTATTCGATGCCGACGTTAATATTGCCGGTTCATTAAATCTTCTCGAACAGTCGCGACGTTTTAATACGAAACGATTTATTTTTGCTTCCACCGCGGGCGTCTATCCAGATACCAAGCGCTTACCGATTCATGAAACGCTTGCGCCGCAACCAGTCTCTCCCTATGGGATTGGAAAATATACAATTGAACAGTATCTCCGTTTTTTTACGGAAAACTTTGGATTATCAACCATCTCCTTACGTTTTGCCAACGCGTATGGTCCGCGACAGGACGCCGACGGCGAAGCCGGAGTGATTGCCCTGTTTTTTCAACTGGTTCAAGCACAGCAGCCGTTGACCATTAACGGCACTGGTCGCCAAACGAGAGATTTTATTTACGTGAGTGACCTGGTGCGAGCCTCCATGGCTGCCATGAAACTGCCCCGGGTGACCGGTGAGGTGAATATTAGTACGGCCAAGCAAAGTTCAATTGTGGCCCTTGCTTCAGCCATACAAAAAGTGTCAGGCCAGTCACGCCGACCAAAACATCGTCGCGCCATCACGGGCGAAGTTACGCGTAGCGCTTTATCCTGGAGTCAGGCGCATAAGCAGCTGAAATGGAAACCCCAAGTCAGTTTGCTCGAAGGCCTGCGGCAGACATGGGAATGGCGTAAACAACATCCCTCATGAAAACCGCCGCTATCATTCCCGCCCTGAATGAGTTCAAGCAATTGAGCCAAGTTATTCGCAGTGTGCAGCCGCAAGTGGATATGGTGATTGTCGTTGACGATGGTTCGTCAGAACCATTGGCCGAGCATCTTGGCAACCTGGAACACGTTATCGTCTTACGACATATAATAAATTTAGGTAAAGGCGCGGCTTTAAAGACCGGCGTGGAGTACGCCATTGAGCACGGAGCGGAAGCAGTAGTTTTTCTTGATGGCG
>JAYUIJ010000055.1:0-9751 GCA_043766165.1 Candidatus Kerfeldbacteria bacterium
AATACTTCGTTGTTGGTAGCCATAGTCATAGGAGGCTACGGTAACCCATTTATTATCTATCCGTGAGTGCCTTGGTAACCTTTATTTCTATCTAAGAGGACGGGGTTGACAATCGTACATAATCGTACATAATGGAATATACTGTGCCTATATGAGAAAGCGATTTGAAAGACATTATGATAATCCTCAAAGGTAAGACGCCGATGGTGACGATTAAACAAGCGCTTGGGCGACTGCTAAAACTAGGCTTCATCAAGCGGATAGGTCTGGGACGGGCGACGAGGTATCGGAAAGTATAATCATGTCTAAGCAACCACTCTATAGTTTCGATAAAATACGGTTTGCCACCGATCCGCCAACGTTTCAGCGAGCGGTTGAACTCTACCAGAGACAGAAGGTCACAAAATTCCAAGCTGATGCAATCGGCTATTCTGCTGTAGTTCTCGGGAGCCAACCATATCAGGTGCGCGTCTCGGTCCGTCGGTATGATGAAGGACGGTGTACCTGTTACCTGGGACAAAATGATACCCTGTGTAAACACATGGTCGCTGTTGCAATACAAGCAGTCAAACAAGGCGAACCAGTAGAGGCAGATGAACAGCGGTCAAGTCTTGAGCCAACCTGTTCAGGTAAGCTTGGAACCCTTAACCCTTCTGAGCTGACAGATATCAAAAGAAGTATTGCCGAAGCCATGCGCTACATTAAATCCTACGAAGGACCTTCGCATCGATGGTTTGCATATCAAAACTCACTTATGGAAGGTTGCGCGCGTTTATCAGCGATTGTCTCCGAACTACCAGTTAGTATACACACAGCCAAGCTCCTGGTCGATATTTTACTGCGGTTAGATAAAAAGTTACAGGCGGCCGTTGATGATTCAGATGGTACAGTTGGTGGATGCATTGAGTCCATCGTTGAGATCCTAAAACAATTCTACGCGCTCGATCATACATGTGCTCAGACATTTCAGTTGCTGAAAAACAAGCAGACAGTCTTTGGCTGGGAAGAACCGTTATTGCGATTAAAAAAGTAACGCCAACGACGTAGATTGCATCACCGAAAAAGTTTTTATCCAGCACCAGATAAAGACAATGATATGGCGGAAGCGAGAGGATTCCCCGCGCTACTTCGCCACGCTCCGAGTGTGGGGCGGGCGAACCTCTGATACTTTTCAGACATACCACTGTGTGTATTAAGAAAAGCAGGCGGGATCCCGCGTCAGAGCGGAGGAGGTGAGATTCGAACTCACGAGACCCTTTCGGGTCTGCAGCTTTTTCTCGACCCCGCACCAAAAAGGACGCACCTGGCGGAAGCGGAAGGATTCGAACCTTCGATACCCTTGCGGATATACTGGTTTTCGAAACCAGCGCGTTCGACCACTCTGCCACGCTTCCAACAGGTAAGGCCTTTTGTGAAATTATCAAGTTACTCTTTTGGTGCGGGACGGGACGGCGTCTTTCCCGCCACTTCTAGAGGAAACTATTGAGGCGGGATCCCGCCATCGGCGGTGACAACCACTCGGCCACTCCTCCGCTCTGCTGCGGTGACGAAACCAGCGCGTTCGACCACTCGGCCACGCCTCCATCAAAAGAAAACTGTAAGGTCCTATAGTATTTTCGCCGACCGAGTATAGCCGATATCACGACACTTTTCAAGCCCCAGCCATTCCCCGACCACCGAAAACCTGATATTGTCACTGCTATGGACGATACACATCGGTTACACCGGTCGGCTGACGATCATGTCGCACAACCCGGGTTAACGCCACAACAAGTACGGGAACGATACTCAACGCTTGAACAGCAGTCGTTTGTTCAGATGTATGATGTGGTTGAGCAATTATCCAAACGAGTTCAAGAACAAAATGGGCGACTCTATGTTGTCGGTGGCGCGGTTCGTGATGAACTGCTTGGTGGAACACCAAAAGATATTGATCTTGAAGTGCACGGTTTAACCGTTGAACAAACCGAAGGATGTTTGGCCGAATTCGGTAAAACGGAAATGACCGGTAAAAGTTTTGGAACATACAAGCTTCCAGTTGCCGGCGGAGTAATTGAGGTTGCCTTACCGCGACGCGATTCACAAGTCGGTCCGAAACATACTGACGTGTCCGTCGATATTCAACCGGACTTAGGAATAACCGAAGCTGCACGGCGACGAGAATTTACGATTGGCGCTATCTACAAAGATGTTCTGACCGGCGCTATCTACGATCCATTCCATGGCATCGATGATCTTGAGCGTCATATATTGCGAATGGTCGACGGTAAAACATTTGGTGATGATCCGCTGCGGGTCCTGCGTGGCATTCGTCACGCTGCTCGTTTTCATCTGACCGTTGAGTCAGAAACAATGCGGCTGATGAAAACAATGGTGGATCAACTCGGCGTTTTGCCCAAAGATCGGCTACGTGAAGAATGGGTTCGATTACTAACTGAACCAACTAAGCCATCGATCGGCATCGAACTCGCAAGGGAACTGGGTATTTTTTCGCGCTGGCATTTCGAACTGGAAAAACTCTGGCAAACAGAACAAGATCCTGAGCTTCATCCAGAAGGAAATGTTGGTGTGCACACCATCATGGCACTCGACGAAGCTGCTCAGCTGTTGCATGAGCATGATGTTCCAAAAGAGCACCGCCCAATTATTATGTTTGGTATACTGTTACACGATATCGGCAAACCCTTAACCACTGTCATGGACGATGATCGGTTACAGTCCATCAATCACGAGATCGCCGGCGAAAAACCAGCTGAAGTATTTATGGAACACATTGGTATACCGATAGCTATGATCCGCAAGGTTGTTGTTATGATCACTAACCACCTCCGCCCAGCCAGCCTGTACCGCGATCGCGCCGTCATTACCGACTCCATGTTACGACGCTTAGCTAAAGACGTCGGACCTGTACTCATCCGCCCGCTCATTCTGGTTGCCGAAGCCGACCATCGTGGCCGCGGACCGTTTACTATGGCCGATGGCTCAGTCCGCACACCAAACACCACTGCCTTTCACGATTGGTGGGAAGAACAAATTGTCCGACTCCGTCTCGATGAACCGCTTGAACCGATTATCAACGGCCGCGAACTGATTGAGGAGTTTTCTCAGCAAGGTTGGAAGCAAGGTACCGAAATTGGTGAGGCGTTACGACTAGCTGACGAATTAGCAGTCGAGGGTTGGACGAACGAACAGCTACGAACAATGATCACGCCCGCGAAAACAAGCAGCGAAGCCGTTACGTTCTTACAGCAAGCAGTGCGCACTAGTTCAGTTTAGTGTTCAATCACCTGCCAGCCCGGTAACCATTCACGAGCATGAAGTTGATTTTGAGTTACTGGAATATTAAAGTACAACGGTGAGAAAAAAATAAAGGTGAGTCCAGCAACAATCAGATACGCAATAACGAAACGTTTTTTTGTTACCCACCATTGCCCAAGAAACACAGCGGTTAACATCAACAAAAAAATATCGAACGGCAGTGCATGGTAACTGTACATAATGCGATGTATGCCAATAAATGGTATCCAGCATGCCGACGCGAACAGCGTCAGCGCCCACGTAGCTGGCCGATTTGATTGGCTATCTTTCCCCCAAAGCCCGACCAGTCCATATATAAAAATAATCCCACCCGTCCACCAGAGCCACGGGTTTGGCAAAGACCATATACTACTTATTGTATTCCCGGTTGTCTGCGCAAAGTACACAAACGGTCGCCACATCAATAACCATCCCCACCACGGCTGCGCATATGGATCACCGGTTGCTGGAACACTGAGGTGGTAGTTCAACATGTGTGCATTCAAATTCCAGAACGTGCTGGAAATTCCTAACCAGTGAAAATGAATTTGAAAAACTGCACAGTACATGAAAATCGGTAGAAGTATGAGTAGTAGCAACGACCAGCCCAATACTTTTTTTGATATCTCTGTCACACGCGCCATCAAAAGTAATCTCGGCCAAAACCACAGTGCAATAGTTGGCACAACAATCATCAACGCTAACCATTTTACAGAAACTGCCAAGCCTATCCATAGGCCGGCGACAGTCAGCCAATGCTGTGGTTGACGAGATTCGAGAGCTTTCAAGATTGCCGCCAACGCCACCAAACTATATAAAACATACGGCACATTAATCATTCCCGATCTTGACTCAACCAGCAATATACCATCCATCAACGCTAGTAACACTACAATGTTTGCAGCTACTCGCGATCGTGACAACCGCCATACAATCCACCACAGCAATGGAATAATGAGAGCCCCTTCAACTGCGTTCAGTATTCGCCATGTGAAAGGAGAAAATCCAAAAACAGAAAACACCGCGCCAAGTTCTATTTTCCCTAATGGCGGATGCGGATCAAAGTACGGTTGATGCGTTACATAATCATGCCCTTCGTTGACAAAGAAAACTTCGTCGCTAACCAGTTGCGACGGCTGATTAAGATGCCAGAGGTGCATGCCGAGCGCGACCACAAAACCGAGGGGTGGAATAATGTATATTTTGAAACGTGGAGACATAGATATAGTATAGCGTACTGTCAGTTATCCATCTGACAAGGATAAGGATGGACTTTCTAACTCATACGGGTGATGTAACAATATTTAGGAATGCTTTAACGTTCACAGCGCACGTTTGAGAACGTACGCTGTGAAGAAATAAGTAATTCATCAACTCGCCGACCCGGTTCCCTCCTCCCATAGGAGGGTCAGGGTGGTAGAGACGGTCGGCGACGTAGTCGTCAATAATCCCACCATCATTCCTGCTTGATGAAATGGTCTAAATATGGTATATTCCACCCATGTCCAAAACAAATACGCGACAAAAAATCCGTAAAGCAGTTATCCCGGTGGCCGGCTTCGGCACTCGGTTTTTACCGATGACCATCGCCCAGCCAAAAGAAATGCTACCGATTGTTGATAAACCGATTATTCAGATTCTGGTTGAACAAGTGGTCGCCGCGGGTATTGAAGAAATTATCTTCGTTACTGGACGTAATAAACGAGCAATTGAAGATCATTTTGATTACTCTGGTGAGCTTGAGCAGTCCTTACGCGAAAATAAAAAGATTGCGCAACTGAATGAAGTCCATCGTATTTCTCAATTAGCTAAGTTTGTTTTCGTTCGCCAAAACAAAGCCCTCGGTAATGGTCACGCAATATTAATGGCCAAAGAAGTTGTCGGCGATGAACCGTTCTTCATGTGCTGGGGCGATGACTTTTTTGAATCACCGGTTCCGGTCGCTAAACAGTTAATTGATGCTTTCTACGAACGCGGCTCAGATGTGGTCGGCGTTTTCCCGGTCGCAGAAGAACGACTACACAAATACGGCATTGTCCGTCCACGCAAAACGATCAGCGGCCAAACATTTGAAATTTCCGGCATTGTCGAAAAACCAGAAGCAAAAAAAGCCCCCTCAAATCTCGGCATGTTCGGCGGCGCAGTCTTTACTCCAGCTATTTTTAATTGTTTAGAAAAGATTAAGCCAAAAGTTGGCGGCGAAATCGTCTACGTTGATGGTTTAAATATGCTCGCCAAACGCGAACGCGTGTTTGCCCATCAATTAACGGGACGATATTGGGATTGCGGCGATAAAGCTGAATACATGAAAGCTAATATCCATTTCGCTTTGCAACATAAGGAAGTTGGCGATTCCATTCGCACCTATCTTCAAGAACAGAAATAAACGATGCGTCGAGTTCTCATTATCATTGCCATTCTCCTACTACCGGGCATACCGATCGTCTTAGTTGTGACTGGCGTATTAAAAAGCAAACCGCAAACCGTCCGCCCAGTCCAATTGACCGTCTGGGGAACTGAAGAAAATGAAAAAGCCATGTCGGCCCTGATCGCCAAGTACCGGGCCACTCGGTCATACATGGATATTACCTATACTACCGTTCGACCAGAAGAATACGCTAAGCAACTGGTGAGCGCTTGGGCCCAAGGCACTGGTCCGGATGTGTTTTTCGCACCGTCAACCTGGGTTGGCACAATGGCACAATACGCCGTGCCTATGCCGGCCGATTTAACGGTCAAGCAGGTCATTACTTCAAAGGCATTAATTGGCACGACGACCAAAGTAGTCACCTCACCAAAAGCCGCGCCAAGTTTAGCGAGCTTACGTAACCAATTTGTTGAAGCTGTTTCTGATGATGTGGTTATGAATGGTCAAGTCTGGGGTTTACCGCTTAGCATGGACACAGTTGCTCTGTACTACAATAAGGCCCTGACCAATAACGCTAAGATTTTTGAACCGGCGGCGACATGGTCTGACCTGCAAAATCAAATTACGAATAATAAGCTGACAGTAACCGACGAACAAGGCCACCTCGTACAATCCGGTGTCGCGCTTGGCACCACCACCAACGTTCCCTATGCGACCGATATCCTCGCGCTCCTGATGATGCAAAACGGTTCGGTCATGACTAGCGCCGATAAACAAGCCCATCTGAATGAAGATGCTGGCCTCCAAGCTACAAAATTTTTCCTGAGCTTTGCCCAGCCACAAAAAACAAATTATAGCTGGGATGCAAATCAAACGAATGCCCGTGATGCCTTTATTCAAGGTAAAGTTGGCTACTTCTTTGGCACCCTAGCTGATAAAGCTGCCATTACAACTAGCACCTTGAACTGGGGCGTCGCGCCAATGTTACATATTCGATCAACCGGTGATAACGACGGCCAAACATCGACTGAGCGCTACATCGACACCGCCCGCTACAATGTAGCCATGGTATCAAAAGCATCAGAGAGCGCCGGACGATCGGTTCAGGCTTGGAACTTTATCGAATACGTTACCCGCGGTGAAAATGCTTCGACCTATACGGGTTTGACCAGTCAATTGTCAGCCGTAAAAGCTATCTTATCGCAGCAGAGCAATGACCCTGATCTGGGCACTTTTGCAAAACAACTGCTAACGGCAAAATCCTGGTACCATGGTCACGACTGGCCGGCGGTTGAGGGATATCTTGAACAGCTCGTCACCGCTGGTTTAGCCGGAAAAACAGATTTGACTGAATTGATCGACTTGGCCAACACTCAAATACAATCAACATTATAATGTCAGGGCGATTTTTTTTCATCTTGGTTGTTGGTCTTTCCCTTACTGTTGTACGACCTACGACAATTCATGCTCAAACTTCGAGCGGATCATCCATCGTCGAACAAATTGGTTGTGACCAAACAAGTATCGTTAATGGCGTGGTAGGGGTAAAATCTCATGACATTGAAGGCGCCTCCTGCCAAATCAACGACTTCATCAACCTCTTCGTCTACCTCTCGAAGTGGGGTATGAGTATTTTGGCGCTGCTGAGCACACTGATGCTGATCTACGGCGGGTTTTCTTTTATTACCGCCGGTGGACGACCGTCAAAAGTTACGGAAGGTAAAAACGTTATCTTGGGAACAATCGTTGGCATCTTGGTTACCCTGACCGCCTATATCATTATCAATACAACGGTGACCGCCGTCTCGGGAACAACTGTAAAATCCAACAATCCTTTCGGTCCGATAGGAAGTGTTTTTAAAGGCGAATCCCCATCATTAACCATCCAAGGACAAACGAAGAAAGTGCCGCTGGAGCGACCGTTCAGTGGCAAAGTCAGCTCATCAAAAGACACGGATAGTGGTATCGCCAGCTGCCGCTTAGAAAGCAATACCGATTGGCAACACAATTGTTCTGCCACCCAACTACAATCCGGTTGCGCCGATCCAGCTAGCGGCGGAAATAACGCGGTCACCAGTGTTCAAAATGCTTTAAGCAATAAACAGTGTGACTGTGGCGTCGCGACCGGCACACAGCCGGATGGATGCTTCGGACCGCAAACCACTAAGTGTGTCCGCCAGTTCCAATTAGCCAACCTCCTCCCTCCTACCGGCGTGGTTGATAACAAAACGAAAGACCTAATCGACAACGGCGGAAAGAACTGTGATGATACCAGCAACGGAACGCAAGATGCTAAAAAGATTGAAGCCCTCTTACCACCAACCCAGCTAGCGAGCGCCAAAACACATTCGGCCAATGACCTCGGCTGCTGTATTGTCAAAGATGGCGACACAGATGTGTATTGCGCTGACGATGTCTCGAGTCGTGGCTGTACCGCGCTTGGCTCGAATAATGATTTCTTAGCTGGCGATCCACGATCTTCGGCTGGTGGAAAATGTACAAGCCTACCCGCGGCGACTGGACGTTGCGGCTTTTGCATGGATACACTCTCGCCATCGACTTCAACTTCACGCTGCTTCCAAAATGCAACTTTTCATTGGTGCAAGGAGATAGCTATAGGTCGTCCAGGCGTCCCAGTTTCGTTCCGTCAAGGCTCATGTGACGGCTCCTGCCAAACGTGCACGCACTCGTTAAAGCAAACACCGTAGCATAACGATTCTTGAATAAATCTGCTATAGTATCTCCTATGCGTCATATAAAAATAGTTCTCATTCTCATAGTAGCCATTGGCGGCGTACTAGCTTTCCAGACACGTGCCGCTGTAGCTGATGGCTGCTGTTTGTCTTCTAGTGGCAGCTCCTGCGCCACTGCTACTCAAGCTCAATGTTCAGCTCCAAATACTTTTGATAGCAGGGCGTGCAATCAAATCTCCCAATGTCAATCAACCGGCCCAACTGCCCCCGCTAGCAGCACTCCCAGCTCAACCACTAGCTCAGCAGGCACCAGCGCTCCAGTGCAGCTTCCCAACCCTATCTCCTGTGGCGATGCAACGTGCCTAGTTACGAACGTCATTCGCTATATTCTAGGCACCATTGCCATCATTGCCACGCTGATGTTTATTTGGGGCGGCGTCATGATGCTCACTTCAGCCGGCAACGCCGACCAGGTAAAACGAGCTAAAGAAACGCTCGTTTGGGCTAGTATTGGGGTAATTGTCATCTTACTCAGCTGGGGCATTATCCGCTTTGTCCTGACGGCTATCACTACTACCACGAAGTAAGAGAGGTGTACCAGGTACTGGTGAGGATAACTCGATTGACAAATCGGGTTATTTTAGTAATAATCAACTCACCTGTCTTTGAGAAACGCCGTTGTTTCCCCTGAAAGCAGGCAAAATTTTTAGCAAATAGAATTACATGCATATGCGTTTACAAAAGTTTTCGAGGGCAGCCATGATCGTGGGCGCGCTATTTGTGTTAGCCACGCCGGTCGTTAGCCACGCCGTTACCAGTTTTAGTATTGAATCTATTGGTAGCCAAATTGGTTTAGGTAATGCTGATTTGAAGCAGACCGTTTTGAATATTATTCGTTTGATCTTGGGTTTAATGACCTTAATCGCGGTCACCCTGATCATCTACGGTGGTTTCGTCTGGCTGACGGCCGCTGGTAACGAAGATAACGTCGAGAAAGCAAAACGGATTATCTCCGCGGCTGTCATCGGTTTGATCATTATTCTCCTCGCCTGGGCCATCGTTATTTTCGTCGCCCGAACGACAGCAAACGTGACAAGTAATACCTAGTCTCAATTTTTTAGATAACATTATTGATCAAAAAACAAATGAAACTCCAGAACTTTACCAAACTAGCGGTTATTGTCGGATCGGTTGGCATGTTAGTAATGCCTCTGGTCAGCCATGCCGCTCCAGGCCCCACTGACCCGACCGACCCAACAGCTCCCGCAGCTACCACCGCCACAGCTACTAGCTTTAGCGTCGAATCCATCGGTAGCCAAGTCGGTTTAGGAAACGCTGACTTAAAAGAAACCGTTTTAAATATCATCCGCTTAGTCCTCGGCTTGATGACCTT
>JAYUIJ010000056.1:0-23845 GCA_043766165.1 Candidatus Kerfeldbacteria bacterium
AATCGCGATGTGGCGCGGACGATTCCGGCCCGGCGACTGTGGGAAGAAATTGCCTATGCGGCTTGGGCCAGCGCTGATCCAGGGTTACAATTTGATACGACGATTAACGAATGGCACACCTGTCCGGAAGATGGACGGATTAACGGTTCGAATCCATGTTCCGAATACATGTTCCTCGACGATACGGCTTGTAACTTAGCTTCGATCAACTTAGCGCACTTCACCAATCCGGAAACGGGCATGTTCAATACCGAAGCGTTTAAGCACGCTTGCCGGATCTGGACGATCACCTTAGAAATTTCGGTTTTGATGGCGCAGTTCCCGGGTAAGGAAATTGCGAAATTGTCGTACGTCTTCCGGACGCTTGGTCTGGGCTACGCCAACCTCGGTACGATTTTGATGACCATGGGCGTCCCGTATGACTCACCACAAGCGTTAGCTATTGCCGGATCGATTAGTGCCTTGATGACGGGCGAAGCGTATGCCACTAGCGCCGAAATGGCCAGCCACCTTGGGACATTCCCAGGCTACGATCGTAATCGCGACCACATGCTCCGGGTCATTCGCAATCACCGTCGCGCTTCGTATAACGCGCCAGTATCGGAGTACGAAGGCCTAAGCATTTCGCCGATGGGCATTGATCCGAAATCAGTCCCAGAATATTTATTGAAGTCAGCTCGAGATTCATGGGATCGCGCTTTGCAGTGGGGAAATGAATATGGTTACCGCAACGCGCAGGTGACCGTCATTGCGCCAACCGGAACGATTGGCTTGTTGATGGACTGCGATACAACGGGTGTCGAACCTGATTTCGCCATTGTGAAATTCAAAAAGTTAGCCGGCGGCGGATACTTCAAAATCGTTAACCAGTCGCTACCAAAAGCCTTACGACGACTCGGCTATTCTGAAACACAGATTAAGGAAATTGAAAACTACAGTCGTGGCGCTGGGACACTCAGTGGCGCGCCACATATCAATCATGAAACACTGGCGGCTAAAGGATTAACCGGTGAAGATATTGCGAAAGTTGAATTAGCATTAGTTGGCGCGTTTGATATTCGATTTATTTTTAACGCGGCGACACTCGGGGCGGAAATGTTAACCAAGGTTGGTTTGGGTAGTAAGGTGAACGATCCAAGTTTGAACATGCTCGACGTGCTCGGCTTTACGAAAGAGCAGATCGCCGAAGCGAATGAGTATGTCGTCGGCACTATGACAATTGAAGGCGCGCCGCACTTGAAACTCGAACACTATCCAATTTTCGATTGCGCGAACACCTGCGGCATCAAAGGCAAGCGCTACATCGCCTACAACGCCCATATTAAAATGATGGCCGCGGTCCAACCGTTTATTTCTGGCGCTATTTCTAAGACGATCAACATGCCAGGTACGGCTACGATCGAAGAAGTGAAACAAGTCTACTGGGATTCATGGAAGATGATGTTGAAAGCGGTAGCGCTCTACCGTGATGGATCAAAATTATCGCAGCCGCTCAATAGTACGTCGGAAGATGATGAATTAGCCACGCTGGGTGCTGAAGACGACGCGGTTGATCTCGTGCCAAAAGCACTTAATGACTCGGCTGCCATCAGGGCAGTGAAAGAAAAATTGCCGGCTAAGCGTGTTGGTTGGACGCAGGAAGCGATTGTCGGTGGACACAAAGTCTTTATCCGGACCGGTGAATACCATGACGGACGCTTAGGCGAATTGTTTATCGACATGTACAAAGATGGCGCGGCGTATAAATCATTGATCAACTGTTTCGCGATTCTCGTGTCGAAGAGTTTGCAGTACGGGATGCCGCTCGAAGAATTGGTTGATACCTTTACCTTCACGCGCTTCGAACCGGCCGGTCCGGTCCAAGGTCACCCGAACTTGAAAATGGCCACCAGTATTCTCGACTACATCTTCCGCTTACTTGGGTATGAATATTTGAACCGTGAAGATTTAGTTCAAGTCAAACCAGATCACGGCAACGATCCGATCCAAGCTCAGCTCCCAGGCACTACGCCAGTTGAAACCGCGACGGTTCTCGCGCCGAGGAAAACTATCATTTCGAGTATCGCCGAACCGCTGACCGACACGCGACTCACTGCCAAAGCTCAAGGGTTTACTGGTGACACATGCAGTAATTGCGGCTCGATGAAAATGAAACGGAACGGGTCGTGTATGTTGTGTATTGAGTGTGGGACGACGACGGGTTGTTCGTAGAACAACGATAATCTTCAGCCCGCGCCACTCAACCACGTATCCGTCATCCTGAGGCCACCGCAGTGGACGAAGGATCTCCTAACCACAACGTCGCGCGGGCTTCTAAGGCGTTGATGGTAGAGGAGACCCTTCGCGTGGTTTGTTGAGGGCGTTGCCGCTTCAAGGCTCAGGGTGACGGGGTTAAGGTGAAGAACGTGGTATACTGTTAACGAAAGGAACAATAGTATGGCCGATATGCCACCATCATCAACCTCAGAAAAGATCAAAAACGAAGCCAAGAATATTGGCTCGGACTTGAAGAATGAAATCAAGAAAATCCCGCCCACCACAGACCGAAATCTGATGGCCGCCTTGTCGTACGTCTGGGGGCTATCGATTGTGATGCTTGTGATTAAGCGTAATAGCCCCTTCATTCAATTCCATGCGAAACAGGGAATTGTCCTGATGATTATTTCAATTCTCTGGTTCATTGCCGTTATTGGTTGGCTGATTGGCTTTCTGGCGTTCATTGGGATGTTTGTCGGTTTTATGAACGCTTGGCAGGGCAAGGAATTTCAAATTCCGGTCGTGTATCGGTGGTCGCAGAAGGTTCATTTGTAGCATCTACTACCATATAATTATTTTTTTATGTTGGGAGAACAAGAGCTTCCTCCAGAAGCAATAAACTTTCGAGCAGAATCTGAAAATGTATCAGAAACCCCAGAACCAGATCCGGAGTTAGCTTATATTCCTGAGCTAGGGGAATTGTTTGGCATTGGTGATCAAGCATTTGTTACGCGTACGAGCGGACAAATTGAAACCGACTGGACTATACAATCATTCGGTGAAAAATCAGTTGTTGTTATGAAGGGTAGCTTGCAGAAAGTCATTCCCCGCTCAACTTTTATCGAACAACAGAAGCCTTTTCTGAGAATGGCACGTCGACCTACACCTATACAGAGAAAAAGACAGGCGCATCGATTGGGAATTGATGTTAGTCAGCCTGGTTGGGAAGCACGTATTGAAGCAGAGGCAAGGAAAACAATGGGGGAGTAAAGTTTTATTCAGCACGGGGATCCAAATCCCTGTCCTATTAAGTATGCATTCAGAACAGGAAAACCTTCGTCACGAACGGGAAACTCGTTGGGCAGAAATAGCTCGCGAGGTTGATGAGTTAGCAGATAAACTCGGTCACCCTATTGATGCTGGTATTCGCGATGCAGTTATAGGTTTATTAGCGCATGAGTTGCCAACCAATCAGTCATGTGAAGGTCATGATGACCGTGGTGAAGCACTCCCTTGGGTAAGTATCGAGAGTTCGGAGCCAGAAGGGTGGGAAGATAATAAGCAGTTAAAAGAAGAATGGCGTAACGCTAACAAACAGCTAGCGACAAAAGTTCGAGCCTTACTTGAGGGGTGGTATGAGCATCGTCAGGCTGATCAAGATGTTATTCCCGATGACCAAAAGTTAATACTCGAGCCGCAGGGGATTTTCGGTGCATTTCGTATTCAACCTGCCGCTCAAGAACGGATGACAAAATTATCACAATCAGAACGAGCTCAACAAGCTTTAGTATATAGAGAAGAAATGAGAAAGTTTTCTACCTTTTTACAGGAACACTTTTTGACTGGCGCATGAAAAAAGCTCCCGATAAACTCCGCCTGGCCGATCACGGTTTAACTCATGCGTATATTGGTGACGGTAAAGGAAAAACAACCGCCGCTGTCGGCACAATTGTTCGCGCGGCCGGTTATGGTTGGAAAGTGTTGTTTTTGCAGTTCATGAAAGAGGCGAAGTGGCCAAGCGGGGAGCGGACGAGTTTGCGGAAACTCGGGGTTGAACTATTTGTCATGGGTGAGGGATTTTATAAAATATTGAATGATAATAAATCGGCGGATGAACATAAAGTTGCCGCTTTGAAAGCATTGGAACTGAGCCGACAGAAACTGTTGTCCGGACAATATCAGTTGATTGTACTGGATGAACTTGGGTCAGCAGTTGAAGAGGGATTACTTGAACAGAAAGAAGTTGAACAACTGTTTAAGGATCGGGCAAAAAGTAAAGTAGCACGAGAGACGCATCTCATTTGGACCGGTCATAAAAAAATTGAGTGGATGTTAAAGTATGCTGATCTCGTTACCGAAATGAAAATGCGGAAGCATCCGTACTATGAAGGGATTATTGCGACGAAGGGGTTGGATTATTAACCATAATGTCTTATGAGCGCATCAATCGGTGAGTGGATGGGCTATAGTAGTTTACTCATTCCACTCCTAACAGTAATAGTTATTTTTATTATCCCGTATCGTCCACGGACATTTAAGATTATCCTTATTGCTAACATATTGTTGGTAGTACTTCTATTTTTGGGTCAGTACATTAACCTGGAGGCAACCCACAACCCAGATGGACTGTCTACTGCTATGGGTCTAGCAGCAATGGGAGGAATCTTCTTCTTTAATCTCATTGTTATCTTTGTTTGTAGTGTGTTGCGAATATGGAGATACAATCTAACAAAAAAGAAAACCTAGAAAGCTTTAAAGGACTTGATTACTAAAAGGTACTTACCATCAATACACCTTTTAGCTAAAAGGTGTATTGACTATTTGTTGTTAAGGTATTTCTCTACTCGATACCGAACCGGAAAAAAGCGTACGGACTGTTTCTCGCGTTTACCAATAACCAGGCCGGCAGTCATGAGTATTCGCAAATGTTTACTGACACAGGATGGTCGAATGTTTAGGTGGCGGATAATGTCGGTACCAGTTTGTGGATGAGCTAAGAGTAACGACAAAATAAATAATCGTCGTTCGTTGGCTAAACCGCGATAGAGGAGAGCACGTTGTCGTAAGTGGGGATGGGTATGCACAAAAATTGGCAAGTTGTGCCAAGTCACCTATGGGTACCCTAATCCTGAAACGAAAAAACGTCAAGATACCTTTTAGCTAAAAGGTATCACAGCAAAAAATGAGACTGCTTTTGACATTTCCTACCCAGCCGCTATACTACACATTGGTAAGCAGGTTCAATCCCTGCAGGGTCCCGCCACCGTACACTCGGACGCCGTTCTGCCTATGTCGACAGGCAGATAAAGACAAGACCTTCGTGGAAAGGCGAGTATCTTCTGACATGGCTAGCTAGCGCTATCTATGACAACCGGTACCTGCTACACACGTTGGCGGGGAGATTATTATTTATCCCACCAACCATTATGAAAAGATTCTCATCAATCCTAGTCCTCGCCTTAGGCTTAACCCTAGCTGGCGCAAGTTGTGGTCTAACCACTAAAGTCCAGAATACCAATAGTGCGGTTGTTAATACAACTGTGACGACAAATACAGCGGCTAATGCCAATGTCACAGCCAACACCAACGCGGCTACGGTTTCTTCAGTTACCTATGCTGGCCAAGATGGTAAAAATGCCTTAGAATTGCTCCAGGTGCACCACCAAGTTGACACTTCCGCTCAAGGCTTTGTTAACGCTATCGACAGTAAGAAACCGGGTGATCATGAATTCTGGGCCTTCTATGTGAACGGTGATCAAGCTCAGGTGGGAGCAAAAGATTTTGTAACAAAAACGACCGACGCCATTGAGTGGAAACTCGAAAAATACTAAACAGCACGTCCCCGACATTCATCGGTGGCGTTCGGCTGCACCTGTAGAACCCAAGGTCGTTCACGCCCACCATGTCCATCAAAGTCTGCAATGTAGTACGGTAGAAGTTCCGAGACTGAAACAGACGGTAGCGCAGCGCCATCATCGTCAACGAAAAATAACCTATGGTGTATTGGTCGGCCTTCTGCTCGGTACGCTCTCATTCAAAACATTCCTGCCGAAATTAGTATCACCGCACGCGCCGGTAGCCGCTACTCTTTCCCAGGGGCGCGTGCTCGGCGCGGCGGTGACGGTACCGCTCAATATTCCGGTGACCATAACACATGATCACCAGACGCAGCGAATCGTGGCCCATCCGCTGAGTGGAACTGTGGTCGAGTCGCTGACGCAAGTGGCAGCGGTCATGCAATCAACCTTTACCTACACCAGTCGCGGTTCGAGTATCTATCTTCAAGAATTTCTGGGGTTACAAAATTCGACGACCGCGACGTGGAAAATCTTTATCAACGGTGCCCAAGTTACGGATCTGACGAATCATACACTTGAACAAGGCGATGACATTCTCCTGACCTATACTTCACTATGAACCGACCCCGAGTATCTACAACCACACTGACCGTACTCTGTCTGATTATTTTAGTGGCTGTCATTCGCGTGGCGCGAGACAGTGGTTGGTTACCGTTGCCACCGAACGTGGCACCGATTGCGGCCATGGCGTTATTTAGTGGCGCGCTGTTGCCACGACGATTAACGTTTGTTATTCCGTTGGCCGCTATGCTGTTGAGTGACCTCATCATTGGTTTTTATAGTTTACCGGTCATGCTGTCAGTCTATGCATCGTTTGCGCTCTGTAACATTATTGGTTTGTGGTTACGCAAACATCAGTCAGCCATTCCAGTTATTGGAGCCAGTCTACTGAGCTCAACACTTTTTTACTTCATTACGAATGCGGCGGTTTGGAAATTCCAAAAAATGTATCCGCACACCTTAACTGGATTAGGGCAGTCGTATACGATGGCGCTACCATTTTTCCGTAATACATTAATTGGTGACTTGGCCTTTACCGGACTCTTCTTCGGCATCTATGCGGCGGTGATGGTTTACGCGAGGCGTCGCCAACGCTTACTGGTAACAATCACGAATGTCTAACGTTCAACGCTACCAACCGCGTCGCGGCCGCTCTCAAGGTGGGAGCTGGGGACGGTGGGTGGTGGTGATGGTTGTGGTTGTCGGTATCGCTGCTGTTTCACTACAACTTTTCAAATCGCATCCAGCTGAACAAGCGAAAAAAACATCGAATACGAACGATGGTATCCGGTTAGTCACGGATAACGCGAACACGAGTGTCGCGCCGACAAATAGTTCTGCGACGAATAGCAATACGAACACCGCTACAGTTGCTGGCACAAGCGCTAGTTGGAGCGGATTTAGTACAACGCAGTGTCCGAACGCAATTTCTAGTTTTGGGAAACAACATCGGGTCGTTCTAACAGTGGCACTGTCGGCCGATAATGAGCAGGCCACGCAAGCGCTTGAGGCCTTGAAAGTAGCTAAGGTGACGGCTGATTTTTTTGTAACCGGAACATTTGCTGAAAAACATTCGGATCTAGTTAAAAAAGTCAGTCAGGCGGGTTATCCAGTCTATAGTCAAAGTTATGACGGTACTGATTTAGCAAAAACCAAAGATGTTGACGTCGCAACAGCCATTACTAAAACGGAAGCGGCCATTGTTGCAGCCACCGGTGTTTCATCGAAACCAATCTTTCGACCGCCGGGCGGAAGTTATACGCCGCAAACATTGAAATTGTTGAACCAAGCCGGGTATTGCGCAGTACTGTGGACCGTGGATGCCTACGATTGGCAATCGGCCAGCACGCTCGATCAAGCGCAAACGAGAGTCATGGATGCGATTGGGAATAAAAATGGTGGCTCAATTGTCGCGCTTCATGCTGGGTACGATGTGACACCGCAACTGATTGCTCAACTTGTACCGGCGATTAAGGCGACGGGGGCGGAGATCGTGAGCTTAGCGACGCTGCTCAAACAGTAATCTATGTTCAACGTTTCCAAGAAAATAAGTTTCTCGGTTGTGGTAGCTATCCTGATTGGTTGGGGTATCTGTTTTTTACTGTTCATGGCCTCGGCTAAAACTGCTTTGCAATCGGAGTTTGCCAATGAGCAGCCGGTGGTGGTGACGCGCGCACTTCGGCTGACAGTACAGGTTGATAAACGAGTATACGCAACTGAAGATCGAGTATTGATTGCCGTGCGGAATGATTCGCGGATGCCGATTTGGATTCAGCAGGTGGGCGCCGATTGTCCGTTGTTGTGGTGGAACGTTGAGCGTCTGGGCGCTGATGGACAAACGTGGTTACCCGTGACACTACAAAAAGTTGTGTGCGAAGGAACACATACAATACAGTTTCCTAATCATAGTCTTAAGTCAGGAGAATGGAATTTACAGGAAGCGGGAGCCCAGATTGGTAATGTGACGGTCAATGTCTTAACTGGAACGTATCGTATTTCCATACCATACCTACGTGGTGAGGCGAAAGACGCCACGACCTGGCCCGGGGCGGCCACTCGTACGGTGACTTCCAGTCCGTTTACCGTCCAATAGTTTATTCAGGGTAAATTCAGGCAGATGGCGTACAAATACGTAGTATACTTTTTTAGGGTTTTCGTGGAGTTGACAATCAGCTCGAAAAAACGCCATACTACATTTCCAAGCTGAAGAAAACATTTATGGATATACCAACATCACGCCCTCAACCTCAACCATCGCTCGCGGCGATGATCGTTATTAGTTTAGTTATTGGCGGACTTGGCGGCGGTCTTGTAGCTGGCGGAGTATTACAAAGTAAAGGGTTAACATCATCTACCTCATCAACCAGTAAGCAACAACTATCAGTCCAAGAGGATTCGGCC
Organism: Candidatus Kerfeldbacteria bacterium; assembly: GCA_043766165.1. GTDB lineage: Bacteria > Patescibacteriota > Patescibacteriia > SBBC01 > CAIJZX01 > CAIJZX01. The sequence goes on from JAYUIJ010000056.1 coordinate 8,736, forward strand.
ACGGTCGATGTCGTTAAGAAAACCAGCCCGGCGGTCGTGAGTATTATCATTAGTAAAGACTACTCAAAGATCTACGGTGATCGACAACAAACCTCACCATTCGATAATATTTTCGGTTTTCCTTTTTCGCAACAACAAGCTCCGCAAGGCAAACAAGATATCGGCGGAGGTAGCGGATTCATAGTTAGTAGCGACGGGATGATTGTCACGAATAAACATGTGGTTGACGATGATCAAGCCAGCTACACCGTGGTCATGAACGATGGTAAAAAATATGATGCTAAAGTGGTCGCCAAAGATCCTGGTAATGATGTGGCGGTGCTGGACATCGATGCTAAAGATTTACCAACCTTGGAATTAGCTGACTCGAATAGTGTCGTGATTGGACAAACAGTTATTGCTATTGGCAATGCCTTAGGGGAATATCGGAACACCGTAACGAAGGGCATTGTTTCCGGAAAGTCACGCACCATCACCGCTAGCGATAGCGCCGGATCATCAGAAACATTAGAAGATGTTTTTCAAACAGATGCGGCCATTAATCCGGGCAACTCAGGCGGACCGTTGCTTGATCTCACGGGTCATGTGATTGCCATCAACACAGCGGTTAATTCGCAAGGACAACTGATTGGTTTCTCGATTCCGGTCAACGTCGTCAAAAAAGATATTGATAGTGTTAACGATACCGGAAAAATTACCGCCGCCTTCCTTGGTGTGCGCTATATGGTGATTACGCAGGCGATGGCTGATCAGAATAAATTACCGGTCAACCACGGTGTCTTGATTGGAACGTCTGACACCAGTCAGGCTGCGGTGGTTAAAGATTCTCCGGCTAGCAAAGCGGGTTTAGCGGAAAACGATATTATTGTCGCTGTGAACGGAACTACCATTGATGATACGCATACGCTGTCCGGACAAATTGCCGCGCACAAACCTGGGGACGAAATTACGTTGACCATCTATCACAAGGGTGACAAGAAAGATGTGAAGGTGACCTTGGAAGAGAAGAAATAGGGTATATAATGAACACAACCAAACACAGCGCGGGTCCACCTCCCTGACCCTCCTTACCGAAGGAGGGAACCGACCGGCGCTGTGTTGTGTGGAAGCAATAATGCTATACTCAATGAATGATATTGTCACACAGATCTGGTCTTCACCGTCTCCTCCCCACCTTTGTTATTTTTGTCTTAATGATCGTGGGGATTATTGCTTGGAGTTTCACCTTAACGCCAAAGTTGGCCAACAAAAATGTCGCCGTTACAAACAATCGAGTCTGCACGGATGAAGCCAAGATTTGTCCGGATGGTTCAGCGGTTGGACGGACTGAGCCGAATTGTGAATTCGCAACTTGTCCAGTCATAACGTACAAACAATTCGTTGATGCCAAGACCGGTATCTCGTTTGAGTATCCATCAACATGGATCCAGCAAACAACTGTTAATGATCAACCCTTAGCCACTACGACAATTGTCAGTCTACTTGATCCACGACAGCCGAAAGGAATAGAGGCGCCGCTCTCGACGGTGACGCTGGAGCGATATGAAGATGTGAACTCGGAAGCGATACTGGGTGGTAGTTGGGAGGGAATGAGAACCTATACATCATTAGCCGATATGCTCTCTGATCATCGTGGTTTCAAACAGTCGACCGGGATGACAATCCTTGGCGGCGGGCCGGCGTTTGATGTGACTGTTGGTGGGATTGGTCAGAATTACTCGATTATGGTTCAACGTCCGGACGGTATTTTCGAACTGGACTTTATTACGGCTAATGATAAATCGAGTTTAACTGAGGTTGAACAGCACATCATTTCCTCCTTCCGCTTTAAACAATTGCCAAGTTAGGTAAATTCCAGTAGGGTGTAGGTATAAACGACTTAGTCCGTACATTGGAGACCCTCCGCGCGAAGATTGCTTCTTCGTGGAGGTTGCCCGCGCACCAAATGCTCCTCAGGGTCGCATTGGTGCGGGATTGCGCCTAACAGCATTACTATGAATGATCTAGTTCGACAATTGGAACGCCTCAGGCAGAAGATCGCTTCTGCGTGGGGCTTACTTTGACTTAGAACAAAAGAAACAACAGATTATTGAAATGGAAGAAGCCATGGGACAGGCTGGTTTTTGGTCTGATCGAGCAGCAGCGGAAACGAAAAGCCGGGAATTGAAAATCATGAAAGATGAAGTTGAGGGTTGGCAAACGATTCAGCAAGAAACGCAGTCGTGGATGGAGTTAGCGGCTATGGCGGAAGAGAGTCAGCGGAAAGAAGTTGAAGCTCACGTGGCGACGCTCGAAGATCAGTATCGTCAGTTGGAATTTACGTTGCTGTTGAATGACGAATTTGATCAGTCTAACGCGATTGTCAGTATCCATGCCGGTACCGGTGGAACAGACGCGATGGACTGGGCGGAATTGTTGGCGCGAATGATTTTACGTTTTTCTGAACAACGCGGGTGGAAAACGAAAGTGCTTGATGAATCGAAAGGGGCGGAAGCGGGGATTAAGAGCATGACAATTGAAATTAGTGGTCATCTGGCCTTCGGGTATTTAAAAAGCGAAGCCGGTGTTCATCGGTTGGTTCGGATCTCACCGTTTGACGCGGAGAAAATGCGACATACTTCTTTTGCGCTGGTGGAAGTCATTCCGGAATTAGATGACGTAGTCGAAATTTCGATTGATCCGAAAGATTTACGGATTGATACGTTCTTGTCATCCGGCCATGGTGGGCAAAGTGTCCAGACGACGTATTCTGCTGTACGCGTTGTTCACTTACCAACGAAGATTATGGTCAGCGTGCAAAACGAACGGTCGCAAACGCAGAATAAAGAAACGGCCATGAAAATCTTGCGGGCGAAGTTGCACCAATTAGAATTAGAAAAACGGGCTGACGAAAAAGCAAAACTCCGCGGTGAATACCATGAAGCAGCTTGGGGAAATCAAATTCGTTCGTACGTTATGCAACCGTACCGCCTAGTCAAAGACCATCGGACAAAGTATGAGTCATCGCAAGTTGATGAAGTGTTGAATGGGGATTTGTTGCCGTTCATGGAATCGTTCTTACGCTGGAATAAAGCGGGACGACCACGAATTGAAAGTGGAGAGAAAGAGGAGGAGTAACAGTAGTTGACGAAAAACTAAGGTTGTGGCAGGGTACGGGCAAGAAACCTGTCCTTCGGCCTGGCGGTAGGGAAGGCCAAACAAGTGAATAAATAACCATAGGAGGCTGCATCATGTGCGGTATTGTTGGGTATTGTGGAACCAAGAAAGTTTACCCGATCCTGATTGAGGGACTACGTAGCATGGAAGAACGAGGATATGACTCCGCGGGAGCAGCCATTACCGTTAACAATAAGCTGCGCATTTTCAAGCGGGCAGACGGTATGGGTACGAGTATCCAGCGATTGGATGATGAGCTGACAGCAAATGATCTGTCAGGGACGACTGGTATCGCTCACACGCGTTGGAAGACGCATGGCGAAGCGACCGTTGCTAATTGCCATCCCCATGTCGCGCGCGGTGGTTGTTTAGCTATCGTGCATAACGGCATGATCAACAACTACATGGAGATGAAGACCTTTCTTCAAGAAGAAGGATATGTCTTTCAATCCGAAACAGATTCCGAAGTCATCGCGCATATGATTGAATATCATCTGCAGACCATGAAGCGCAAGGATGAAGATCCAGTTGAACCGGATCTCGATTCAGCCCTTCTTTTGGCTGCTGTTCGATCGGCCAACAAGAACCTCGAAGGCGAATACGCATTTCTGGTGATTGATAGTCGAGTGCCAGGCACGCTGATTGCTTCGAGACGAGGTGGACCGATTCTGCTTGGATTCTCTGATCACGGCATCTTCGTAGCTTCGAGTGAAGATGCTCTTGTTGTTAACCACGTTACAAAGAAAGCCCTCCTTGAGGATTATGATGTGGCCATTGTTACGGCGGATGGTTATCATGCCATCTATTCTAATGGCAATGGTCGTGTCGGTCGAGAAGTTGCAGAGGTACAGGATACGCTGGCCGAAATCGGGAAGGGAAATTACCCAACCTTCATGCTCAAGGAAATCTTCGAGCAGCCGAAGACAGTAGAGAATGCCATGAAGGGTCGGATTGGACCTGATGGCATCATCCGGATCGGTGCGCTTGATGAAACGCCGGGGCTGCATCATTTTCTCCAAGAGGAACTGACGCAGGTATTTTTCCTGGCGCAAGGTACATCGTATTACGCCTCAATGTTGTTGGAGCGATTTTACTGGCCGTTTGGTATTCCTGGGCGGGTCTGGTACGGATCTGAATTTAAGTACGCCACCGTTCCGTTCGATCCGGGCAACCTCTACATGCCGGTTTCGCAATCCGGTGAGACACGAGATGTGTTGATGGCTATGGACCGGGTACGGAATTCTGGTTGTTGGTCGTTCAGCCTGTGCAACAAAGCTGGATCGCATTTGACCACCTATGGTCCAGGCATGTATCTCCATGCCGGTGTAGAAAAGGGCGTTGCTTCCACAAAAGCATTTGTTGGTCAGGTGGTCAGTGGTGCTCTCTTCGGTCTGGCGATCGCTCAATTGCGTCGTCGGGTAAACACTCGCCAGGTCGGTGAGTTTTACGATGGGTTGCTGCAGTTGTCGTCAGCTATGGAAACGGTTTTGAAGTCAGCTGATGACTTCCAACGTCTTGGTGCTGAATTGTCGGGTGCCAAGTCCATGCTCTACATTGGACAGGGGTATAACTGGCCAATTGATATGGAAGGTGCATTGAAGAAGTTGGAAATTTCCAAGATCGCTTGCCTTGGTTATCCGGCGGGCGAGATGAAGCATGGTCCAATTTCTCTGGTTGCTCCGGCAACTGAGCATATTCCAGGTACGCCAGTTATTGCCATCTGTTTGCCCCATCGAGATTTTCCGGATTTGTTCAAAGACACACTGAACAATGTCCAACAGGTTATCTCGAATGGTGCGCAAGCCGTGGTAGTTGTGCCTGATGATGAGCAGTATGTAAAGCGAGTGACAGAGAGCTGTCCGAAACTTAAGCAGTTGATCCGTATTCCGTCACTCAATCATGACCTGCTCAACGCGTTGCTGGCAATCATTCCACTTCAACTGATGGCCCACGGTTCAGCAGTGGCCAGGGGACTTGATCCTGACAAGCCGCAGAATCTGGCTAAGGCAGTAACAGTTTCTTAACACCGACCCCCGTCGATATACATCGGCGGGTTTTTTCTTTATCCAGCTCTACTTTCGATAATTTCATTATCTGATTTATCAAGAGTTTTTAATTTCAAGATACATTTCTACAAAAGTCTTTCTCTCGAAAGTGGGGCTGGATTTGACATCTTTTTGAAAACAATATAAGGTTTGATCAGACAAACGTGGTGGCCCAGGACTATTATGCCTCGGTCATTTTTGTTTACATTTTTATGCGCTTTTTTTGCTGGTATTGCGGCCGGTGAAATTTGGCGTGTTTCAGTACAAACTCTATTCATCGCTATCGCCTGCGCAATCGTTGGACTGTCGTGGAAATATATTCATTGGCCAGCACTTATTATTCTCGGTCTATGTCTTGGCATTCTGCGGTTGGGAAATCAGTTGCAGAGTAGGCAATATGATGTGGTGACGTTGGTAGGCACTACTGTTACCGTGAATGGAACAATTGTACAACCTTCATCGGTTGAAGATACACGACAAGTATTTACGTTAACGGAAGTGAAACAAAAAAGTATTGCATATCAAGGTAAAGTTCTTATTTCAACGGCGGTCTATCCGCGATTGCCCACCGGTGTTGATGTTCAAGTAACCTGTCCAATAACAGAGCTCACCCCACAATCGAAACTGCGCCAATGGTCGCATGGTATTCACGCGCGTTGCACAGCGTATAGTGTGAAAACTTTAGGAGTCTATCATCACTCATGGCGCGCAACATTAGGACGATGGCAAGATCGTTTGCTCATGTATGTTCGTCAACATTTCAATGAACCACAAGCATCGTTGTTGAACGGCATTCTTATTGGTAACACAGACGGCATGCCGGATCGTTTACAACAATCATTTCAAGCTACGGGCACAACGCATATTGTCGCGCTGTCAGGATTTAATGTGACAATTATCATGGCCATTGTCGTCGGGTGGTTGGTGAAAGTTGTTGGGCGACGCTGGGCGTGGATGCCAGCGCTGATGTTACTTATTGCGTTTGTGGTTATGAGCGGTGCATCGTCATCTGTTGTTCGGGCAGCGGTGATGGCTATCATCGTTCAGCTAGGATTATTCATCGGCCGGCCGGTGAGCATTGGTCGCTTGTTAGCATATACGGCCTTGTTGATGGTTTGGTTTAATCCGCTAGTGCTCTGGCACGATGTAGGTTTTCAATTATCTTTTTTGGCGACGATCGGTTTAGTAGCTTTAGCAAAACCAATGGCCGCTAAATTGTTATGGGTCACCGAACACTTTGGTATTCGTGAAAGTTTAGCTACGACATTGGCGGCGATTGTGATGACGGAACCGTTGCTGCTCTGGCGATTCGGACGAATATCACTCATTGCGCCGCTGGTGAATGTTCTTGTTTTACCATTAGTGCCAATCACGATGGGAATTGGCGCAATCAGTATTTTTGGCATGTTTCTTCCTTTCATTTCATTCCTCGTTGTCCCGGTGACGGACAGTGTGTTACGATTGATCGTCTGGATTATTGTATACGGCGCTTCGTTACCAAATAGTCTGATCTATTTATCGCCGATCGTGACGATTGTATCCGGTACGTTGTTCACCATTATCGCTATTATTCTTTCCCGTCATCATGTCCAAGAACACCACACTGCTTAGTTTAATTCTGGTTGTCCTCTTAGCGATTGGATTCTCTTTTTCGGGAAGTAAAAATGTTACACCGACAACATCAACGAATGGCGCTTGTTCATTTACCGCCCTTGATGTTGGCCAAGGCGATGCGCTGCTGATTCAAACTAGTGATCATCAAGATATTTTGATTGATGGCGGACCGAATCAAAAAGTGGTTGATACACTGAGTCAAGAATTACCTATCGGTGATCGCGATATTGAATTGATGGTACTGACGCATCCGCATGCTGATCATGTGAATGGTTTAGTGGCGGTGACAGAACGCTTCGCGGTGCGCCATGTTTTAGAAACCGGCGTGACGTTCAAACAACAAGCATATGAGACCTGGCATAAACTTTTGTCAGCTCAACACGCGCCGAGTGATATCGCGGTCAGTGGTCAACGGTATGAGGTGGGAGCGGCCATATTAGATGTGCTCTGGCCGAGTACTGATCTTACAAAAATACCGATTATGAAAGATGACGCGGCTAATGGTGGGGGAGTGAACGATGCATCGGTTGTACTGCGACTAACCTGTGGCGGTAGTGTGGTAATGTTAATGGGTGACGCATCGTCAGAGATTGAAGATCGCATTCTCGATAACGGGGCAACGGTTCAAGCGAACTTACTGAAAGTCGGCCACCATGGTTCTCGTTTTTCAACGAGCAAACGTTTTTTGGAAGCAGTTCAGCCACTCATGGCTGTTATTTCTGATGGCGCGGGGAATCGGTATAAGCATCCGCATCCGTCAACGTTGTTACGTTTAGAGCAAGCCCATGTCCCAATTTTGCGAACTGATCTTTTAGGTATAATTCGCCTAAAAACAGATGGACAGGGCGGATGGGTAAAAGTAGACAAATAATATGTTTTTTACCTGTGCTAAGATTAGCCAATTTTTGTGTATCTATTGAGCTCGTTAGAAGCGGCTAATATTAGGCATTCTTGGGTATAATGATGTATCGAGATTGTTATAGCTTAGCCATAATCTGTATGTCTTCCCGCTTCTAACGGGCTTGACTTTTTTGAGGTGGGGGTGTACAATGCTCGGTCGAAGTACTGGAGGGTAATTTGACAACTCCATAAGTTATATAAATGGAATTAAGAAGGGACGGGCATCTTGCCGCGTCCTGTGATGTTTTTTGTAAACCCACACTGAGGAGATACGGAAATGGCGGATGATAAGAAGAGGTCGTGGTTCGATGATATCGCGGCTGGATATGGGCTTCGTTTCATCAAGTCGGCTCTCCGCACGGCACTGCCGAAGTTTGGCGAAATCAACCCGGCATTGCAGCTGCAGATTGCCCACTTATTTCAGCGTGGGGATGTGGCGGATCGGGAAGCTTTCGAGTTGGTAGCGCGTAGTGCGGTTGAAGTGATTGACGTGCTGCTTGATCGAATCCCTTTCCTACCTACTGCGGTCAAAGCAAAATTCGGTGACCTTGGTGCAGATACGGTCACTGAAATTCGAGATTACTACACAAACGTCAAGGTGGATTTTCCTGATACGATGCCGAAGATTCAAGGCGTCGATATGACTAAGGAAGCTGGCTTGAAGCTCAAGGAATTTATCGTCAACGTGTGGAGGAAATCCATGGAATCCCTGCAGAAGCTGATTGCCACCCTATCAGGCATTACCGGCATCTCGGTGAAAAACAAGCTAAACGAGTTTCTGAAAGTGCTTTTCACGATGAATGTCGAGGGTGCTGATGGCGCGGCGCTTAAAAACTTCAATGAGTTCTTCGACGCGGTCATGTACAAAGATGGATCGACCGGGGAGCGCGAGCCTGATAACGAGGCCTTGAAGGATTTTGTCGACCTGGTGGAGAACTTCGACACGTTTGCCAAGTTCTCTGCCTACTTCTCTAAGCCCTTGCCGGAAGTGATTAGGGCTTTTCACAAAGCCAGATTGCTGAAGGATCATACCGGCACCCAGCGTGTTGAGCGTGATGTACGGACGGTAATTCAAAAGGCCGTAATCAATGGAGTTAATCCGCTTCTGGATATCGGCAACGAGTTGCTCGAAGGCAGACAGGCACAACGGAAAGCAAGAAATGCAAGGAACCGGACTCGGAACTTCAAGATTGCAGGTGTGATTGGGGCACTGTTTGTGCTCCATCTCATTGCAACTCTGGTGGCTCCTGGCCGAGATACGATGCAGAATGTCTTGACGGTTGTCATGGCATTGCTGATCATCGGTATCTACTTCTGGGTCAACCGTCGTCGTAATCGTCCGCAACGAAATGGCGTTCGCTATACCACTGTCGTCGAAACTCGCGAATCAGTAGATGCATACGTCGAATCAAGTGAGACATGACTACGAGATCGGTAAAACATTCCGACCTTCGTATCATTCATAACCATCATTCGCCGCAGTTCTGAAGAACGCGGTAGGAGGTTATACCATGGCAGACGCACCGCAGCCCGCACCGACCCCGGAGCAGCCGAAGAAGTGGTGGGAAGTGATGCTCAAGCGTTTCGAGAAGCACGCCGAAGCGTTCGCCATTGCCGGTGGCTTAGGCTACATCATTTGGGCGCTGGCTGAGAATGAGGAGTGTCAGGAAGTATTCCTCAAAGCAATTCGTTTCGGTCAGAATCTTCTGATCGAAATGCAGGAAATTTATAATGGTCTCCGCCGCGGTATTCTGGCCGTACTGGCCATCATCGCTGCGTGGGCGCTGTGGTTCATCTACACTTCGCTCAAGATGGAGCAGCTGTACTACCACCACGGTATCAATTGGTGGGATACACTAACCCATTCTCGCGGTGGATTGCTGGTGACCTCGCTCATTCTTTATCTCCTGCTGGTGGATTTAGAGTTGAGAGTTTTGCCGGCGCTGCTTGGAGCTGATGCTCTTCGAAAAAAGTTTAACCAAGCAGTTAAGGGCGAAGGATTCACAGCCAAGATGTTGCGTGTAGTAGGTAAGTTGAAGGGATGGATTTCTCTCGGTGTCGCCGGTTTCATCATCGCTCCGTTCTGGCACAAGCCGGAACTGGCTTGGATTGCAACCATCCTGATCATCCCGTATATCCCGTTCCTCAACGCATGGGAACCGGGCAAGCTAGAGAAGTTCCGGCGTACCATGATCTGGTTCATCGGGCTGACACAGATCAATTGCTTCATGATGGCAGTACTAGGGTACCCGCTGCTAATTGCTGCCAAGGCCTATCAGTCACCCTACGCACCTACGCTGCTCAACATCATTGTGGCCTTCATTTGGTTGAGTTGGCTCGCACAGTCCATCTTTGCCATTTGGTCTGGGTGTCGCAACACGGCGGAAGATAAAGCACGAGCTATCGTTACACCGTTCATCGCCGTTAAGCAAACGCTTGATCAGAACAACATGTCGGTCGACGAAGCGGCAGAAGTTCGTGACAAGCTCCACATTCCGACGCCAGATTCACGGCAGTCGGCGCGTGAAACTCACCACTCTCAGCAACAAGTCAATCAGACGGTCGCATCACAAGAAGCACCGTTTGTAGACTACTCACCGTGGCCGGGTATCATCAAGACCTTGTTGGTGATTGCCGTTCCGGTTTTGATCTGGCTAGCGTTTTTCCACACTGGCATATTGAGCTGGAGCACTGAGAAGACAGCGATGCTACCTTGGAACTGGGTAAACAACGCTCCGCTGACGGGCACCTGGATCGCGGCGATCTTGTTCATCGTCGTAGTGGCTTTGGGCGGCATTTTCCTTATGGGTACTATCTTTACCCGTATGCGAGGCCGTCGCTACCGCTAAGTCATTCACCGAAATTCGCTCTTTCCCTAACCCGCCTCGCGAGGATTGTCCCTAACCGGATAATTCTCGCGGGCGGTTTTCTTTTACCTAAAATGTATAGTTGTAATCCAAGCAAGCTTCGAGTTAGCTCGAAACGAGTCGAATAACCTAAGGTTTTAATCCTTGAATCAGGTGTTCCTTTTTAATCCGTGACCACTTCTTTATTTGGGTCTCACGTCGTCGAGCTTCAAGTAATGTTGAGTACTCTTCATAATACACTGCGGTCCCAGGTCCATGTTGTATAAACCATTTTGCACCTAGACCGGCGTTGTGTCGTTCAATTCTTTTTGGTGGAGTTAGGCTCGTACTTCCAATATACAAACTATTGTCAGCACAACGAGCTATATACATAAAATACTTTTTAGGAACGAATTCCATATATCAAAAATGAGTAAATTCTACAAACAGCCTCTCGACTGCGCCCACTCGGCCTTGAGCTCGTGGCCGAAAGGTCGAGGCATTCGACTCGTATAATTGTCACCACCACTCCTTATCTCACATGTGAGGCCGCAGGCCATGAGCGAGTCTTGAACAAAGTTCAAGACGAGTCGAATGGCGGGCCCAGGGGGATTCGAACCCCCGATCTTCTCCGTGACAGGGAGACGTGTTAACCGCTACACTATGAGCCCGTAAGAGAACACAAACTTTCGTCGGCGGGAGTGTAGCACTGTTTTTTTTCTTTGTCTAGGATGGCTGTTTCACGAGGTTTTCTGGTATACTTGACCAATGTTTCGCTGGCCAAAATTCTCGCCTATAGTTGCATGTTTGGTTGTTGTTACAGCGGCCTCGTGTATCTTATACGCCCCCGTCTTCAAAGGCGATGTTCCGCTACCTACGCATTCTGTTACCGGCCTAACCTGGGGGAATCCAGACGCTGATCCGCAACAAAGTATCTTCCGCGACCGGATTGTTCAAGCCTATCCGTATCATCTCTTTGCGGCTAAGACGATACAATCTGGACATGTGCCACTGTGGAATAATTTAATCTTTGCGGGTACGACATTTTTTGCAAACGGTCAGGCCGGAATTTTATCACTGTTCAAAGTACCATTCTGGTGGTTACCGCCGGTTGATAGTTTTGTTATCGTTACACTTTTACAATCAATTGTAGCGGCGGTTGGCTTCGCCGTACTTGGTCGAAAAATGAAATGGAACGTTGCAGCAAGTGTTGTTGCTGGATTAACATTAACACTGAGTGCACCGTTCGTCATGCGGATGACGGTTACGACCATGAGTGCGGTCTTCGCTTGTCTACCGTTTGTGCTGTGGGGAGTTTTACATCTTCATGAGAAACTGACATGGCGATGGACAGCTATCGTGGCTGGCATGATTGCGGTTATGATTTTTGCTGGCCATGTTCAGTTGGCTGCATTCGCACTTGGCATCAGTACGTTGTGGGTTTTAATTTGGTGGCGCCGTGAGTTTATGTGGCGTAGAGTTTTTTGTTTTGGTATGGCGCTGGCTTTAGGCTTAGGATTAACGGCGGTACAGATGCTACCGGTCAAAGAAGCTTTGGGACAGGCCTATCGTCAACCAAAAGAAAATTCGTGGTCGCGTGTGCTAACGCCGTTACGGTTGTTTAGAGTGAGTATTAAAGATGGCGCTGGGTTATTAACGCTTGTCGATCAAAACATTTGGGGTAAAGAAGCGAAGTATCATGGGCCCGCCAACTATCTGGAAGGGAATTTATATGTTGGGCCGCTGGCGTTGTTAGCTATTATTATTTCATTCGGTGCTTGGCGAAAACGTGAGTGGCGATTGTTTGCTGTACTTGTGGTCTTGAATGCTGGATTATTCATCTTCCCAGGTTGGTGGGATTTGGTTGGGAAAATTGCTCCATGGTTAACGGTCACGCCGGTGTGGCGAACGTCATTTATTCTGGCGTTTAGCTTAGCGATGCTTGCTGGGTTTGGCACAAACACATTTGCCAAATCATATTCACATAAATATTCTTGGATTTTTATTGGCGCAATGTTGGTGGTTTCGTTATGGCAGTGGCAGGGGATATTACCGTTTGCGCCGCGATCAACATTGTTTCCGCAAAGCGCGTTACTTAGCAAAGCACAGGAATTAACTAAAGATGGTTCACGCGTTTGGTTTCCGAATGGCGCGCTTGACCAGTTCATGCCATATAATCTTCCAGTTTCAGTTGGCTATGATTCTGTTTATCCAAGTAGTTATTTAGAACTTTGGACAGCGAACAGCGAACGCATAGAAAAACGGAATCAGTTGGTGCCCATTCATCCGAATGATGAAGTGCTGGCAGTAACGGGGAGTAACGTCATGATTACCAGTGATTCTGTGTCGACAGGCTGGAAAGAGATTATGTCGGAAGGGAAATGGCATTTGGCACAGCGTGAAAATTCTATCTCGCCAGTACACACAGTACAGAAAGTTATTCAAACAGAGGATCCGGCTGAAGTTGGAAAGATTGATGTGCTCCATGAAGCTACGGTTGAAGTTACTGCAGCGTTACCAGCATCGTACTTCAATGTTGATCCAACGACCACAAGCGTGGTTACTGTGTTACGTCAGACGTCTACGAACCTTCGGGTCAAGGTTACATCCAGTGCCAATACAATTCTTGTTACTAATCTACAACACTACCCAGGTTGGCACTTGAAGCTAGATGGTTTCAAATCAGACTCGGGTCTACTGAAAGTAAATCACGCCTTCCAAGGCGCGGCGGTTGATACTGGTGAACACACGCTCGAATTTTATTACGCACCGCGAAGTTATCAAATAGGATTGTACGTGAGTGTTGCTTCACTTGTTGTTCTGGTATTAGGTTTTTGGGTGATGCCAAAGTTGCGTTCGTAGAGAGACCCCACCCCCAGCCCCTCCATTGCACCGGCAATGGAGGGGACGACTAGCATGTCCCCTCCACTATGAAGTAGTGGAGGGGTAGGGGTGGCCTGTAACATGAACAACGAAAATGTAAATTCTTATTGCTGTTAAAATAACAAGCAACACAAATCAACCCGTATCAAACTAACGGGCTAAGCCTCTACAAGCTACTTATTCACTTGCTTGACGATGCTGGCAAACAACTTCGGTTGTTCATCAGCGATCTGTGATAACACTTTGCGATCGAGTTCGACGTTGGCGACTTTCAGGAGGTGGATGAACTTGCTGTAGCTTAAACCGTGCTCGCGGACGGCGGCGTTGATCCGGATTTGCCAGAGCGCGCGGTAATCACGTTTCTTCAGACGGCGGTGCTTGTATGCATGACGGCCGGCTTTAGTGATAGCGGTCTTGGCTTTGCGGATTTGGTTCTTGCGACCCCACTTAAAACCTTTAGCGGCTTTAAGGATGTACTTACGGTGTTTGACGTGGGCAACGCCTCGTTTGACTCGCATGGCAGTAGAAAATTACGCGTGTGGTAAAAGAAGCTGGATAGCTGGAACGTCGGCCGGGTGGACACTAATATCACGGCGTTTGCCCATCACGGTTTCGCCGCGTTCGCGGGCATTGAAGTGGTTTTGGCCAGCTTTGCGCTTGATAAACTTCTTATCGCCAGTCTTTTTAAAGCGCTTGGCGGTGGCTTGGTGGGACTTGAGCTTATTCTTCATAGCCCGATGATACTACAAGATTCGTTCATTAACGTCAAGGCCACCCCTACCCCTCCATTGCCGCGGCAATGGAGGGGACAAGCTTACTTCTTTTTACCTACAATCATCGTCAACCGGTTCCCCAGCATACTCAATGCCGACTCGATTACCACGGTTGGGCCGAGATCGGTGGCAAATTGCATCATGTGTTGACGAGCTAGGTCTTTGTGGGCATTTTCACGGCCGCGGAGACGCATTTCGAGCATGACTTTATGGCCTTCGTCGAGGAATTTTAGGGACTGGGCTTTGCGGGTGTCTTTGTCGTGCTGGCCAATCTTAAAGGTCAGGCGGATGCCTTTGAGTTCAACTTTTTTCTGGTGGGCTTTGGCTTTACGTTCTTTCTTTTCTTGTTGGAAAACGAAAGCGCCGTAATTCAAAATTTTGCAGACTGGGGGCTTAGCCATCGGCGCAACTTCAACCAAGTCGAGGCCTTTGGTCTCGGCTATTGCTAGGGCTTGCCCGGTATCCATGATACCCAGCGGTTTGCCAGTTTCGTCGATCACGTTCACCTGCGGAATGCGGATGAAGTGGTTGACTCGATAACGTTTGTCGGGAATCGCTGTGCGGGTTACTAGTAAGACGCTTCGAGTATACACGAAGACAGTAACCTTGACAAATTGTCTATTTTACCCTATACTATTGGCGTTTAGTTTCGCTTTGGACATTTGCCGGTCATCATTCTGTGCTGTCGAACCAACCGAATGATGGCCGTTAGGTGTTCAGTGCACTTGAACAATTGGACAATTCCGCATTTCTCACTGGTTCGGCGTGCAAAGGGTCAGCCCCGCACCCGAGTGGAGCGAGTGGTGCGGGGATGTTCAATCGTCGATCGATGTTTGAAAATTCGCGCGGTACCATGTCGAAACCCCGACAACTTCGTAAAAATGTCGGACATG
>JAYUIJ010000057.1:0-4100 GCA_043766165.1 Candidatus Kerfeldbacteria bacterium
AACTTATCCTTCACCCAGCACCACTTTTGGATTGGACACTGAACTATCCCTATGGCACATCTCCAGCTAATGATGTTTACAAAAACTGGAATATCATCACCAAAAGTGGTGCTGGGTTCACGAAAATCACTATAGTGAAATAACAAAGTTTACGAGCTTATCTTTTACAAAGATTATCTTCTTCGGCTCCCCCGTCAAAAACTTTTTGACATTCTCATTTGACTTCGCTGCATCGACGACAACATCTTGTCCAGAACCGGTGGACATAGATAACGTCCCACGAAGTTTGCCATTGACCTGCACCGTAATCGTCACCGTATCATCTTGTAACTGATCTTCATCAAAGCCAGGCCATTTTTCTTGACTCAACAATGTTTCATGTCCAATCTGCTGCCACAGTTCTTCAGCAATATGCGGCGCAAACGGCGACAGCAGTTTCAAAAACACTTCGACATCGCCTTGTGGTACGCTCGGCGTAGATTTCCATTCATTACTCCATTTCATTAAGTCACTGACACAAGTATTCAATTGAAAATTTGGAATGCCTTTGCTGATAGACGCAGCGTAACGATGACTCGCGCTTGAACGACCAACTTCATCATGATCAACTTTATCTTTCAACGTCCAGACGCGGTCTAAGAATCGTTTGACCCCAAGAATCCCATTCGTATCCCACGGCTTGGCATCTTCAAACGGCCCCATAAACATTTCGTACATTCGAAGCGTATCCGCGCCAAACTTCTCGACAATCTCATCAGGATTAATCACATTCCCTCGCGACTTGGACATCTTTTCACCGTCTGGCCCCAGAATCAAACCCTGATTTTTTAATTTCATGAACGGTTCATCGCCGACTTCTTCAGGAATATGACCCATGTCGAACAACACTTTGTGCCAGAAACGCGAATAGAGTAAGTGCAACACGGCATGCTCCGCTCCACCAACATACATATCAACGGGTAACCAAGATTTCATGGCTTCCGCGGAAGCAAATTCCTGATCATTATTTGGATCACAGTACCGTAAATAGTACCAACACGACCCGGCCCACTGCGGCATGGTGTTTGTCTCGCGCTTGGCTGGATGACCACAGACACGGCATGTCACATTGACCCAGTCATCAACCTGGGAGAGAGGGGACTTTCCAGTCCCCGACGGCTGATAGTTCTCTACACTTGGTAATTCAAGAGGCAACTCGTGCTGTTTCAACGGGATAATGCCTGGAATAACTGGTTTGATTTCAAAAGCAACCATGCCATGGTTATTGATACGATCAGCATAACCTTCCGCTAAAGCATTATAGTCTTTGGTCAGCGCCTCAACAGATTCGTGCTTTTTTCCTGGCAACATCTTCATTAAAAGTTCCTTATCTTCAAATACCTCCTTCAATGAAATGTATTTTTTAACCTGCTTCACCCGCAGCCACATAATTTCACCAGTCGGCTTAAAGATAGCTTTAATATAATCCTCAGCTTTGATTTTTCCAAAAAACCGTTCCGGCTCGTCAGGATTTAAAGCTCTGGTTTCAATCGTTTTTGTTCCACTTTTAATATTCTCCCAAATTTCTGGCCTGTAGAAATTCAAATAATGCGGTGTTGATTCAACAACATCAACACAATTTTCACAATGCACCAACGGAATCGGCTCGCCCCAGTAGCGCTGACGCGAGAAAACCCAGTCGCGGAGTTTGTAATTTACACTGAGCCGTCCACATTTCTGTTCCTCTAACATCTCTACAATCTTTTTACGAGCTGCTTCCGAAGCGAGGTCAGTGAAGTGTCCCGAGTTGATAAGCACGCCCTCACCTACCCAACATTCACTTTCAATATCGCTGGTGCGATGACCCATACCAGTAGAACCAACCGCTATCTCCATGGGATTTGTTGGCATCACACTTGGCGGCTTAATAACTTTTATAATAGGAAGTTTATGCTTCTTCGCAAAAGCAAAATCCCGTTCATCATGTGCCGGCACGGCCATAATTGCACCCGTGCCATACGAACTCAAAACATAATCCGCAATCCAGACCGGAATTTTTTCTTGATTGACTGGATTGATGGCGTACGCACCAGTAAAGACACCCGTTTTTTCTTTTTCGAGCGACGTTCGTTCCAGATCTGACTTTCCGGTTAAGGATTTTACATACTTCTCGACAGCTTTTTTCTGTTCTTTGGTTGTGATTTGTGAAACGAGCTCATGTTCTGGCGAGAGTACAAGATAGGTTGCGCCAAATAGGGTGTCGGGTCGGGTCGTGAACACTCTGATCGTTTCTTTAGGTAACTGACAGATACGATCGTGAATTGTCGTTCGTAAGAGAGCAAAGGCATTTTGATAGGGAATCTCGGTATCTTGATCCACTCGAAATTCGTCTGTGACCGGATCTTTGAGAAGCGGCTCAGTTGGATAACCTTCCGGAAACTCCGACGCTCGTTCTGTTTGTAAAATATACTCACGCTGTGGTGAAGCATAAACGCTCGTGCCCTGGCCGTCTGTATAGGCCATTGCATAGTCAAACCGAGCTAGCGAAGAACCACCAACTCCAGCCAGAAACTTTTGATACCAGGCAATAACTTCTTCATCAGTAGCGCGAGAGCTATTTGGGTTAGCTAATTTACGAATGTGAACTATAACACCGTTATTTTCCGGCCACTTGGCAATCCATAAAATATGATCCGTTGAGATACTAGGAATACCAGTTTTCTGAAAGTAGAACGCTGATTTTCGTTTAGCATTCTCTAAATAATCATCAATTTCTACCAAACTACTGTCGTCTATGTCTGGTAAATCATTTAAACTAATAATTTCTATATCTTCTAGTTTGGCAAAAGCCTGCTTGATCATTCCAACCTTAGCAGCATTCCTCGTACCAACCAGAATTTTCTTCTTGGCCGTACTCCTTGACTGGGCAATCGTGAAATCTACTTCCGCTCCCTCACTCCGCCCAATCCAATTCCGTTGCAACGCCTTAATACTTTCCGGCCAATCAACTTTTTCTAAACCCTCAAGTAAACGATCAGCGTAGGCCGTAATTTTCAACATCCACTGCTTCAACATTTTCTTTTCAACCGCAGTGCCACAGCGATCACATTTACCATTCACGACTTCTTCATTCGCCAACCCCGTCTTATCTTTCGGACACCACCAAATTGGTGCTTCTTTTTCGTAGGCTAATCCTTTTTTAAACAGTTGTAAAAAAATCCACTGCGTCCACTTGTAATACTTTGGATCCGTCGTATTAATTTCTCGCGACCAGTCATAGGAAAAACCTAGGCTTTGAATTTGCCGTTTGAAATTGGCAATATTTTTGTTCGTCACTTCGGCCGGATGAACGCCCATCTTAATCGCATAATTTTCCGCCGGTAAACCAAACGCATCCCAACCCATCGGATGTAAAACTTTTTTTTCATTCATCCGCAAGTAGCGCGAATAAATATCTGTCGCGGTGTACCCTTCCGGATGGCCGACATGCAATCCATCGCCGGACGGATATGGGAACATATCCAAAACGTATTCAGCACTTCCCCTCCTCCCGTCTGAAGAGGGGTGGCGCGAAGCGCCGGGGTGGTCGAAGTTGTTGTCTACAGAAAAAACTTTATCTTCAGCCCAGCGTTTCTGCCACTTCTTTTCGATTACTTGATGGTCGTATTTCTCCGACATAGTGAATATAGAATATCAATTTTTGGTACAGAAATCAAGTCAAAAGTTCCAAATCCCAAGCTCTAAATTCCAAGAAAGAACCAAGCTCTAAATCACAAAATCCAAACGTTTCTATAAACCTTTCGGCAGCCCGGACTGGAAAGTCCGCGTCAATCCCTTTGCATTTTGATCTACCTCTTTGTCCCGAGCATTTGTATTCCCGTCCTGACCACTGGGGCGAGTAGCATATACTTGTCTTACCACTAATGCCGATGCGAGTTTGGGCAGGACTTTCCGCCTCCATACTCCTGCGGGAGTATTGCGGCGGATCCGCCGCAGCTGAGCGGCTTCAGCGGAGGCGGAGAATCTTTCTGATTCTCTTTCTTGCCTGTCCTGAGTTTACCGAAGGATCAAGAAGAAAAAGAATGCCCCCACCCTGCCTGCCGGCAGGCAGGGGCAGTGGC
>JAYUIJ010000058.1:0-9610 GCA_043766165.1 Candidatus Kerfeldbacteria bacterium
GCTTCAGAAGGAATCTGATTGAGAGTGGTGATCATAGAACAAGAGATAGTGGATGGGGTATTCCCAGTCTATCCTTGTTCCAACTGCTTTAGTATGCCCTATGAAACGTAGTTGCAAAACAGCTCAATTTATGTTACGGTAAGCGTAATGTCACGCTCAGTGCCACCTACACATTTTCGCGGCCAACGTGTTTTATTAATGGGACTTGGTCGTCATGGCGGGGGAATCGCGACAGCCAAATGGTTAGTGAAACAAGGTGCGCAGTTACTCGTCAACGATAAACAAACAAAAACTCAACTCAGCGATTCCATCAAACAACTCCGCGGCCTGAACTACCGCGGGCATTTTGGCGCACAAACACTAGCTGATGTCCGCTGGGCCGATCGCATTGTCGTTAACCCGGGCATGCATCCCAACATTCCCGAGTTGCGCTTAGCGAGCAAGCAGAGGAAGTTAATCGATAATGAAGCTAGTATTTTTGTCCGACAATTCCCCGGTACGCTCATCGGTGTGACCGGCACACGTGGAAAAACTACAACCACCTTGTTGCTCGGTGCGATGATTACAGCCGCACATCGCGATACGATTATCAGTGGTAACGTTCGCCAAGTGCCGATGTTATCGTATTTGCCCAAAGCAAAATCCACCACTTCTGCCGTTTTAGAATTATCGTCATATCAGCTTGAGCGTTTACCGGTCGTTGGAAAACCTTTCCACATTGCGGTCATGACCAACTTGAAAGTTGACCACATCAGTCGTCACGGCACGATGAAAAACTATGCCAACACGAAATATAATCTTTTTCGCGGACAAACCAACAAGGACTTTGCCGTTCTGAATTATGATGATCCATATTGCCGAGCGGCAGCGAAAGTTAGCGCCAGTCTAAACATTTGGTTTAGTCTGAAACTTCCAAATAAAGTTAACGGTTTTACTATTGGAAATGGATGGGTTATTGAACAGCTTGATGGTACAACTCATAAGATCATGTCGCTGAGTCATTGGACACTTCCAGGTGAGCACAATCTCATGAATCTCTTAGCGGCTACAGCGGCAGCATCTGCATATGGTGTTTCACCAAAAGTCGTCATCAATGCAGTCAAAAAATTTCATGGCGTTCCGTATCGTCAAGAAAAAATTCGTAGCTACAAAGGCCATGACATGATTAACGACACGGCCGCTACTTCGCCGGACGGCATGTTGGCTGCCTTAGCGGTGTATTCACAAGCAGTATGTATTTGTGGCGGGACAGATAAGCAATTAGATTTTCATGCGCTAGCCAAAGATATCGTCCGCCGAAATGTCAAAACAGTTTTTTTGCCCGGTACAGCGACGGTGCAATTACAAGCATTGTTAAAAAAATTCAAATACCGTCAACCAATAATTTCGGTCCACAGCATGAAATCAGCGGTGACAACCGCCCTGGTGCTAGCTACTCCACGTCAGCCAATCATATTGTCACCTGGTTGCGCAAGCTTCGGATTATTTTTGCATGAGTTTGATCGTGGTGATCAGTTTAATCAAGTGGTGAACAACCTATCATGAGCTCATCGCACCGCCACCAACCGGACTACGTCTATTTGGGGCTGATTGCACTCCTGATTGTTTTTGGTTTAGTCATGTTAGCCAGTGCTAGTTCGGTATTAGGTTTCCAGCGTTTCGACGACAGTAACTACTTTCTAAAAAAACAAATTGTCTGGGTCGGACTAGGTCTAATTGCTTTTTTTGTCATGTTGAAAATCGATTACCGTGTGTGGCGAAAGTTCGCTGTGCCGTTGATGATAGCTACAGTAGTCTTGCTCGTCATGGTCTTTGTGCCGGGAATTGGACCTTCCTTACTTGGTGCCCGGCGCTGGATAAATTTAGGCTTTACCTTGTTCCAGCCGAGCGAATTGGCAAAGTTAACCTTCTTATTTTACTTAGCCGCTTGGTTTGAAAAACGGGACCACGTGCTTGGTAGTGTTCGCGAAGGGCTAATGCCATTTTTAATTACGCTGGGAGTTGTGGCTGGATTAGTATTGTTGCAACCTGATTTAGGTACGACGTTAATCATCGTCTTGATGTCAGTCATCATCTACTTCAGCGGCGGCGGGTCACTCAAACATTTGTCTGGTTTAATTGTTTCGGGCGCAGCGCTGCTGTTATTGGCCATTAAACTTTCACCATATCGCGCTCAACGTTTAACGGTATTTTTAAATCCTGACGTCGATCCCCAAGGTATCGGCTACCACATCAACCAAGCCTTGTTGGCCATTGGCTCAGGCGGGATATTTGGTTTAGGATTAGGTCATTCGCGCCAAAAGTTTAACTATCTACCTGAACCGGCTGGCGATTCAATTTTTGCCGTTACGGCCGAAGAACTAGGGTTTATTTTTGCCATGGTGTTTTTATCTCTTTGGCTATTCGTTATCTTGCGAGGCTTGCGTATTGCCCGTAACGCCCCTGATCAATTCGGACGGCTTGTGGCGATTGGTATTACCGTCTGGTTTGGATTGCAAACCTTTATGAATATTGGGGCCTTATCTGCGTTGCTGCCGTTGACGGGCATCCCACTACCATTCATGAGTCAAGGTGGATCAGCCATGATTGTCTCCATGGCTGCGGTCGGCGTGATGATGAATATTTCCCGGCAAACCACTCGTCATATTTCCCGGTCATGAGGTACCGCATTCTATTATCTGGTGGCGGAACAGCTGGTTCAGTAACGCCACTTTTAGCACTGGCCAGTGAACTTCGTCAACGACACCCTGCCGCTGAATTTTTGTTTATCGGTTCTACCAATGGTCCGGAAAAAGTTTTAGTTGAAGCAGCCAGCATTCCGTTTCGAAGTATTGCCAGTGGTAAATTGCGACGCTACTGGTCATGGAAAAATATTCAGGACATCGGAAAGATTTTTCGTGGATATCAACAAGCCAAAAAGATTATTCGTGATTGGAAGCCTAACGTATCCATTTCGGCTGGTTCATTTGTGTCGGTGCCGGTCATTTGGGCGTCACATTGGCTCAGTGTACAAACACTTGTTCATCAACAAGATGTTCGGCCGGGGTTAGCAAATAAACTGATGATGCGGGCAGCGAACGTTATCACTGTTGCTTTTCAGCAATCACTCCAGGATTTTCCGCCGGCCAAAGTTCATTGGACGGGTAATCCCGTTCGTCCAGAAATTATACAGGGCGACAAACAGAAAGCTAGAGATTTTTTTCATCTCGAGTCAAACATTCCAGTTCTTCTGGTACTCGGCGGCGGGACCGGATCAAGATCTATTAATATGAGTATTGCGGCCGTCATGAAACAACTAACGACGCATTGGCAAATCCTGCACGTAATCGGACCCGAGCGTGAAGTTGTCGAAGTGCAACATGCTCGCTATCAACAATTTTCCTTCCTGACTACAGAGTTACCGGATGCGCTAGCGGTGGCAGATATTGTTATTTCCCGGGCTGGATTGGGGGCGTTGACGGAATTAGCGGCGCTGTCAAAACCAACTATCTTTATTCCCATGCCGGGTTCGCATCAAGAAGCTAATGCGCAGCTAGTCGCCAATCATTCGGCCGGCATCGTGCTTCAAGAAACTACCGCGTTGCCAACAGATATTACGCAAACACTCGATCGATTACGACAATCACCTGATGAGGCGCTAGCACTAGGAAAAAAATTGCATGAGTTGTATACACCTAATGCAGCGGCTCAACTAGCCAACGAAGTTATAAAACTGATGAAGTCGTCATGAACACTCTTCCCAAACATGTTTTCTGCATCGGTTTAGGCGGTGTCGGTGTATCCGGAGTGGCACAATTATTTTTCCAACGTGGGATAAAAGTCAGTGGCTCTGATCCGAATCCCAATCCACTTGTTGAGGATCTGATGAAGCTTGGTGTGGCCTATTACATCGACGAGGATCCGCGACACATAACGAAGGACGTTGATCTGGTAGTGTTTACCGATGACACAGCGCCTGAACATCCGATGCGTCGTCGCGCGACTGAACTGGGAATCAATGCTGAAAACTTTTCGTCTGCGCTAGGGCAGTTAATGAATACCGCATCACAGCGTATAACCATTGCCGGAACAAATGGAAAAAGCACAACCACTGCTCTAGCTGGGTTATTGATGGCTGATGCTGGTCTTGATCCGACGGTACTCGTTGGCAGTCGGGTCAGTGAATTCAATAGCAATGTGCGAAATGGAACAGACGGAACCTTTGTGGTCGAAGCCGACGAATATCGCGATCACTATCTCCACTACCAACCGACAATCGCGGTCATCACCAATATCGAAGCTGATCACTTAGATTATTTTGGTTCAGTCGAAAAAATGTTGCAAAGTTTTGAGAAATATGTGGCTTTGTTACCAACGGACGGAAAACTTGTAGTTAATGCTGACGATGAGCGTTGTGTGGAAATTGCTAAACGAATATCGAGTGTCATAACCTTCGGCATTCATCACGACGCAGATCTGATGGCCAAAAGTATTTCGACTGGTGACGGCTGGCAGAAATGGGAAACACTATGGAAAGGGGAGTTGCTGGGAAATTTCACACTGCACCTGCCAGGCGAATTTAATATTATGAATTGCTTAGCCGCCATGGCCACAGCGATCGCCAGTGGCGCCGAACCAAAAACATTTGCCGCAACGGTTGATAAGTTCCATGGCGTCTGGCGTCGTTTCCAAATCTTGAATCCTGGATCACCAACTACGATTGTCAGCGACTACGCCCATCATCCAATCGCGGTTAAAGCCACAATTGAAGGAGCCAAAGCATTTTTTCCGGGCCGTCGCATAGTCGCGGTTTTTCAGCCACATCATCGTTCTCGACTAACTTCACTGTTCGATGACTTTACCAAAAACTTCGGTGCCGCGGAAACAGTGCTGATTGTAGAAACATACACTGTGCCTGGCCGTGAAGTTCCCGAAAAAAATCCTAAATCGAGCCAGAACTTGGTTGACGCCTTAACGAAGTTGAACATTGACGTCCATTACGTCGCCTCGCCGGAATATCTTGAATCCGCTCTGCCTGAGTTGCTACAACCGGGCGATGTCGCTATTATCATGGGAGCGGGTGACATCTGGCGGAGCGCTGAGAAAATAGCTGAACGATTCCATGGAACGACCTAGCATCATTCAAGAAAACATTCCCTTAGCGCCGTACACCACCTTTAAAATCGGCGGTCCGGCCAAGTATTTGGCGGTCATAAAAAGGTCAGACGATGTTTCGCCAGTTCTGGCTTGGGCTAAACAAGAAGGCTTAAACATTCGTATCTTGGGTAAAGGTGCGAATACATTAGTAGGAGACAAAGGCTATGATGGCTTAGTGATCATCATGCAAAACGACCAAATGCAATGGACACCGCCGCAAGTCATTATTGGTACCGGGACACAGAATGGCCAGTTGATTGCTAACGCACTCAAACATCATCTAGGCGGCATGCGCTGGTTAATCGGTGTGCCGGGAACGGTGGGCGGTTCGTTGTATGGTAATGCGGGAGGTCATGGTTGGGGGCTTGGGGATTTTGTGGACTGGGTGGATGTCATTACCTTTGACGGTGAGCAGAAACGGCTAACAAAAGAAGAATGTCATTTTGCTTACCGAACGAGTGAATTCAAAGCGCATCGTGATTGGGTAATTGTTCAAGCCCAATTGACCTTGCCAGCCATTGACCATGCCGAAGAACATAAACTTCTAGCCGAAACAACTAAGCAAAAAGGCGCTAACCAACCTATTACTACGCAAACGGCTGGGTGTATGTTCGTTAATCCAGTTGTAGAAAAAGATAAACTTCCAGCCGAGCTTCAACCCTTCGTGGAAAATAACACCCTTTCCGCTTGGCGTTTGCTTCAGCATTTGGATATACCAGGAAAAAAAATCGGAGGAGTTGAGATTTCTAGCAAGCACGCGAACTTTATGGTCAACACCGGTGGTGCTACTGCTGACCACGTGATTCAAATGCTCAGTTACGTAAAGCAGCAAGTCCGTGACCAACTTGGTGTGCAGCTACATGAAGAAGTGCAATATTTGGGATTCTAATGGATTCACGAGTACAAGCAACGATTACCAGTTACAACCGTATCGCGCCGGAATATGATCGACAAAACCGTCGGTATTTTTTATGGCGTGAAGAATATGATCTTCTCAAGAAACGTATTCAGGACAAACAGGTTTTAGAAATTGGCTGCGGCGGCGGACGAGATGCTCGTGTCTTTTTAAAAGACAAATTTGAATATCTTGGCATCGATGCCTCGAAAGGATTACTGAAAGTAGCCAGAAAAAATAATCCAAGCGGCACATTCAGGTTGATGGATCTTTTTGACCTCCGTTTTCCGAAACAATCATATGGCGCAATTTGGTCGATGGCCACCTTACTCCATGTTCCAAAGTACCGTTTGCCAAAAGTGTTACGATCAATTCATGCTTTGCTTAAACCTAATGGATTCTTTGTTGTTAGCATCAAGCAGAAACGAAACCTTGATCAAGCAGTTATTCATCAAGATCGATACGGAGGAGTAGATCGATTCTTTGCGTTTTATTCGAATGCTGAATTTCTAAAAGTGCTCAAGAAAGCCGGTTTTCGCGTCCTCAAGTCGTGGAAAAGGCACGATGATGGTAATATATGGTTATCATATGTGACGCAAGCAATAAACTAAAATCTCTTTATTCATTCAACCTTAATCCTTCAACCTACAACCTCAATGAACATCACCATCAGCGGCAAAGATTTCAAACTCACCCCAGCCATTAAAGAATACGTGACTGAAAAAATGAGTAAGCTGGAAAAATTCCATCCTAAGATTAAACGGATCGGGGTTGAGCTTGATGTTGACCACGGTATGACCAAAGGCAAAAAACACCGGATCGAAGTTTGGGTCTACCTGCCCGGAAAAACATTAGAAGCCGGAATGCGTGCTGAACATATGGATGAAGCTATCGATTTAGTCTATCCAAAAATCGAACGTCAATTGGTCAAGGAAAAAGAGATCGGCGTCTCGAAAGCGAAACGGGCGCAACAGAAATAAATTACTTTAACATGCACAGTGCAGCCGTAAGGCTGTATTGTATTTACTGGGTCAATCTAACTAACTTGGAACACATAGGTCAGGAATGAAGTTTGTGAAGTGAAGACCTCTTGGTGATTGTTACGAGCCTGGAACTCTTTCAGCACTCTCGGCAGATGTTCCTTCCAGACATTGTGATACACCTTCCGAATGAATCGCCGCAGCCGCATCCAGGTATTCTCAATCTGGTTGGTGATCCCAAAGTGCCCCAGAGAATGATTAACCACACTATGCCCATAGCCGAAGAACTCGGTGATGTTTGTATAGCTCGGGTGAGCATCGGTACAGACTAGACTCTTTCGATCCACGTGCCACAGGAGAAACCGATCTAAGGTCTCCTGTTCACGGTCTGGAATCGTCCGAAAGACCACCTGTCTGGCATACCGTTCAATCGCTCCCACGACGATCTGTTGGTTGCGGTGCCGCTGACGTCCAATGAACGCTTCATCCACCTCCACCGTCCCACCTAGCCGTACCCGTTCAGCTGGAATGAGCGCATTGAACCGTCGGTACCACCGCCGCACCGTGACGTGAGATAGCTCCATCGTCGCTTCGGTATCTTCAAAGCTAAGCTCATTGAGCCAGCACCGCAGCAGTTCCCAGAGCTGTTCATAGGAGAGTTTTGAATGAGCGAATGGCGTACACCGTTTCAATGAGAATTTGAGACGACAGATTTTACAGAAGAATCTCTCACCTACCTTTGACGAATACCGTCTCTGACACTTCGGGCATCTGATACCCCTAGGGAAGAGTGTTTGTCTGAGCTTAGCCTTAATCTGGGCTTCTGTCTTTGGCTGTGTTATGTTTTGCATTGGAGTATAGGTTAATGGTGAGTGGATACTTCCATTCTACCTGTGTTCCATATTAGTTAGAAATGCCATTTACTGCCTACTTGATACTTTTTACTTATTCTGGTACAGTCATGTCCTATTATGGCTTTCTTCGGTAAGATTTTCGGTGACGCGAACCTGCGGGTTGTTAAGCAATTACAGCCACTTGTTGACCTCATAAACGCTAAAAAAGAAGATCTTCAGCAATGGTCGCTGGAGCGTTTTCGTGAACGAGCAGGCGAGGTGCGGAAAGACATTAACGCAGGTCCAGCTAAACTTGATGACCATCTCGTTGAAGTGTTTGCCATGGTCCGTGAAGTATCAAAGCGGACGATTGGATTAGAACATTTTGATATGCAAATGATGGGCGGTATCGTCCTTCATCGCGGCTCAATAGCCGAAATGAAAACTGGCGAAGGAAAAACATTGGTGGCTACAGCGCCAGTCGCGCTCAATGCCTTAACTGGTCTGGGTGTTCATCTAGTAACCGTCAACGATTATCTAGCTCGTCGCGATGCCGGATGGATGGGCGCGATTTATGATGCGCTTGGATTAACGGTGTCGGTTATTATTCATGAACAAGCGTTTCAGTATGACGCGACGTTTGAAAATAATGAAGCCAGCGAAGAACGACTGAAACACTTGAAACCAGTCACGCGAATGCAAGCGTACCAGTGCGACATTGTCTACGGGACAAATAACGAATTCGGTTTTGATTACCTACGTGACAACATGGTGCCGGATAAACAATATCTGGTCCAGCGACCATATTATTTTGCTATTGTCGACGAGGTTGACTCAATTCTTGTTGACGAAGCTCGAACGCCGTTAATTATTTCCGCGCCGGCCGAAGAATCAACTGACCGATACCGAACATTCTCGCAAGTTGTAACCCAGTTAACGCCCGTAGCTGATTACGTTGTGGATGAAAAAATGCGCGCCTCGACATTAACGGAAGCGGGTATTGGCCATGTTGAAAAAATCCTCGGCATTGAGAACTTGTACGCTGCTGGTGGTATCGAAATGGTTCACCATCTTGAACAAGCCCTGAAGGCACGAGCGTTATTTCAGCGCGATCGAGATTATGTAACCAAAGATGGTGAAGTCATTATTGTCGACGAGTTTACCGGCCGGTTAATGTTCGGTCGCCGCTATTCAGAAGGTCTGCACCAAGCGATTGAAGCGAAAGAAGGTTTGGACGTTAAACAAGAAAACCTGACGCTGGCCACGATCACCTTACAAAATCTATTCCGCCTCTATCCGAAATTAGCTGGTATGACCGGCACGGCCGTGACCGAAGCGGAAGAATTCCATAAAATTTATAATCTTGATGTGGTTGTAGTGCCAACGCATCGCCCTATGATCCGCAAAGATTTAACGGATAGCGTCTACAAGAATGAACAGGGGAAGTTCACCGCGGTCGTGCGCGAAATTAAACGACGCCATGAATCGAAGCAACCAGTTCTAGTTGGTACGATTTCCATTGAAAAAAATGAAATCTTATCTGAGTTGCTGCAACGTGAAGGCGTACCGCATGAAGTCCTGAACGCTAAAAACCACGAACGTGAAGCGCAAATCGTAGCCCAAGCCGGCCGACCTGGCGCCGTCACGCTAGCTACAAACATCGCCGGTCGAGGCGTCGACATTATCATGGGCGGAACACCGCCGGATTCAGAACAAGCACAGATTGCTAAAACCGCTGGCGGTCTACATGTCTTAGGAACTGAACG
>JAYUIJ010000059.1:0-9544 GCA_043766165.1 Candidatus Kerfeldbacteria bacterium
CCACAGGAACAAAAACGGTGAATGTTGGAACCTATTATTTTTCCGAAACTGGTGCGTTAGCCAACTACACGTCGAGCTTGGTCTGTACTGATAACGGTCAGCCGGTGACACCGGGCGTAAATACTGCGCTGACGGTTTCGAGCGGGCATGTCATCATCTGTACCTATACCAATACCCGCCAAACGGGCACGATTGAATTGAAAAAGATTTGGTCGGGCACGCTAGGAACAACGAGCTTGAATATCGGCACGTCTGTCGCGGGAAACGAGGTTGTCTCCACGGCGGTATCGACGAATGGTACGACCGGTACGCAGACGGTGAATACCGGGTCCTACTATGTTTCTGAATCTGGTCCCTTAGTAGACCACAGTGCCAGCTTGGCCTGTACTGATAACAGCCAATCCGTTACGCCCGGTGCGAATAATTCTTTGACGGTTGTCGCTGGGCATGTGGTGATCTGTACATATACCAACACCAGAAATACCGGGACCATCGAATTAAAAAAAGTGTGGTCGGGAACACCTGGCACAACAACCTTAACCATCGGCACAACCAATGGCGCGAGCGACATTGCCTCAACCGCTGTGTCTGCGAACGGTACGACGGGTTCCAAGACAGTGAACACAGGCACCTACTTTGCTGCGGAAACTGCGATCGCTAACTTTACGTCCTCGGCATTAACCTGTTTCAACGACGCGAATAACAATGGCGTCAATGACAATGAAACCGCGGTCAGTGTGGGTACGAATAACAGCGTCGCTGTAGCTACAAATCAACATGTGATTTGTACCTTTATCAATACTCGCGATACCAGTTCACTAACATTGACCAAAGTGGTTGATGCCGGATCGGCGTTAGCAAGTACGTTTGGCTTTACTATCTCCCCTGATCCGAATAACGTCGGTACGGTTCATCCGACTGCAGCTGCCACCGGGACATATACCTTCGCCAACTTGCCGACCGGGAGTTACACCGTGACCGAATCCAGCCTAGCCGCTGGTTACCACCAAGTTTCAACGACGTGCGCGAGCGTGAGCGTGACCAAAAACGTGACCGCCACCTGTACAGTTCATAATGCGCACGATACTGGGACCATCGAACTGAAAAAAGTGTGGTCTGGAACTCCTGGGACAACCACGCTAAACATCGGCACCACAATTGCGGGCAATGATGTCGCAGCGACACCTCTTTCAACCAACGGTACGACTGGTACGCAAATAGTGAATACCGGAACGTACTATGTTTCTGAATTTGGCTCGTTAGCGGATCACAGTGCCAACTTGATCTGCACTGATAACAGTCAATCCGTTACTCCCGGTGCGAATACTTCTTTGACGGTTGCAGCGGGGCACGCGATTATTTGTACGTACACGAATACTCGCAACACCGGCACGATTGAACTCAAAAAGATCTGGTCGGGAACACCGGGCACAACAACCTTAACCATCGGTACTACCAGCGGTACGAGCGATATTGCTTCGACTATTGTGTCTGCGAATGGTACAACCGGTCCCAAAACGGTGAACACCGGTACATATTTCGCTGCGGAAACTGCGACCGCTAACTTTACGCCCTCGGCATTAACCTGTTTCAACGACGCGAATAATAACGGTACGAATGACAATGAAGCTGCTGTCAGTGTCGGAGTAAATAACAGTGTTGTGGTGGCCACGAACCAACACGTCATTTGTACATTTACCAATACGCGTGATACTGGTTCATTGACCTTAACCAAGGTGGTTGATACTGGAGTGGCGTTAGCCAGCACGTTCGGCTTTACCATCACGCCTGATCCGAATGGTGTCGGGACGATCCATCCGACCGCGGCTGCAACCGGGACATACACCTTCACCAACTTGCCGACGGGGAGTTACACGGTGACCGAATCCAGCCTGGCTGCTGGTTATCACCAAGTTTCAACGACCTGTACCAATGTGAGTGTTACAAAAAACGTTATCGCCACATGTTCGATGCACAATGCACAGGACACAGGTACCATTGAGCTAAAAAAAGTTTGGTCGGGGACACTAGGGACAACTACCTTAAATATTGGCACGGCTGCGGCTGGTACTGATGTCGCTGCTACTAGTGTCTCAACCAACGGAACAACCGGCACGAAGACTGTCTTGATCGGCACGTATTATGTTTCAGAAACGGCGTTACAGAATTACAGTACTAACCTTGTCTGCACAGATAACGGTCAGCCGATTACGCCAGGCGCGAACAATCTCGTCACTGTTGCCAGCGGGCATGCAGTCATCTGTACATTTACGAATACACGAAACACCGGCACGATTGAAGTGCAAAAAGTCTGGGTCGGAACCAAGGGGACAACGACACTTGCGATTGGTACTTCGGCTGGCGGCACCCAAGTCTATGCGCAACAGATCGCCGTCGCTAACGGAACAACGGGACCACGAACTGTTGATACCGGAACGTATTACCTATCAGAAACTTCGCTGGCGAACTATAGTTCTGTCCTCACCTGTAGCCAAGGAGTAACCATCGGCGTGAATAATAGTATCACTGTCGGAATAAATCAGAACATCGTTTGTGTGTTTACCAATACACGAAAGACCGGAACTATCGAACTGAAAAAAGTTTGGTCAGGGACGCCAAGTACAACGACCTTGAATGTTGGTACCACGCCAGGCGGAAACGATGTCGCACTAAAAACAGTTTCAGCGAACGATACGACTGGTACCACCACAGTCGATACAGGAACATATTACGTGTCCGAAACTGCGGTTACTGGTTATACATCATCCATTGCTTGCGATAACGGTGTGATACCTGGCGTAAATAATAGTATCCAAGTTGGTGACGGCCAACATGTTGTCTGCACATTTACGAATACGCAGAATCTGACCACGATTACCGTAAATAAAATTGGCGCTTCAACTGTCGTGGCCGGAGCGAATATCACGTACACCATCAATTGGTCGATCAACGGCAATACCAGTGGGACGAATGCAGTCATTTCCGATGCAATCCCTGCCAACACAAAATTCGTCACGGCCGATAACGGCGGGACATTTGCGGTTGGGGTTGTCACATGGAATCT
The DNA here is from genome assembly GCA_043766165.1 of Candidatus Kerfeldbacteria bacterium. Lineage (GTDB taxonomy): Bacteria > Patescibacteriota > Patescibacteriia > SBBC01 > CAIJZX01 > CAIJZX01. The sequence continues at coordinate 3,065 of JAYUIJ010000059.1, forward strand.
TGGAACGCAGCCAGTTGGCGCTTCGGGGACCGTTTCGGTGACCCTCAAAGTCGCTAGTCCGTTATCAAACGGCACAGGTATTTCTAATACCGCTACCTTTGACACTGATCAAACCAGTCCGGTAAATGCAACCGTGCGCACCCTCGTTTCTTCTGCGCCAATCTTGTCGATCAGTAAAACTAACTCGGTAACAACATTTGTCGCTCCGGGTGCGACGGTTACATACACTGTTGTTGTGACAAACGCAGCAGCGGCCACGGACAGCGCGATTGATGTCAATCTGACGGACGTACTCCCAAGCGGTTTCACCTATAGTGTTGGTGGGGGAACGGCCAAAACATTTGCACTGGGTACAATTGTTCCAGGCGCATCGGTCACAACGACGTATTCTGCATTGGTGAGCGCCGCTCAAACGAGTGGTACATACACGAACACCGCTACCGCGAAGGGGACGAACACGAGCAATGTTACAACAACTTCAAATATTGAAGTGCGTACGCCAGTTGTTCCAACAACAACTGCTCCAACCCCAACCGCTCCGACTCCAACCGTTACGACGCCAACACCAACGGTGCTCGGCGCTCAAACCTCAAATCCAACGTTAGTCGTAACTAAAACCGTTGACGACGCGAACGCTGTTGGCGGACAAATCTTGAACTACACCATTACTGTCACCAATACCGGTCCAGGTGACGCCACTAATGTGGTTGTGACTGACACCTTACCAAAAGGTTTAACCTTCACTGATGATGGCACGATGATTAAATCGTGGTCAATTGGCAGTCTTATCGCCGGAGCGGGGATGACGATTACCGCAAAAGTACACGTCTCAACCAGTGCAGCGACAGGAAAATATCTAAACACCGCAGTTGCTACCTCAACCGAGATTGATCCGGTCAGCGCTCAGGTCGCTGTACAGGTCACACAGCCACAAGTACTCGCTTTGGCTACCAGCGGCGTCAACGAAACGGACTATCTCATCTTCAGCTTCGGCGCCTTGTTGATGGTCGCTGGATATAGTTTAGTTGGACGGCGATTGCGTTCGCAGCGATAGTAATGTTTTAAAAGTAAAAAAGCGCTCCGGGCAACCGGGGCGTTTTGATGAATTATGACTTTATACTAAGTACTGATATTCTGTAGATATGAGGCAATCAACAAGAACACGAACAATGACCGTTCTAAAAGTGGTATATATATTTTTGGTTTCAGTAGGCTTAGGTTTGGTGTTCGGCTTTGTGTCACAAGAAAAACCGTTGAATACACCTAATCACAAAATACAGATCCGTCCGTTGTACATGACACCAGCACTATTTTCTTCAGCGTTGCATCATCAACCATTGTCGACTGGACAATTCACTCAACAAATAGCTGGCGCAATCGTGAACCATCATCTGCTGGCATCAGATTTTATTGTCGACACACTGGCGCAAGCCTACCGTCCCAATATCGACCGAATTATTTTACTATCACCAAATCACTTTTCAACAGGTCGCGGACGACTCATTACAACACGTGGAATTTTTTCTACGCCGCTTGGCCCGGTTGAGGTTGATGAGAGTGTCGTAGATCAATTGACTAAAAGGGAAATCGTAGTCCAAGACGCGGAACCATTTACTACCGAACATGGTATCTACAATATTTTACCTTTTCTGCATGTACTGTATCCGCGTATTCCAATTATTCCAGTTATTACTAAAGATAAAACTCCTGATCAAGTGTTAGATAGTGTAGCAGTACAACTAGAACGCTTTATAACACCCCGCACATTGGTTGTTGCGTCACTCGATTTTGCTCATGAACAAACAAACGAAGGCGCAGAACAGCTTGATCAAGATAGCTTGCGGCGTTTACATGAGCTTGATGGTGATACGATGCGCCTAAATATAGGCGACGAGATCCAAGTTGACTCGCCGGGTACGCTGCGAATATTTTTGCACCTGATGAAGTTTCAAAACGCGACAACCTGGACATTGTTGCATCACAGCAACTCGGCCTTAGAAACCGGCCACCTTCAAGCAACTGATGTGACCAGTCACATTACCGGTCTATTCAGCCGTTTCCCGATTGTGATACACTAAATCTCCACTCATTTAAAACGTATGTCAAACAAAAAACCATCTATGTCGCCTGTAGAAACCCCAGTTTCCAATCAAACGTCCGCTAGTACGCCTGTTAAAAAAAGCGGATGGGTTACTGGATTGGTCGTAGCGTTAGTAGTAGTTGGTGTAGGTGGTGGATTTTTGATCTATCATTTCTTGTGGGCGGGTGTTACGAAGGATGTAACAGAAGTGACGAATACTATTGGCATTATGAGTAATGCCAATACTGATGCAACGGTTAATACGTCGGGAAATCTTAATACAAACAGCGGTGCTAGCGTGCCAACCGGCAGCGAGAAGGTTACATGGGTGACGCCAGTAAAGCTCGGCGACCTTAAGCTACTTGGCACGAACCAGGGACTAGTGTCGTCCGAAACCCCACCCGCATATTATCAGGTGGGCACATTTACCTCAGGCAAGTATATAGATCAAAAAGTAGTGATGGTGCTCTACTTCTCCGAAGGACCACAAATATCTCCCACGGTAGAATACTTTGCCGTCAGTGGAAATACTGGGGTCATTCTGGCCAAACCTTCAAGTGATAATGCTGTGACCGCATATTATACATATGAACAAGTCATCAAATGGTACACCGATCGCAAGCTGACTATCGACCAATCGAGCACTCTAGATGGTTTACATGCTCCGGCCACAATGGTTGGTCCCAAGCCTCATCAAACATTAGTTCGAGATACTTTACCTAAAGGATTATTCAACGCCAAAGGACTGGCCATTGCTTTTACGGATCCGACATATGGCAAAGTCTACACGAATGCTGACCCGTCAAAAGTTCCAAATGCTGCCGACCCCGTGTTTAGAAGCCCGGCTATAAATGAAAGAAACGGATTTTATCTGAAGATGGCCGATGGTATGATTGCTGTGTATGAATTAAAATATGATTTTATTTCCTACAACACTCCGACGGGATACCTGGGTAATGGCACGGGGGTGCTACAAGCAACATGGTTAGACGGGTCAAGTAATAAGGAAAATTACAATATTTCACTCCGAACGGGGTGTGGTTCAGTAAATTACGCCGATGTAGTCCCTTCAACTGAAATTTCAATCAATCGAGATTTGAAGACAGTAGGAAAAACAGAGACGGGCGACGCGCTCTATGGGTATACAAAGACTGATACGCAAGCGTTGAAGGATTGGTATAACACGTCCTATCAAGTGTACGGCGATGCAAAGAAAGTTAGTTACGCGGACTTTGTTGCCGATCATCCGATTGTTTTCTTTGTTGATAGTTTTAATCGCTTAGTACGACTGACGAATGGTAAATACCAAATTGCCGCCGAATGCGGTAAACCAGTCATCTATCTCTATCCAACAACTACCACGAATGTCGACGTGAAACTCCAGCCTCAAGGCGGATTCTCTTACTCCGAACCGGTCTACAATAATGGTTGGCAAGTGACTGCTACGCCAAATAGCGAATTAACGGAACGCGCTACCGGAAAAGTCTATCCATATTTATTCTGGGAAGGGCGCGGAGGAATCTACACGTCCCCAGATAAAGGAAGGGTCGTGGCCCAAGCGGATGTCCGTACATATTTAGTGACGACATTAGCCACACTTGGTCTGAATCAAAAAGAAACAGCTGACTTTATTGAATTCTGGGAACCGAAAATGCAAGGCAGCCCATACAACATGATTTCATTCCTGGGAAACCAATCCATGAATGAAATCGCGCCGATGCAAGTTACGCCTCAACCAGACACAGTCATTCGTATTCTGATGGATTTTCACCCGCTCTCGAAAAAAAATTACGGTCACACCACAAACATATCGCACTCCGGTGAGAACGGGATTCACAGTTGTTGAGTGGGGCGGCGTTCTTCGGTAAAACGTCAAGTTCCATCCCCAGTGTACAAAAGAAGCATAAGAAAAAACCCGTGGCGCTAGCTACGGGTTTTGCGTTTGGTGCGCAGTTGCGCTTGAAGCTTACAAAACTCCTGATGTTGATTGTGAGCGGCTGCTCGAGCCTCGATTAAGTTTGCCTGATCGAGTGCGCTGCCGCCGACAATGTCTGGACCATGCGGATGTACGGGAGGTACATCAACCGATTGAGGGCGACGACGCGGTTTTTTAGCCATGCAAGCCTCCAACGGGAGTGAACGACGCGAAAGTACAAAAAAGAACCTTAGATACTATATCGGCTGCGCGAAAGGGTGTCGAGTATCTTTTTCCCCAGCTTTATGGTACGCTGCGGCCATGGATACACCTACAAACGGCTTTTCGGGTCTCGGCATTGCTCCCAGCTTGCTCGACGCGCTCGATCGTCTGAAATTTACTACACCGACACCCATTCAACAGCGTTCGATTCCGATCGCCATTGAAGGTAAGGATATGATTGGTATTGCGCAAACCGGAACAGGAAAAACTCTGGCTTTTGGGATTCCGATGATCCAACGCTTGGCTCAAGTGAAAGGACGAGGACTAGTTGTGTTGCCAACTCGCGAATTAGCCATTCAAGTTGACGAATCATTGCAGAAAATCGGTAAAGTCATTGGTTTACGGACGGCCGTACTGATTGGCGGCGCGTCAATGTACACCCAACAACAAATGCTCCAACGCAAACCGCACATCATCATCGCGACTCCCGGTCGCATGCTCGACCATATGGAGCAAAAGAATCTCAACTTGAACGATATTAAAATTTTGGTACTCGACGAAGCCGATCGCATGCTCGACATGGGATTTTCGCTACAGATTAATCGAATATTAAACGCCGTGCCGAAAGATCGACAGACGTTATTATTTTCGGCGACCATGCCGAACCAAATTGTGACGATTGCCCAGAAGCACATGCAGATTCCCATTCGCGTGGAAATCGCGCAATCAGGCACAGTGGCCGACAAAGTTGTTCAAGAAGTATTTTTCATAGGAAAAGAAGCAAAGTCACGTTTACTCGAAGCATTATTGACGCAGGTGCTTGGACCAGTCCTCGTTTTCTCTCGCACGAAACATGGCGCAAAAAAATTAGCCCGTTTAGTGAAGACTATGGGTCACGCCGCGGCGGACATTCATTCTGATCGGACATTAGCCCAGCGACGTGATGCGCTTGAAGGCTTTAAATCAGGCAAGTACCGCGTTTTAGTAGCGACGGATATTGCGGCTCGAGGGATTGATGTTTCCGGGATTGAGTTAGTTATTAACTACGACCTGCCAACCAACCCAGAAGACTATGTCCACCGCATTGGGCGCACTGGCCGCGCCGGTCGCTCTGGACGCGCTGTATCGTTCGCGACGTTTGAACAACGACGTGATGTTAAAGACATCGAACGGTTAATGCGCATGGCGATACCAATCTCAGCCTTGCCAGTGCTACCACCAGATCGCCCACAACCAGGATTTATTCCCGGCGCATATACGCCGAACCGTCCTCCAATGCACCGCGGCTCTCAACGCCCACCGATGCATGGTAATCGCCCAGCCCATGGTGGAACCCCAAGTACTCACCCAGCTCAAAGCGGCGCGCCATCTGGTCGACCAGGTGCGCGACCACATGGCGGTCAACGACGACGTCCGGGACAGTTCCAAGGCAACTCCTCTCGCGGTCCAGCCCGTCCACCGCGCCAACAGCACTCCGACGAGAATTCGTATGGCACTAAGTTCTAAAGTGAAAACAGGAACGATCGAACAGACCGTTCTTTTTTCTAACGCCACGCCGTATGACGTTTTTGAGGCTTTGATGGATGAAAAAAAACACGCTGCGTTCACTGGCGGCGAAGCAATGATTAGTCGGAAGGTCAACGGAACATTCACATCTTTTGATGGCTGGGCAACCGGAAAAAATATAGAATTGGTGAAGGACAAAAAAATTGTGCAAACCTGGCGGCCCGATGATTGGTCCGAAGGTGTGTGGTCAACATGTACCTATGTGATAAAAACAGTTCCTACTGGAACTGAGATGACCTTTACTCAAGTCAATGTACCAAAACCATTTGTTAAAACAGTCGCACTCGGTTGGTACAAATATTATTGGAAACCGATGCAGAAGTTTTTTGATTCCCGCGTAAATAAGAAGAAATAAAAAAACCGGGAACGATATACTTCTTGTGAGGAGAAGTCTGTTATCTTACCCGGTGTTACTTGAACATAAGAATGTTCAAGTGGTTTAATCATTGGCCAGCCGGGCCTCCCTGTACGGACTAGGGGACCCGTGCTGGCGTACGGCCAGTCAGTGTCCCATAGAATCCAAGAGGTTACCGACTGGCCAAAAGTGCAGAAAAAGAATGTACACTACGCACCATAATTTGTCAAGACATAGCTATAGTCACTGAATTCAGGTCAGCCTGCAACACTTGGAGGGTATACTGGGGTGGAGGACATACTATCCACCATTATGCAAATTCTGAATCAGTACGAACGAGAA
>JAYUIJ010000060.1:0-4049 GCA_043766165.1 Candidatus Kerfeldbacteria bacterium
AAAGAATAATGTGCTGAAACTTCACCGCCCAGAATTCCTTTATTCTCCATCATGGCTTTTTTGACGTTCACATAACCAACTGGGGAACGTGTTGGCAACCCGCCCATTTCACGAACAAATTCTGGCACCGCTCGTGAGCAAATAGCGTTATAGACAATCCCTTGGCCAGGATTCTTTCGCAGTAATTCTTCGGCAATCAACAGCAAGGTCATATCAGCTTGTATAAATGCGCCTTTCTCATCAACAAAGAATACGCGATCACAATCTCCATCAAAAGCTATGCCACAGACTGCTTGTTCATCGACCACTTTTTTCTTCAACGCATCCAGTGCGCCAGCCATCAACGGGTTAGATGGACGGTTTGGAAAGTTACCATCGAGCTCAAAGAATAACGGGACAATTTCAAATGGTAATCCAGTCATTAATTTTGGAATCACATGGCCAGCCGTACCATTACCCGTATCAATCACGACCTTCAATGGCTTCAACGTGGATGCGTCAACTTTGGACAGAATATGTTTTAGAAATGGGGTTAAAGCATCGAGCGTATGCCGTGTACCTGGAGCGCTTGGCGTTAGTAATGATGCATCCAATTTCGTTGCAACTTCTGTGCCACGAATAACATCACTCTTCCCACGCATCATTTTGAAACCATTATATTCTGAAGGATTGTGACTGGCCGTAACAGTTATCGTGACATCAAAGTCATACGTACCGGCTACATAGTACGTCGTCTCCGTTGGAATCAAACCAATATCTGTCACATCGCATCCCAACGCAATGAACTCATCAGTCAACGCTTGCCATAACGCCGGTGATGACGTCCGCACATCCCGACCAACCGCGAATGTTTTTCCATTCGTTAAAGCCACGAGAGCGCGAGCAATATGTTTTGCTGTATATTCATTCAGATCAGTTGGATAGACACCGCGAATATCGTAACTTTTGAAAATAGATGTGTTGATCTGCATAGTGACTCAGAATGATGAATGGTGTTGTAGATAGATATTCTATAGCAGTTTCCGCCTTGACACAATCACCAAAGTTTGTTAAGACTCCTCCACTTCGAGAAATGCTCGAAGATCGCCCTTTGACAATCGGGCACTCCACTGGCTTACCGACTGGATGATTCCGTTATAGCCACCTGTGCTATAGCCGAATGTACCATTTCGTATGGCCGCTCGTTCTTACAGTGTAAGGGCTAGAAAAGGAGTATGTAATGAAAAAGAAGCAAGTGTTCCGCATACCAAACAATACGTGGCTAGATTTCAGATCAAAGAAAACAACCTGGTTCTATCTGATGATGGGCACCCTAATAACCTGTGGAACCTGGATCACCTTTCTTGCTAGCGGTAAGTGGATATTCAGACACGGAACCGCAACACCGGTTGATGTGCTGTCGGGCATTGTAGCTATGGTTTTTTCCGGGTTCTTTCTGCAATACTTCGGACGCACTGCACTTCGTGAAAGTCGAACCATCTGGCACTTAAACATTCGCGGCTACGTTCTCTGGACACTGACTAATGCCGCTGGACACACCAGACGAGTAGTGACACCCCGTGGATGCCAACTGAAGTTGATTTCACAGCGAGGCATTCTGGTTTACGGAGAACCGTTGTCTGGATGGTGGCACACTGGTCAGGTTTGGTTTGACCGTATCCAGATGCAATTTGAGGTCAGAAAAGTCGACTGGCACCATTATGCAATCATGGATCCCCGGGATCGACAGCATACAAGCCAAGCATACAACACTGGCGACAAGGTGCTGAAATCAAGCATCATGGCACTGCTCTACAAATTCCCAAAAGTAACCTGCCACGGTTCTTGGGGAGCCGTCATGAATGATGTTATTGCCAGTCTCCAAGCACTACAGGATGACCAGATCCAACGTGGTAACCTGATTCGAGAGCAGGCAGAACGTATCAATCAACTAGAACAACAAGTCGAGCTAAAGAGCGGCCAGTTGTTGCAGTGGGAATCGCTCGTTGATTTCCACTTCGACGACCTGATGAACACCTCTCGTTTGGTCTTTACTACTGAGGGCCAAGAAGTAACAAGGGAGCTTCATTGTCATCTCCTTGTTCTGCCCATTACTGATGAACTGCACCGCCGAAAATACATCGAAGCAGTCATCCCGCCAACACGAGGTAAACATCAAAGCAAAAGAAAGTTGCAGGTTACCACACCTGAAACCGTCTAGCACATTGACTTAGATACACATACGAGCTGCAAAACTGCGGCTCGTTTTTTTATACAAAAATTGCTATACTCTCCCTACGTATTACCTTGTACTTTCTACTTTTTACTTCACTCACCTTCCCCCGAAAGCGCAAAGATTAAACCAAGAATACTCAGCCTACTACGCCCACCATGTTCCTACATTCGTTCCACCCCCATCCCCTCATCGCGACCATCGGCAGCTTTCAACTGCACTGGTACGGTTTATTGTTGGCCGTCGCGACGCTAGTTGCCATTAGCATTATTCAGTGGCTTGGCCGAAAATACAAACTCGACCTCAATCGCCTGTTTGATGTCTCGCTCATCACCTTAGTAGCCGGATTTATTGGCGCGCGATTGTACCATGTGTTCAATGAATGGACGTATTACCATGCCCACCCAATCGAAATTGTTAAAGTCTGGAATGGTGGATTAGCTTTACATGGTGGGTTACTTGTCGGCGCCGTGACACTCATCCTGCTGTCACGAAAATGGAAATGGAATCCATGGCTGATCGCGGATATTTTTGCGCCGGCGATGGCCATCGCTCAAGCGATTGGACGCTGGGGAAATTATTTTAATCAGGAACTATTTGGCCGACCAACAAAATTACCGTGGGGAATTTTCATTGACAACGCTAATCGCCCACCGATGTATTTGACCCAACCGTTTTATCATCCAACATTCCTCTACGAATTTTTCGGCTTACTGATTATCGCGGCGATTCTTATCTGGCTACACAAGCAACGATTTAAAAAGCCTGAACAACTTCACAATCTCCGTTCAACAGGAAAAATCGCGCTGGTCTATGTCACCCTGTATTCACTACTCCGCATCGCTACCGAAACACTACGCGTCGACCGCACTCCAATCATCGGCGGCATCCGTTTGCCAATTTTAGTCAGCGGATTCGTTATCGTCGCTGCGATTATTACCATGATTATTCGTCACCGCCGTACCCATGTCAATTCTGCACACCGCTGATCCTGAACTCGCTGGGTACGTCGGTCAAGAACTGAATCGTCAACAGCGCGGTTTGGAAATGATTGCCTCGGAGAATTTTGTATCCCCCGCCGTGTTAGCGGCGCTTGGTTCTGTTCTGACAAACAAATATGCCGAAGGTTATCCGGGCAAACGCTATTACGGTGGTTGCGAATATATTGATAAGGTTGAACAGTTAGCCATTGATCGCGCGAAACTGTTGTTTGCTGCGGAGCATGTGAACGTCCAACCACTTTCAGGCGCGCCTGCCAACATCGCTGTCTACTCTGCGTTATTACAACCAGGCGACACTGTTTTGGGCATGGACTTAGGCCATGGCGGACATTTAACACATGGACATCCGGTCACGTGGATGGCTAAGTTATTTAACTTCGTTCGCTACACCACAGATCTTGAAACTGGATTGATTGATCTCGACTTGTTACGCAAAATGGCGCATGAGCACAAGCCAAAAATGATTCTGGTTGGTTACTCCGCATACTCGCGTGAAATTGATTACACGAAGATAAAAGAAATTGCTGATGAAGTTGGCGCACTAACCATGTCGGATATGGCGCACATTGCTGGCTTAGTCGCGGCCGGACTGATGAATAACCCAGTTCCCCTGTTTGATGTCGTTACCACCACAACCCATAAAACGCTCCGTGGTCCACGCGGCGGTATGATTTTATCGAAAGAGATTCATGCGAAGGCGATCGATAAAGCAGTGTTCCCAGGTTTTCAAGGTGGTCCGCATGAAAATAATATTGCGGCCAAAGCTGTAGCATTTAAAGAAGCACTCGATCCATCATTCAAAACATACGCCGCGCAAACAATGAAGAACGCAAAAG
>JAYUIJ010000061.1:0-22947 GCA_043766165.1 Candidatus Kerfeldbacteria bacterium
GTTGGTCAATGAGGTGTTAGACGTACAACTATGAGTGAATCTGAATACACGCCTGAACAAAACCGGGAAGCAGAAATAGAACGTCGGCGCGCACATAGCCAGTTACGGGCCGAATATATTGTCCGAGATTATGCACGGACACATCCTGACGGGCAATTTGCTAAAGCATTTGCAGCTGGAATTTTTTCGGCTGAGGAATCATATGCTCTATTGAATGAATTTGCTCGCGACCCAAAAACTGGTGTGCTGCGCTCTGATTACATGGGGCAGGTATTAGAGTATGAAACGAATTATTCGCGGGAACATGAAAATGAAACTCTGACTCTGGCGATGATTGATATTGATAATTTTAAGCAACTGAATACCGATCTTGGCTATCAGTCAGCTGATGATATTCTAAAAAGTGTGGCCTCAACAATTACCAGGCAAATTCGGCGCAGCGATGAATCAACGGATGTACCAGAGGTTGAACGTTCAACCGGAAAGGAGGTTTTAGCGACTGATGATGTGATTCGATTTGGCGGCGAAGAATTTATCGTTATGTTCAGCTCAACTACCCAGGAACAAGCGACGATCGCCTTGGAACGTATTCGACTAAGTATTGAAGAACAGTTTGCAGGCCGCACGCCAGAACAAGGTCATGTGACCGTTAGCATTGGGGTGACTGAGTATGATGCAACGAAAAAAGAAGAATGGCGCAAAACACTCGATCGCGCGAATGCGGCCTTGCAAGAAGCAAAACAGAGCGGTAAAAATAAAATCATTGCCTTGGATAAGCAAGCTGCTCCATCGGAGCTGCCCAAAGTAGCTTAGGTAGTAGTTAGGTGAAATTTTAAAACAAATTCATTCTGTTTGAATCTCTTGAAATTTTTTGTATAAAAAAACCCGCCGACCGAAACCGACAGGCTTTGTCGTTCGTGGCGGGTCACACGTTGTGCTTTTGGATGAGGAGTCGGAGGGCTATCTCAACAATGAACAATTCGCCAAGCTCTTTCTGTGCTCGACCTAACTGTTCAATTTCATCTGCTGAGAGAGGTTTTTGAAGTATGAGTGTAAGTCGACTTTCAAAAGTTTGAGCTCGAGCAACTTCTATTTGTGGAAGAGTTGGAAGCCCAAGCTTTGTCATCCACGTTTCAGGTTCTTCGCCCAATGCGATGAGAATCCTGTAGATTGATCCTCTAACCCCATTCAACTTGCGGTTGCTGAGCCCACTCTTCTCCAGTAGACTCTTCTCCAGTTTTCCGCTACGCGCATCAGCTATGGCTTTTAAGCCGACCCGAGCTTGTCCTGCAAGTGACCTGTCTGTGAACCCTTTCTGTTTCATTGCAGAAACGACAAATGCTGAAAATGACTCTCTGCTCATATATCGTACCTCCTATGTTAGTTTAAGGAACAGACAAATAAGGAACATATCTTAATACCATATTATTAATACTATGTCAACTCCTAAATTATTATTAGGGTAGAAATAAATTTTCTGTAATTGACAAACATGCCCTATTTTTGTATAGTCTGTAAGCTCATTGTCAGACCACCAGATGACTGCTCCCACACCAATTGGGAAGTTCGTAACCATTTTCGAAAAGCGAAATTGTAGACCTCAATCTCGCTTTTAGTAAGTACAGTGTTGCGTCCAATTGGTGTGGGAGAGGAAAGTCCGAACACCACGTCTACGCTCTTCATTGGTGAAGAGCTTCGACGTGCAAGTCTCTATATAGGAACTTGTACGCCGTAGCTCGCAGCTAGTGGAGAGCGTAGGCGTACGGAAAGTCGCTAACGGCGACCAGGAGTAATCCCGATGCCACTTTTGCCTGAAGATCTTGCAAAAGTGAATCGGGACCAAGCCTAGGGCCCGAGTTTAACTCGGCGAAGAGTGCAACAGAAACATACCACTGTATATCGCAAGATATGCAGCCAGGGCGAAATCGTGAGGTAAGAGCTCACGGCTGCTCACTGTGAAGTGAGTGGCGGGCAAACCCTTTCCGGTGCAAGATCGCATAGGTTTCGTGCTCGCAAGAGTACTGAGACGGGTAGATCGCTTGAGGTCGGCAGCAATGTCGATCCTAGAGAGATAGTCATCCCCCCACACCATTTGGCAACAACTAGGGTCTTCTCAAAAGCGAGATAAAATTTCTCATTTCGCTTGAGGGAAAAACAAGTTGCCCCCAAATGGTGTGGGGGACAGAATTCGGCTTATCGGTGGTCTGGATTGGGCGTATTATATGAAACGTCGTCTCGATTTATTATTTGCGGGCATTCTTGTGCCCTTAGATTACCTTGCCTTATTGATGGCGGGTTGGTTGGCGTACACGTTGCGATTCCATCAAATCAGTGGCTTGTTACCGATCGTTAATACGGTACCTTTTTCCGTCTACGTTCGACTGATGCTAATCGTGGCGGCTGGTTGGATTGTAGTGTTAGCTATTGTTGGCGCCTATCGATTACGACAACCGTTAAGTACTGAACTCGGACGGATTTTTCTTGGCGCTTCAACGTCTGTTTTACTAGTGATTGTCCTCATTTTCTTCCAACGCGAATTCTTTACGTCGCGATTTATTATTTTAGCTAGCTGGATCATTGCCGTTTTGATTCTGTGGCTGGTTCACATTGTTGTTCGGGCGCTGCAACGCATTCTCCTCAGTCAGGGGATAGGTGCGCGGCAAGTTGTTCTGATCGGCCGCGATCAAACGGCAGAAGATATGGTTCGATTATTTCGCGCTCATCCGGCGCTCGGGTATCGGATTACCCAAACCTGGCCGGGTGTTTCGTCGGTCAGTCTTAGTGCGCTTGATCAACTTCTGGCTACCGGTGTCGTCGATGAAGTCATTCAAACAGATCCAAATATTCCGAAAGCCCAGACTTTACAACTACTTGAATTATCCATTCAGCACGGCATTATTTTTAAATTTGCGGCTGACGTGTTTGACACCCAAGCCGGAAATATTTCGTTTCAGGAACTAGCCGGTATTCCGGTGATCGAAATTAAACGGACACCGCTTGATGGCTGGGGCAGGATTTTGAAACGGGCGATCGATATGATTGTCGGTGCGATTCTATTTTTGATCTTGTTGATTCCAGGTATTATCGTTGCCATCTGTATCAAACTTGATTCCGTTGGTCCGGTTTTTTTGCGCCAGGAACGTGTCGGTCAAGGGCAGCGCGTTTTCCGCATTTGGAAATTCCGTTCAATGATCCGTGACGCCCATGCGCTTCGTCCGCAACTATCCGCCCAGAACGAGCGCAGTGATGGGCCACTCTTCAAAATTTCTAATGATCCACGCATTACTCGGGTTGGTCGCTTCATTCGTAAAACGAGCATTGACGAAATTCCGCAGCTGTTGAATGTCTTGAGCGGCGATATGAGCCTGGTTGGTCCGCGTCCGCATTTGCCGGAAGAAGTCGCGCGCTACGATGCCCGCCATAAAAAACTGTTGGCGATTAAACCTGGTATGACCGGTATGGCTCAAGTGTCTGGTCGATCAAACTTATCGTTTGAGGATGAAGCGCGGTTGGATACATACTATATCGAACACTGGTCATTTGGATTAGATCTCACCATTTTAGCGCGAACACCAATGGCGGTGTTGCGGATTGATACAGCCGCCTAATATGCCACTCAACGTAGCACTCGTTCACGATCACTTAGCGCAAGACGGCGGCGCTGAACGCGTGGTTCGAGTTTTTCAACAGATGTTTCCCGACGCGCCACTCTTTACCTTGGTTCATAATCCAAAGCGCGCTCACCCAGATTTTCAGGGGACTGATATTCGGACCTCATTCATTCAGAAGTTACCATTCTCAAAACGGTTGTACCAGTGGTATTTACCCTGGATGCCGACCGCGGTTGAACGTTTTGATCTACGTGGTTACGACGTGGTCTTATCCAGCTCGGCTAGTTTTGCCAAAGGTGTTATTACCGACCCGCGAACTTTACACATTTGTTATTTGCACAGTCCAACGCGGTATTTATGGAACGATACGATTTCATACGTCAATGAATTACGATACATTCAGCCGCTACGAGCAATCGCGCCATTCCACTTAAATCGCATTCGGATGTGGGATCGTTTGGCGGCTGACCGAGTCGATCACTATGTAGTCAACAGCCGGCTGGTGGCGCAGCGTTTACAAAAATATTATCAACGCGCTGGTACGATTATTTATCCGCCAGTCAACGTTCATAATTTCACCGTTAATACCAAACCCGGATCGTATTACCTAACTGGTGGCCGCCTGGTTTCCTACAAACGTTTTGATTTAGCGGTTGAAGCGTTTAACCGGTTACATCTGCCGCTTAAAATATTTGGTGATGGTCCGGCGCTCAAGCATTTGCAAGAGATCGCTAAACCAAATATCGAATTCATTGGTCGCGTACCTGATAGTCAATTGAATGAATTGTACGGCAGAGCCACAGCCTTTATCAACCCGCAAGAAGAGGATTTCGGTATTACGGTCGTGGAAGCGATGTCGACGGGTCGGCCGGTGATCGCCTACGCGGCGGGCGGCGCGTTGGAGACGGTCAAACCCGGCGTGACCGGAGTATTATTCGCCGATCAAGAATGGGAATCGTTAGCTGACGCAGTGATTCGTTTTAAGCCTGAGCAATTCAAAGCCGACGATATTCGCGCTTGGGCGGAAACCTTCGGCGTTGAGCGATTTACGACCACGTTGCGCAAGTACATTGAGACCACGTATACTACCTATCAACAACAACTCGATTCACTGATCTAATTTTATGGAACTTCGCGATTACTTAAAAGTCTACTGGGCGCAGCGCTGGCTCATTCTTATCATCATGGTCATTGGCATTGGCGTTTCGGTGGTAGTAGCTGGTACTCAGCCAGAACGCACGGCTGTTTCTGTCTCGTTCGCGATCAATCGGGTTAACCGTGACGCGACCACGCAGTATCAGTATGACGGATACTATGCTCTACAAGCGTCAGATCTCTTTGCGCAAACGGTGGTTAGTTGGTTCAGTACGCCATCAGTGCTTCGCGAAGTCTACCAACAAGCAAACCTAGATCCAGAGATTCAATCGATTAACAGCTTGCCATCACGTTTCACCGTGCGAAAATATTCTGCCCAGAACATTGTCGTGAAATTTACCGAGCGGACGGATGCTCGCGCGCAGACGGTAGCGACGACGTTACCTAAAGTGATGGAAGACAAAGCTACCGCCTTGAATCAGAGTTCTGACGGCAAATCGCAATTTGATATTGTTGGTGGTCAACCGGTGATTGCGCCGTCAAAGGCGAACCTTCCGTTGATTGTTGTAGCCGCTGTTATCCTGAGTTTTGCCTTAGGGTTATTCGTGGCTGCCGCTCGTCAGTACTTGCGCTAGCACTGAACTTGTCCCGTTAGAAGTTTATGAAAGTCTATAGTATTTTTCATCAGGCAAAGTCTGCACGGAACTATGGTTTTCGTGAAACTATTTTTTTAAACTTCTAACGGGATGCGGATTGGCATCGACGCCCGTTTCTTTGGGCCATTAGAAACTGGGATTGGACGATACGTTGAACGTTTGGTAACGCATTTGTCGGCGATCGATACGCCGCACGAATATGTGTTGTTTTTGCGCAAACGCGGTTTTGATTGGTGGCAACCGCCGAATGGTCGCTGGAAAAAAGTATTAGCGGATATTCATTGGTACGGTATGGCCGAACAGCGGGTTATGCCCAGTATTTTTCGTCGAGCTAAACTTGATTTATTACACGTGCCGCATTTTAATGTGCCACTCTTAACGCGGCAACCATTTGTGGTGACGATTCATGATTTAATTCTTGATGAGTTTCCGACCGAACGGGCAACAACATTGGAACCATTATTGTTTGCTTTAAAATTCCGTGCCTACGAAACGGTAGTTCGGCACGCGGTCCGAAATAGCAAAGCTATCATTTCTGTTTCCGAGTACAGTAAGCAACAACTGATTAAACGATTTCATGTGTCCCCAGCCAAAGTTCATGTCACCCACGAATCAGTTGATCCGTTGCCAGAAGCGTTGCCATTTAGTATGTTAGCCGAGCGGGGAGTGCAGCAGCCATACATTCTGCACGTTGGAAATGCTTACCCGCACAAAAACTTAGAGCGATTATTATCAGCAGTTGATATTGCTAACCGACACAAGTTACAGTTTCAATTAGTGCTAGTCGGTAAAGATAATTATTTCTTGCAGCGACTGAAAGCCGAAGTCAAAAAACGTGGGTTAACCAATGTCTTATTTTTTGGTTTTGCCACTGAACAAGAATTGGCGACGTTGTACCAACATGCCCGGGCCTATATTTTCCCATCCTTATCAGAAGGATTCGGATTGCCGGGATTAGAAGCCATGCAAGTTGGCGCCCCGGTCTTCGCGGCCAAGGCTTCGTCATTGCCTGAAGTATATGGGGACGCCGCAGCGTACTTTGACCCACATGACCCCGCTTCAATCGCCCAGTCGATAGATCAGGCGCTTCGTGATACACTAGTACGACAACGTTTAATTACCGCCGGGCATCTTCAGGTTCAACAATACTCCTGGCGGCGGATGGCCGAACAAACGGCTCGTGTCTACGACTACATACTCAACAATGGCAAAATCAACAAACCAAAAAACTGACCAGAACGTTCTCGATCTCCGACAATTTGTGGCTGAGCGTCGAGCCGCGGCTGAACAACCTCGTCGGCGCTGGTCCGGATTCAAAGTTCCAAAACCCTCAGCCCCGAAATTAGAACTCCATCGCCCTGCATTCCGTCCACACGACTGGGTGATGTTTAAGCGTGAGATCTTGAAGTTTGGTTTGCTGGTTGCGGTGGTTGGTGTTGTAACCGGCGTTATTATCACGGCTACACGCGTCGTAGCCGCGAAAAAATCAGTCAGCGCAACTGCCACTACTGGCCTGAGTAATTTACAAGATGGATTATCAGCACTTGGGCAATCTAACCCTGAAGAAGCGGCGACCCACTTTTCGGATGCGCAGAAGAATTTTCAACAAGCCAAAAAAGAGTTAAACGCCGCAGTGCCGTTGGGAACGGGTAGTTTGCCAGGGATTGGTAAACAGGTTACGATCAGTCGCCGGTTGTTGACTAATGCTGAGCAGATGGCGGATGTTGGACGACGACTTAGTGTCCTGATTCCGCCTGACGCATTGCAACAACCCGCGGTTACGATTCAATCTGATGGTATTGTCCAAGGTTCGGTTGGTGTTTTATCATCGTTACTTGATCGGCGCGATGATTTCGTAACGATTGTGAACGATGCGGTCAAGGTGATTAGTGATGTTGAAACAATTAACCCTCAAGACGCGCCGAGTGCAATTCGCAATCAACTCATCTCAAGCCAGCGTTTATTTGACGGACTGATCGGCGGTGGTGATAACCTTGATCACCTGACATCTTTCTTACTAGGACTTCTAGCGCCGAAAACGTCAAAGGAATATTTAGTTGTTTTCCAAAACAATGATGAAATCCGCGCGACGGGTGGTTTCTTAGGAACATTCTTACTAGTCAAATTTGAACAGGGAACGTTCAAGATTCTAGACGCGCCGGGCAACGGTCCATTTGCTTTATCAGACGTGATTGCAAAGAATAATGTTCCGCCGCAACCGGTTTCTTCTATTGCACCGTTCTGGACATTCCATGATTCAAATTGGTTTCTCGACGTGCCGACCTCGGCAAAAACCATGTTGAACTTTTACGAAC
The DNA here is from genome assembly GCA_043766165.1 of Candidatus Kerfeldbacteria bacterium. Classification (GTDB taxonomy): domain Bacteria; phylum Patescibacteriota; class Patescibacteriia; order SBBC01; family CAIJZX01; genus CAIJZX01. The sequence goes on from JAYUIJ010000061.1 coordinate 7,678, forward strand.
AGGATCGCGGCTTTGCGCCGGACGGCGTGATTATGTTAACGCCGGCAGTGATGGAAGATTTGTTGCGCATTACCGGACCGCTTCGACCGCCAAAATACCAGATTGATATTTCGGCCGAGAACTTTGTGGCGGCGACAGAACAACAAGTGCAATTCGGGTATGATAAAGCTTTGAATAATCCGAAACAATTTTTGATTGACTTAGTGCCGGTCATGATCGAAAAGATTTCTCGATTGGCGGGACCGGATTCGTTGCGGGCGTTAGCATTAACGATGAAAAATGCTAACCAAGGAAATTTCTTATTCTACAGTTCTGATAGCGCACAGCAAAAAGCCATTGAAGGATTAGGCTGGGACGGAGGAATATTACCGGTCAACGGAGATTATTTAGCGGTGGTCGATGAAAACTTAGGCGGCGGGAAAACAGATCGTAGTATTGACGAAAAGGTAAAATCAGAAGTCACACTCGACGGCGCATTTCTGAAACATGTCGTTAGCGTGACAAGGAAGCATAATGGAAAAGTTGGCGATAAACTGACGGGCGATACAAATAAAGATTTCATGCGTGTCTATGCTCCGCTTGATGCCCAGTTCATTGGGATTAGTGGCGCGACAATTCCCGATGCAAACTTCTACCAAGCTTCACCCGCAACGGCGAAATTACCAGCGTTGTTAAAAGAAACAGAGGGTCAAACATTAGTTGATCAAACGAATGGATATCGGATTACGCATGAAAGTGGACGCATGGTGATGGGCGCGTGGAGTATGCTCAAGCCAGGCGATTCACAAACGCTTGTGTTTACCTACACCACGCCAGCTCCGACCACTGGAACATGGAACCTGACCTGGCAACACCAGCCCGGCGCTCCAATTCGGCAGTGGGCGACAGTCTTTAACCTACCGAGTGGTAAGAAAATGACAGCTGCTTCGGCCGGTGGAAAACTTTCAGGCAATCAACGAACAGTGACTTTTACCTCGAATTCCCTTTTGTCACGATCGTTTTCAGCCACCTACAAATAGCCTAAAACCCATACCTTAGCCAAGCTCAGCTTGGTATTTTTGGCTAACAATAAGACCTTAACGAATCTTAGCCAAAAAGGGGGATTGACAGAAAAACCATAGAGGGGTATACTGCTCAGTTAATTAGTTTGGGCTGTGGTTGAGGAACTATAAGCTCTCTACAATTCATATCGAACAAACGTTGAGGAGCGCCAGTTCGTACACATATTCCACAGGTTGGATGTGTTGACGAAGTTTTCCAGAACCTAAGCGCAGCGAATGGTTCTGGGCGATGTCCTCAATACGTCCAACCTGTTTTGTTTGTATCTTGATTCATGACACAAGTCTTGCGGTCAGCGTCCATGCCTGCCTACCGGCAGGCAGGTGATGTTGGTCGCAGGGACTTGTGGAATGAAGTACCTTATATCATATTCATCTTACCAGTTCTATTAGTAACTTCGGGTAACAAGCTCTGCGGTTAGCGGTCGTGTATTGTTAATCGCAGAACTTGTTACTCGAAAGGAATCATTATCCTGTCATCTATTTGCCGATGTGCGGCGTAGGCGGACAGGAACTAGTGGGATGCAATATAGAATAATCCTCATTAAGGAGGTTCGATGAAAGAGTGTATGTTGCAATTGGCGAATGTACTGGGCGCGCTTGCGGCTTTGATTCTCTCCAGCACACTCCTTGTCATCAGTTACGTAAAGGGAGCTGGCTTGTATTCACCCGCAAGCATTGGCTGCGGAGTCTCCATGATTATCTTCTTACTCATTTTCGCAGCTGAACTGCGCGATATGCGTAAGGCAGCCGACAAGCTGTAATAAATACCGAAACGGTGAATAGGGAAGGCACCGTTTCGAAAGTTCTAAATCCTTCCCGCCTCACTCGAGTACTCAACCACTCAACATTTTCTCACTAGCGGTGGGATCTGAGTGCTCAAGTGAGGAGTAAAAAAACTTTTAGATTCATGGGTAGTTTGAAGCTAGCAAACCATCGAAAGAGAGGAACCAATGCCCGGAGTTTTCCAGCCAACGCTCTCTACCATGCTCGTCGTCGATCCCGACTTTAATTACGTGTGGGACCTAGATTTCCAGGCGATCATCAGCGAGGCTAAGCGCCTTGGGCTGAGCAAGGTCCTGCTGCTGGATGATCCACCTCAGCGGATGCAGACCCCAGAGGGTCCGAAGTTCTTGGGCACAGATGCTGTCTACTGGAACAAGATTCGCGAAGCGGGGTTGAGAGTGTACTATATCCACAAGCATGCCATGTTCGAGTTCATAGGTCCCGGCACTCGAGCTCCATTCGAAGACTAGTTCGTACCTTCAAGATTCAAGTGAGAGGGGGACAGCCGCGTTACCTCTCTTCACTCGAACACTTCACACGATCCTCTCATCGAAATCCTTTGGATGCAGATGACGATCGTCAACAAAACGTGGAGTGCTCAAGTGAGGAATGCAACTAGATTGCTCTTACGACTTCAAAACCGGAACAATCGTTCAACCCCAGACCACAGCCAATCCGGCACGTGGTAAGGAGATGTCATGAACAAGCTCAAAGTCGTTATCGTCGCGATCGCGCTGCTTGCGTCCACTGTTGCCCATGCTGGCTACCAGGCGGGTAACGTCGAGCACTCGATCATCTTCAACAACGGCATCGCGCATCAGGTCGCGGCGGCGTACGAGTACGACTTCCGCAAGGGGGTCGGTCTCAGCGCTTTCGCCAGCAAGGTCGGTGACTACAACAATGTCCTGGTGGGTGTCGCGGTCTCGCCCGTCGCCGGTGTGTGCTTCAACCCCAGCATCGGCTTCGATCAGTCGTATGGGATGACCAAGAGCCGCTGGGGAATGACTGTCATCGGCATCTTGCCGCTGAACATGTCCCAGGTCGTGATTCTCGAGCACGGTGGTAGCGGAACATACATCAAGTCGCTAACCACTGCCACGCTCAACGAACAGGTCGGTCTGACCTGGCGTGCCGAGAAGGGCAAGGGCTGGGGTCCGCAGTTGGATCTCAAGGTTCACCAGAACTGGACGGTGTCCATGACCTCGATGTATGGACTCACCGACCATCCGGTCAACCTACTCTCGTTCAAGTTTCAGAAGTAATTTCGTTCCTTGGCACAACGTCAAGAATTGAGGGAGGAGAAGGATAGTCATATCTTCTTCTCCCACCCTCGCTCGAACACTTCTGACGCTTGTCCAACTGGAGTGCTCAAGTGAGGAAACGTTTATTTAAACCGAATCAGGAGGTAGCAATGCCGCCGTTGAATCGTCTGATCATCTGGTATATGAAGTGCACGTCGCACGATCAGGCCAGTCACATGGTCGTCGATCCGGAGCCCGGGCTTGTTCAGCAGTTGAAGGAAGAAGGATTCACGCCCACGAGAAGTGGACTCATTTCCGTCAAGGGGCGGGATTGCCCGAGTTGCGTCAACGAGCAGCGGAAGGATATCCTCAACGATATCGAACTGGCCGACGCGTCGGGCGACATGGAAGCGATCAATACCTACGCTCGCGAACTTCGTCAGCTCGACTAGTCCAGTCCGCAAGAAGCAGCACCTTCAAGATTCAAGTGAGAGAAAGGATAGCCACATCGTTCTCTCTTCTCACTCTAACACTTCACCCAGCCCCACTTTTTAAAAGTTCCTCGAGATGTATAGGTCTCGAATGAAAAAAGTGGATCTGGGTTCACACGATCCTCTCATCAACATCTTTGGATAGCGATGATGATCGTCAACACAACGTGGAGTGCTCAAGTGAGGAATAGTCGTTCATTAAATACTTACCGCGTTATATATAGTTACTAGCTTCTAGCCCTTACAAGGGAGGTTGTGGTCATGTTTGGAATTGTACTTCTAGCTGTCGGTATGATGCTGCTTGGTGTGTATGGGCTGTGTCTCGGCGACAGTTCTGACAAGTTTCTGAAGGGCTTGCTTATCATCATGGGTGGTTTGATATTTGGCCTGGGTATGTCCGTGAGTAGCGCGCCGCAGTTCAATAAGCCGCTTAAGCCGGTACGACTGAGAACTAACGACACGCTCTTTGTTGCCCCGAAGGATGGGGATCAAGGTGTCGCACTCATCGTCAAGGCGGATTCCACAGGTCAACGGGTGATCGAGTTTCGCAGCTTCATTGCGGAACACAAAATTGCCCCGGTTATCAAGTAGTTTTTCTTCCAGTTGAGGGACTGGCCAAACAAAACCCTCGAAGTTTACCGATGTGTATCGGTACTGATGAGTCTCAGCCTCTGCCATTCTACGGCTGACAGGCTACAAGACGAAACTTCGAACCTTACAACTTAATTCTTTAATCTTAAATCTTTCAACTTGTAACAACGCATAGGGAGGGGAGTTCACCAGGAATGTTCTTCGGAACAGGACTGTTGAATAAAGCACTGGTTGTGCATCAGCGCAAGCATGGATGCGCACCAGCCGTCCGATAGGTTTAGCCAAAGAGGTTTCGACTTCTGAAGCCAGATCTTGAGGACACCGCTGTGTGATTGACTTCGGTCGATCAAATACATGGCACGACCAGCACCACTTTTCACACATATCGTGATTGCCGAGAAACTGTCTCGGATGAAAAGTGGTGCTGGTCACGCTTGCCTCCCGATGTGTTCTTACAAAAGTCTGGTCGAGCTGAGCTCGACAACCGACCGTATGCGGAAACATACGGAAAGCCAAGGAGGCAGTTATGACCGCAGAGCGGGCAGCATACATCGTGCGTCTCGATCGGATGGGTTTGGCGGGTTGCTTCAAGGACGAAACGATTCAGGCAGCCAAGGCGATGGATGCTTCACAACGGCCTCGTTTCCACGGGGTCAAGGCGGCGACGTCAACGTCGGTCTTCAATCCGCGTCGTCCGCGTCCGATCCGTCCCGGTGGCTGGCGTGCTCCGATGATGGTTTAGCTCGTCGAGCTCAGCTCGACGGAATAAAAAAATGGGAGGCGTCGTTATCCATACGCCGCCTCCCAACGAATTTCTCCAGTACCTGAACGAATGTGCATGGTACTGGATTCCCTCGAGGTGATGAGACTGCTCATCGTTTCAAGGGAATTGCTCTTCAGAATTCAATCAACGTCAACCATGTAGTTCAGGCGAAAGGGGAAGCAATGACTATTCTCGAACACTATTTTGGGAACTCCCGTCGCACGCGAGCGGGTCTATACATTATTGGACTCGCGGCGTACATCTTGGTTCATAGACCGTTTGTTCAGATCATGGATGGTCTTTGGCCGGTGATCGAGCTGGCCATCTCGGCTTGGATGTTCATTTCGGTGGTTAACCTGATTGTTCAGGTGATGATGAAACTGACCTTCATCGGCAACCGTGCCTGAGGCGATAGAAATATCGCCAAGGATCGAGAGGCTCTCCTATAAACCTCTCTCTTCACTCGAGATCGTAAACATAATTATGGTTTCAAGTGAAGAACATAAACACCAACGTTTCACAATTCACACATTGGCAAAGCATCGCGCTTTGCTACCCACGCCCACCTCGGGCACATTCCAAGGAGGAAGTCATGGCCACGAAGACGCTGACGAACTCGCAGAAGATTGCCAACGCCGAGGTTCGGTTCAACACGCTGTACGCCAAGTCCAAGGTGGACAGTACGAATCGCCAGCTCGAGAGGCAGCTGAAGATGGCCAATGATCGTCTCCATCGCCTGTACAAGGAGCGGGACATCGAGATCAAGTTCGAGCGTGACGCTGCCGAACAGGCACGCATCGAGGCGCTTGACTTGGCCGGCAAGATCGACCACTTCGAGCGTCTGGGACTGGCGCTGAGTGGGCAGCTGAATCGGGCTCGCAACAGGGGCGAAGACCAGCAGGTCGTCGATGCTCTGGATGAACAGCTCGACAGTGTCTTCGACAAGATCAAGGAGTTCTACCGGCAGCGTGGTCTCGAGCAGGCCGTCGAGCGCCTGTTGAACACGGTGTCGGCGATCAACGTTCAGCCTACCCCGGGGACGCACATTGCGTATCTCGGTCCCGACAAGAATCAGGCACCGGGAAAGGGTTCTCGCCGCAACCCCGACAGGGTGGAGAAGTCGGAGGCAGACCGTGCTCTGCGGGCGGCCATGAAGGGCTCGTCGCAGGGCGGTTCGAAGAAGAAGCAGCACGCTGCCTAGTTAGCCCAAGCGCCTCCAACCCAAACCAACGTCTCTACTGACCGGACGAAGAACGGCGGCAGAAATGTATCGAAAGGTGGTGTAGTGTGAAAAAGCAATACAGTTTTCCCTAGCTCTTTCAACGCAAAAAAACCAGGGGGGACATGCCATGCATGATTCCTCCCGACTCTCGAGCAGTCTATTCTAGAATAGACTGCTCGAGAGTCGCTCTACTGATTGCACTGTTAAAAAACTCCGGAGTATTTCCGGCCTACGTCTTGAGGGTCAAGACATGAGGTGGTCATGAAAGTCTTGTTGATTGATGACGGTGTCGAACGGATTCTTCTTCGACAGTTGCTCGAAGCTGCAGGGTTTCATGTTCATGACACCGCCACTGGTGAAAACGGCATCGACGTTGCTCGTACTTTTCGCCCGGACGTGATCATTTGTGGAGTCGCGCCAGCAGGTATGTCTGGATGGGAGGTGGCTTCACAGATGAAAAGCAACCCTGAATTCAACGGTGCCTTTGCCTTGATGGGGAGCTGTATTCCGGTCGAAGATGATGACGAGCTGAGGAAAAAGGGTGTCGACATGTTTATTCTTAGGTCGTCGGACATCCAGATCATTCGGGCCTGGCTCGAACGTGTCAAGGCAAGTCGCTAACTTTCACCAGGAAGGTGCTATGAAGCGCAACGTACTGATGTTTGTCTTGATGGGCATGTCGTTGCTCCTCGGTTGGTCAGTTGGCTTTGCGTATGCCAGCCTCAATCGAGTTAGCGTACTCTACCTGAGTGTGGCCTTGATAATGGCCATCGGCGCTGGTTTGACCCGACGCACAAGAGTTGTCGCCCTTATGACCGCTTTGTTCGGGATGGCGACAACCGTCATTCTGGCGGTCATAAGTTATGATCAGGCCAGACAAGCAACGGGCTACATGGTCGATCGGATGAGTTGGGTGTTTTGGATCATCTTGATCAATACGATACTATTCGCAATATACGGTGATACGCAAACCACCGCCAAGATGCGAACTCGCGACTTGTAGATTTTGCACTTTTATATCCGGAAGAGACGAATCAACTGATTCCTCTCTTCCGGTGCTGTACTCGAGCTGTTCGGAAACGGACATCTCGAGAGCAGTAGCAGTTACTCTTCCACTGTTCCGTACATACTCGGGATAGCGGAAGGGAAAACTTCCCGATGATCTTTACAACCTGTTGCATAGAAAAGTTTCTACTTTTTTGTTGATCTATCATCGCAGGCCGACAAGGAGGCGAATGTGCCGTATTGGTTGCCAGTATCATCCGATGAGTTGTGGGAGGATTACGAATACGACCTGATGTACGATGAGGGCACGGACGATATGTACGACGTCAGCGTCGAGGACGTCGATCGTGTCAATATCATCGGTCTTCTAATGGCCGAAGAGCGAGAAGTTCGTGATGACCTGGCTGGTAAAACCAAGCCCGAGCTCATCAAACTTGACAACGTCACCTACGGCGCTCGCGGTAAGTGCGGACGTCCGCCGATGCCGAAGCCTCAGGGTCATCCGAACAACCATGGTTTGTTGATGCGGGCGTGGCGATTTGATCACGGGATGTATGTTGTCGATCGTCAGCAGAAGAAGCGACATGATGACGAACGTGATTATCAGCATCAGCTCCTACTTCGTAACGAAGATGACGCCAGTTCGGTTGGTGAATACATTGAGGCGGCAAACCAGTATTCGCTCATCTTCGATATCGATCGCGAAATGGAAGCGAACGAACAAGAAATCGCCCGGATGGATGCGGAACAGGATGATGACTCTGATGATTGGTTTTTGTATAAAGATGCCGTCACCAGTGATGAGAGCGACGGTTCATTCGCTACTTCATAGCAGGGATGGCCATGAAGTATCATAGGCCAAATATCTTGCCGCTGATCATCCTCTTCGCCATCGTACTTCTCTTCGGCGTTTGGGTTTGGCAAGTGAAGTATCACGGCGCGGTTCCGTGATCAATTCAAAAGAATTTTGCAGCAGGTGAGTGTGTTCGGTCCATGGGAAATATTTTCATGGACCACCTTACTTGAGATGATGTGCTCCCACATCGTTTCAAGCAAGGTTGAGAGTTTTGACAAAATATATTCGAGATAGCATAGTGAACGTAACGCTTGTTGTGACTGGATCAGTGAAGTTCGTACTCAATAGTAGACAATGTTTCATCGCAAGGTGAATTCCTCCATTGGCTAACATAGAGTGTGCGCCGCTCCTGGTCCAGTCAGAGCAAGTGTTTTTTTGGCAACCCCCTCCTCATGATTTAATGTCCAACAAGTTACATACATTCCTTTAAGAACTTCGTGATAGCAACATGAGGAGGGGCACGTTCTAAGTATCGAGAGTCATGGAAAGTCTAGTCCGTTCAAAACAATGGAAGTAGGAATCTTCACGGGGGTGGAGTCACTTGCAAGTCAGTCCCGAAAATGTCATACTATCGCAACGTATGTGGCAAAAACTTTGGTTGAAATTGCAGACGACGATTTTCGGTGGGGCGATTATTGTTAGCTCGAGCTGGATTGTAAGTAAAATTCTTGGCTTTGGTCGCGAGTGGTTAATCGCGCGGCATTTTGGGACGGTGGGCGCTGATCCGATCTACGCTGCATTTACGATTCCTGATTTTATTTATGGGACGCTGATTTTAGGTTCGTTACTGACGGCCTTCATTCCGGTGTTCATTGCCTACAAGAAGAACAACGAAGATGAGGCGTGGCAAATTGCTCGTTCTATTCTCAATATTATTGTTTTGGTATTTACTGTTCTTGGCGTATTGCTGCTCGTCGCGGCTGAGCCGATTATTCATCTCTTGGTTGGCGATAAATTTGGCGAGGCGGCGGTTCGCGAGAGCGTGACGCTGATGCGGATTATGTCCATGAACATGTTACTGTTCGCGGTCAGTAATGTTTTTGCTGGCGTACTGCAAGCTTCAAAGCAGTTTTTGGCGGTGTCGATCGCGCCGATTATGAATAACCTCGGAGCAATTTTAGGGTTGATGATTTTAACGCCGCACATTGGCGCGGCCGGTGTGGCTTGGGGCGCAGTGCTGGGAGCTTTTTTGCACTGTACAATTCAAGCTATTGCTGCCTACCGGATAGGTTGGCGTTTTGGCAAGACGGCGGGTTGGAATCATCCCGGCGTGCGTCAAATTGGTCGCTTACTGTTGCCACGAACGATTGGCCAATCAGTCACCCAAATCGACCAACTCGTCAACGTTCCGATCGCGACGCGTATTGGTCCAGCTAGCTTAACCATTTTCCGTCGGGCGAACATTCTCCAAGATTTTCCCAGCAGCATCGTCGGCGTTTCATTGGCCACGGTGGCGTTTCCCACCTTTGTTGAGTTACTAGCCGCCGGAAAAAAAGAAGAATTCATCAAACAATTTTCGCAAATCGTGCGGCAGATTTTATTTATCATCATTCCGATTACGGTCCTGTTTATTCAATTACGCGCCCAGTATGTTCGGATTGCCTTCGGCACGGGCAGCGTTTCCTGGACTGATACCATCGCTACCGCAGAGACGCTTGGTTTTTTTGCTATTTCATTTTTTGCGCAGTCGTTGATTCCCGTTTTAGCCCGCTCGTTTTACGCCATGCAAGATACGCGTACACCGGTGCGCATTACCATGATTGCGGTCGTGTTGGATATTCTCGGATCAATATTTTTAGGTATGCACATGGGTATTCGCGGTTTAGCTTTGTCGTTCACCATTTCCAGCATGATTAACGCTGGCTGGCTGTTCGTTGCCTTACATCGACGGGTTGGTCATTTGGATGAAGATACGATTTTCTTGTCGACCATGAAAATTATTGGGATGAGTATTATCATGGCCGTGGCCGTGCAAGCGGTGAAGCCAGTGACCGTGGCTTTTGGGTTTACGTTAGAACGTAGTATCGGCGTCTTCGTCCAAGGGTTCGCTGGCTCGATTGTCGGGATTATTGTCTTCGTAACCTTAGCTAGTTTATTTAAATTTGAAGAAGTGTCGTTGATTACGCGCGGCTTGAATCACTTTTTCCGGGTTAGTAAAAACGATAACGGATAAGTATGAAAGAACTCTCATCCATAAGAAATTTCTGCATAATTGCCCATATCGACCATGGTAAATCGACCTTAGCCGACCGGTTTCTTGAAGTTACCGGTACAGTGGCGAAGCGTGAAATGCAGGAACAGTTATTGGATTCGATGGACATTGAACGAGAACGGGGGATTACAGTAAAATTGGCGCCGGTACGGATGCAGTGGAAAGGTGTTGAGTTAAATCTGATCGATACACCTGGCCACGTTGATTTTCAATATGAGGTGTCACGCTCACTGGCGGCCGTTGAAGGCGCAATTTTAGTTGTTGACGCGACGCAGGGGATTCAGGCGCAGACACTTGCCAACTTAGATTTAGCCAAAGCCCAAGGCTTAACGATAATTCCGGTCGTCAACAAAATTGATTTACCAAATGCCGAAACGGAACAGGTGATTGAAGACTTAGTTAAACTTCTTGGTGTCGAAGCTGACACGATCATTCGTGCCTCCGCCAAAGCGGGGACTGGCGTGACGGATATTCTTGACCGCGTCGTGAAAGATGTTCCACCGCCTACAGGAAATGTTGACGCGCCACTGCGAGCACTTATTTTTGATTCGACGTTTGATTCGTTCCAGGGCGTTATTGTATTTGTCCGTGTTATTGATGGGCAAACAAAAGCCAACCAGCACGTTCACTATATTGCCACCAAAACAGATTCACTTTCACTTGATGTGGGAACGTTTACACCGAAACGGAAAACGACACCAGTTCTACAAGCGGGGGAAATTGGGTACATTGTGACCGGCCTAAAAGATGTCGCGCATGCCCGCGTCGGCGATACCGTTACGGTCCATCCGCCCACAGTTGGCGCGCTCGAAGGGTATCGTCAATTACCGCCGATGGTTTTCGCTGGAATATTTACCAACGCTGGTGACGATTATCCAAAACTCCGGAAGGCGATGGAAAAACTGCGACTCAATGATGCCTCGTTAACCTACGAACCGGAACAATCACCAGCTTTAGGTTTTGGATTCCGTTGTGGATTTTTAGGATTATTACATTTGGACATTGTTCGCGAACGTCTTGAGCGCGAATATGGAATGAATATTTTAGTGACGGTACCATCCGTCGGCTATCACGTTTTTCAAAAAAGCAATTCTGAGCCACTGGTGATCCGTAGTCCGCTCCAATTACCAGACATGTCGACCGTTGATCGAATTGAGGAACCGATGATGAAACTCAGTGTGGTGACGCCGAGTACGACGATTGGTCCTGTTATGCAAGCAACGCAGGAACGCCGCGGGACATTTGTTGACCTAGAGTATATTGATGCTGAACGAGCGCTACTCCATTTCACCATTCCGCTAGCCTCAATTTTGGTTGATTATTATGATATACTGAAGAGCGTTACGGCTGGATATGCTTCTTTAAATTATGAACTTGATGGGTATGCCGAAGCTGATGTGGTTCGCATGGATATTGTGGTGGCCGGCGATACGGTTGAACCGTTAGCAACGATTATTTACCGTGATGCCGCGCAGCGGGCCGGTCGGAAAGTGACTGAGTCGCTGAAAGAAATTCTCCCGCGCCAACAATTTGAAGTAAAAATTCAGGCGGCGATTGGTGGGAAAGTAATCGCTTCCGAGCATTTACCGGCGATGCGAAAAGACGTGACGGCCGGATTGTACGGTGGTGATGTAACACGAAAACGGAAAGTCTTAGAGAAGCAAAAGAAGGGCAAAGCCCGGATGAAGTCGTTTGGGAAAGTGGATATTCCGCCGGCTGCCTACTTGGCGGTTCTTAAGCACTAACTGAACAAGGGCAGTAGTGTAAACCCCAGCATACTAATAACCATGATGATTGAGGCGACAATGACGATTCGACGCATGGTGCGTTGCTTCATAGAAATAATGGAATGAATCCCGCTAGAAGCGAGAAAAAATAAATATTGTCTAACGTTCCTAATGAATACTACCTAGCATGCTTTTCCTCAACTCACTATCTATGTCGCTTCTAACGGGATGAATATCAACGACTATCTTACCAAACAATTGCAAAACGGAGAAGACGCCCTCCGGATTGTGCGACGTCATCCGGTCACAATCGTGCCGGCGGTTGGTCTGGGTGGTTTTTTGATTCTGCTCGATTTCTTTTTCCTGGCCTGGTGGTTTCGGCATGGGCAGTGGGGGGTCGGGGGGTTCGTTGTTTTTCTTATTATCGGTGTGGTTCTTGTAATCCGCGGCCTGTATGTCTGGCGCAATAACATTTTAGTTGTCACAACGCAGCGAGTTATCGACATTGATCAACATGGTTTCTTCGAACGGAATGTAGCCGAAGCGACGTATGATAAAATTCAAGATGTCCGCTATACGGTCAAAGGTATGTGGCCGACTATATTTCGTTTCGGATCGATTGTCTTGCAGACGGCCGGAAACAATACAAATTTAGAATTGGAAGATGTCCAGCGCCCGGTGGAATTGCAACAATTGATTACTGATGTCCAGCGTCAAGCCAAAGCTAAAAACCCCAGCGACCTCAGCGCGGCTGAACTTCTGGAAGTCGTTGACCGGTTGAAGACCGAACTTGGTCCGGAAGGCGTTGAACGATTACTGCGTAAACAAGGAAAAAACTCCCATGCCCAAGAAGACGTCTAGCTCACTTCCGTGGATTAAGCAACCCAGTTGGTGGATTGTGGTGATTGGTGGCGTACTATTTATTTCATTCAGTGTGGCCATCGTTCGTGAACTGATTAATAGTCACAATGTTCGACAACAAGTCCAGCGCTTACACAGTGAAGTTGCAGTTGAACAAAAGCGCCAACAGCAACTACAAGATTTGATTGATTATCTTGGTAGCCCAACATTCCAAGAACAGGAAGCGCGGTTACAACTAGGATTAAAGAAGAGCGATGAACAAGTCATTGTCGTGCCGCCGAACAATAGCAATCTCAGTACCAATACGCCTGGCGCTGCATCCGGTAATACGGAGCAGACAAAAACGCCGCTCAGCCACCCGCAACGCTGGTGGGAATATTTCTTTGGACCCCGATCAACTGACTCAACTACAAAAGCATGACCGACCTACCACTCGTTTCCCAACCAACCTTCCATCGCCGCTGGTATTGGTGGACAATGATCATTGTTATTTTGGCGCTTGTTATTTGGTATGTGGTGCTTGTTGTAGGCGTCTATATGTTGCACTGGCAGGGTGCGAAAACGCAAGCGGTCATCCGCTTTACACCACTGCCAATTGCCACATTGAATTGGCGGCCGTTGTCAGTCGCAAGTTTCTTGAACAAGCGAACCGCGATTGAACACTATAATACATATTTAGCTGGTACGACTTCAGGTACGTATCAGACGGGACAGAATAGTGGTGCGACAACGGTCACTCAAATGGTTCGGACATTAGAAAGCGAAAAGTTGATCAAAAAGTTTGGCATTACCGTTTCCACGAATGATGTTGAACAAGCCTACCAAGCGCAATTGTTACAAAATGGTAACCCCGATCAAGTTGCCTCGACAATTAAACAACTCTACGGCTGGTCACTTGATGAATTTAAGCAGAATGTTATCCGCTCGGTGATGTTGCGCGATAAACTACAAGAAAAGTTATCGTTTGATGTAAAACTAAGTGGTTCGGCCAAGAAACAAGCTGACGAAGTTTTAGCTTTAGTTAAAGCTGACCCCAAAAAGTTTGGTGAATTGGCGAAGAAGTATAGCGAAGATGCTTACGGTGCAAGCAACGGCGACTTAGGATTTGTAACGCAAGGGGAGCAGGTGAAGGAAATTGACGATGCGGCCTTTAGTGTCGGCATCAATGATATTAGTGACGTGATTCACACCAAATACGGTTATCACATTATTCAGCCGCTCGAACGCAAAACAGTTGATGGACAGGATCAAGTTCATCTCTTGCAGATTACTATACTGGCGCCGCAAGTTGATGATTACATCACCGAGCAGCTCAAATCGTCCCGGGTCATGGTTTTTGATTCGCGATTGCGCTGGAACAGTAAAACCGGCCAAGCGGTGGCTAAGTAGTGGCTTAGGCGGCTCTGGGTTGACGTGTATGTCTTAATACGGTATCGTCAGTGCGGCTTTAAGCAGTCCTGTATGCTCGTCAATTGTCTTAAGCCGATGTAGCTCAGTGGCAGAGCAATGCTTTCGTAAAGCAGAGGTCGTCGGTTCAATCCCGACCATCGGCTCCAGAAAATTGATGATCGTGTAATTACGTTTTGGTATGCAATCACAGGCTCAAACACAAGCTCCAGTTATTCTAGGTGCACAACCATTTCAACTTAGTGGTGGTGAAATTGGGATACTTGTAATTCACGGCTACGGTGGTTCAATTGGCGACTACCGGGCTTTTGGCAAACTGTTGCATGGACATGGCTACACAGTTCACGGTATCCGGTTAGCTGGGCATGGACAAGATTTATCATCACTGCGGCAGGCCACTATTCAAGATTGGCAAGCGTCGGTGCATCAGGGAATTGAGGAGCTACGTAAGCACTGTCAAAAAATTATACTCGTTGGCTCATCATTCGGCGGCGTTTTGGCACTTGATGTGGTAGAACGTGAGCACGTTGATGGTGTCGTGCTTGTGAACCCAGCGTTATCGTACAAAGGTGGGGGAGTGTTACAGGGAATTATTTTACGTGGATTAAAATTATTTACACCGTACTTTCCAAAGAAAGGTTTAACGCCAGAAGAGCGAGTCCAAGCAGAACAAGTTGGTTCGTCGACAGCCTGGCCGATTGACGGAATTATTTCGACCGCTACGTTTGCGCGAAATGTGGTGATGCCATCTTTATCAAAAGTAACTGCGCCAACGTTGCTACTACAGAGTAGTCACGATGCGATTGTGGGTGAAAAGAATTCCGCGGTGGTCATGGACACTATTCGTTCGGAGAAGAAAGAATTAGTCATCATTCCAATCGGTAGTCATCGTCCGTTTCGGCATGCGGAAGCGACTTCATTTATGTCTGATCACGTGCATACATTTATCCAAGCTAGATTCAATGTTTTAGTGCAACACCCTGAGTAAAGACTGTTAGTGGTGTTCTCCACCCCAGACGCTTTCTCGGTCTAGTATTCAGACGATGTTCA
>JAYUIJ010000062.1:0-22499 GCA_043766165.1 Candidatus Kerfeldbacteria bacterium
TGGGAGACCAAGAAAAGTCTTGAACTTCGAGATGCCAAATGAAGTGTTTCCCCGATTACTTACTCACTAGAATATTGCGTTAGGGGGTTGAATCCAGCCTCACCGTGATAATACGTTTAACGTTCGCGGGTAGTGCTAGCTGAAGTTTCGCAGGCAATGTAGTATCCAGACATTATCGGTTCTCTATAACTGTCGGTATATTAAATCCATCTGTTTGCTGAAATTGTAGTTTTCGTAATTCACGCTGTACCGTTTCTGGTTCTGGCTTTCGTATAGCTGGATTTTTATTATCTTTCCGTAAAATCAAGGTATCGAATCTATGCACAACCTTACCATCTTGTTCAGCGCTCGCGATAACACCATAAAAATGTACCCCTGATTGTTCTAAGCTCACCATCACCTTCATGAGTTCAGGATCTGAATAATGACCAGTTTGCTCGAGCTCCTTTACCCATGATCCACCAGGAACTAGCGTGCCATTATACCAAAGTTCGACATTGTTGGAAGAAGGATTGAATTCAAAACATGCCATATTTCCAGCAATTCTGATTTCACCGTTCGTTTTGAGTATTCGTATACTTTCAAGTAAAGCTCTCTGAATAACTGATGGTGGGTTTTCCGAGCGCAGTATACTGTTACTTGCAAGCACTAAATCAGCAGATTCATTTTCAAGAGGTAATTGTTTATGAGATGCATTAATATATTCACTCGGATGTTCCCTTACCTCCTCAACAAAATGATTGAAATAACGAGATGTTTCACGTTGATATACATCCGCATCAAATGACTCACCATCGCCCTCGTTTCGATAAGAAGGATTAAGGTCTAAGCGCACTCCACTTTGTATTTCCAGTTGATCCGGTGTTATATCTGGATTTGTTTTAATTAATTCGTATACGGGGTCAACGGCGACCGCACGTAATATACTAAATCTATTTCTTGCCTCTTCGGTAAAACTGGATAAACCGGCTCCTAAATCAACAACAGTTCCAGTTCTAGCTAAATTATCTTCTGGTAGGTTAAAAAGGTTAAGATAAGATTTATAATCACGATGAGTTACCTGCTTCACTTCTCGATCGAAGTCAGGACTATTTTCGTGAAAGTCTTGTTCAAATCTTTCGGTCATAATTAAATCCTAGAGCATCGCCTTCGAAATTTCAGCTACCTAGCTTTGATGTGCTTATTTTTCCTCACCGCAAAAAAAATGATGAGGATGATTGACCCGCCGACCAAATTCTGAAGCAAATCACGAGTCAAAATCTGACATTACAAGGTAGATGACGTGAGAACACTTTTCAGAATTGGCAAATCATCTTGTACTGTCTTCCAAACTATTTCCGCATCAACGCTAATATAATCATGGATCAACACATCACGCGTGCCAGCAATGGCTTTCCATGGGAGTTGCGGTGATTTGACTTTAAACGGCTCTGATAATCGCTTGACGGCTTCGCCAATGATTTCTAGTTCTCGAACCACCGCATCTTGAACTAAATCATTTGCCGAAAATTGATCTTGATCTAGACCAGCAACATACTTCTCGATTTTCGCGATCGCATCGAGAATGTGGCGACTATAAATACCGTCTTTGTCCATAGATGACATGTAAATCTTTGGCGATATTTGGTCGGAGATACGCGTGAATAGCTTTTTCAGAGACTACGTCTACTCGCCGTCCGGTAAGAGCCGACAATTCTTGCGATAGTCCAACCAGCGCGAAAAGGCCAGTTGGCTGGGCATACCGAATGACCACATCAATGTCGCTATCCGCGTTTTGTTCGTGGCGCGAAAAGGAACCAAAAATGCCGGCGAATTCCACGTCGTTTTTTTTGAGTACCGGCTCTACTATTTGACTAATAGTGCGTAGTGTTTCGGGTGACATAAGGCGAGTCTAGCAAGTTTTACTCTGTTTGTACACGGCGTTTATGGATAATTCAAAACCCCCATCGAAACCTTAGACTGAGAACGCTAGAGCTTTCTTTTTCTACTCAGCCAGAAAATAAACAATACAATCAATCCCCCCACCAAATTCTGAAATAAATCATGCGGCGTATCGTACTGTCCCCGAACGCGTTCAGTATGGAACCAATAATCACCAAGCCATTCGCTAATTTCGTAGATTGCGCCTAGGAGTTGACCTGAGAGGAAGCCAAGCCAGATGGCCACTGATGTCGACGCCACAATAGCTTGACGACGGGCGAGTGATCCAAAGTAGTCAATGAACCCAGCGCTCAGTGCCATTCCCCCGACCGTATGCGTTACCCGGTCCCACCACCAGAACCCGGCGTACATGTGCTGGAAATTTCCCAGTGCGTCAAGCCAAATGGCGCCGGCCACAAAGAGTATTGTTATCCAGGACAGTTGCGAACTTTTTTTGTTGAGCCAGCGTTCTACTAAGACTATCGCACCCGTTACGGCAATGTTCGTCAGGGCCAGGGCGAATTGACGTACAGATGTATCATACTGGGTCATGATTTCAATCGCGAACAAAACTAGTTGAGCAATGGCAAGACTCAGAATAATCTTTCGAGTTTTCATACAGCTGGCAGTTTAATGACTGAACGATGGACGTAATGCCGGCGCAGGCGCCATTTTTGGAATTCCTCGACGAGAAGTACGGGCAGCACCCCGAGAATAACCAGAAGCCAATCACTAATCGACAGTGGTGCAACCCGAAATAGCTTAGCTAATGGCGGGACATACAAAATCGCCACTTGTAAAAGTGCTACCACCAAGAACGAGACGAGTAAACTTCGATTTGGTACGGCTAGTGAAAATGTTGAACGAATCGACGAGCGAGCAGTAATGGCTAGAACCCATTCGCCAAACGCTAACGTCGTGAGCGTAACGCCGAAAATTTCCACTTCGCTTCGACTTGAACCTTGGACTATCAGATAGATTCCTAAGCTACTGGCCGCCAGCGTGGTTGCGGCCACGATAATCCGCTGCCAGACGGCCCGAGTGATCAATGGCAATCGCGGATTATGCGGTTGTTCTTTCATGACCATCGGACTAATCGGCTCGCGGGCGAGCGAGATGCCTAAGAACGGATCGGTAATCGCGTTCAACCAAATAATTTGGGTTGGTAACAACGGCAATGGCAATCCGATGAGCAAGGTCATGATAATCAACCCTAACTCACCGAAATTGGAAGCCAGCAAATACACCAATGCCCGTCGAATATTGCGATAAATCCGCCGACCTTCGGTAATCGCGGCAACGATGCTTGAATAATTTCCGTCAACCAGGACAACGTCAGCCGCTTCTTTGGCCGCGTCGCTTGAGGTCCGTCCGACAGCCACGCCCACGTCAGCCTCCAGCAGTGCCGGCGCGTCGTTTACGCCGTCGCCAGTCATAGCCACAACTTCGCCCGCCTGTTTCAAGAGGCGGGCAATGCGTAATTTATGATCTGGCGTTAAGCGAGTAGCTACTCGCACCGTGGTTAATTTCGCCGAGAGTTGGAGATCAGACAGTTTGTCTACTTCACTCCCATCAAGGAGTACCATCGACCCCCCTGACTGAACCAGACCAATACTCCGAGCAATGGCCAATCCGGTTTTTTGATGGTCCCCGGTCAGCATAATCGTCCGGACACCAGCTTGGTGCATATCGGCAATGGTCTGCGATACTTCCGGACGAACGGCATCGGCTAAACCAAATAATCCGACAAAGGTAAATTCTCGATCTACGCGTTCCGCGGTATTGACGCGCGGTTCATCGGTCCAAATAGCTTGGGCGACCGCCAAACCACGTAAGGCTTCTTCGGCCCATGTTTCAAAAACATGAATAATTTCTTGGCGCTTGTCATCGGTCAATGGCTGAATACCGGCCGCGGTCCAAATGGTTTGACATTGCGATAGGACTTCAGCTGGCGCGCCTTTGATCGTACCCAAGATGCCGTCGGGCTGACGATGCCACGTCACCATGTGTTTATAGCGGGCGTCAAACGGAATTTCTCCGAGCCGTGGATGAACGGTTATCAATTCGTGCTGGATCCAGCCACCTTTCGCTCCGGCGACAAGTAACGCTAGTTCTGTCGGATCGCCAACGGGCAAAGGCTGATTCTCAGCGTCAACGGTAAACCGGCTGTCGTTGTTCAAGACGCCAATCCGCAAAGCCATGGTTAATCCCGCTTCCTCGCGAGCTGATACAACGTTTCCAGCAACTGAAAATTGTCCGTCTGACTGATAGCCACGCCCAGAAACAGTGAATGTCCGTCCATCAACCCAAATCCGCTGAGTCATCATTTCGCCAAAGGTGAGCGTGCCTGTTTTATCAGTAGCCACGACTGTTACAGCGCCCAGCGTTTCAACCGCCAATAATTTACGCACAACGGCGTTGCGCTTGGCCATAGCTTTCATCCCCCAGGCCATCGACATGGTAATCACGACCGGCAAGCCTTCAGGAATAATTGAGACAATCATGCTGACGGTAAGCAAGAACACCTGTTCAAATGATAGATCGCGAGCACTACCGAGTATGAACACGATCGCGCCGAGGCCAATCGTGGCGAGTAACAAGTTGCGTGAAAAACTGTTCAACTTTTTTTGGAACGGCGTGCTGACGTCAGTGATGCTTTCTAAACTGGTGACGATGCTCCCGTACCGCGTTTGGGCACCCACGGCCGTGACCACGATCCGTCCTCGTCCACCGACCACTGTTGTCCCGCGCCAACCCATACTACCCTGCTCAGGCAAAACATGTTCCTTTGCCACCGGATCGGTTTGTTTCGAAACCGGCACCGCCTCGCCAGTGAGACTCGCTTCATCAACCCGAACATTGTAAACTTCAATCCACCGCCCGTCAGCTGGAATCTTGTCGCCAGTATCAAGGATCACGATGTCACCAACCACAATCTCATCAATCGCTAGCTCACGTTCCTGCCCATCGCGCACGATATGAGCCGTCGTGATATTCATATGTAAGAGTTCTTGCACCGCCGAACCGGACTGCTGTTCTTGCCGAAAACCAATGATGGCGTTCAAAACAACAACCAAAAGAATAACTGCGCCGTCGCGTATTTCATTAAGAAAAAAAGAAACGGCTACTGCAACCAACAAAATAAAGACCAGTGGATTTTTGAACTGGCCGAAAAAAATCTTCCAGCCGCTGGGTAACTGCGGCGGCGGCAAAGTATTAGTACCGCTCTGCTGACGATGTTCAGTTACAACCTCAGCAGCTAATCCATTCACACCACTGGCCAGATGTTGAAAAACTTCTTCGACCGCTAGTGCATGCCAATTGGTCTGAGCCGGCATGTTAGCGGAACAGTTGGATGATGGTCAAAACGCCGGAAGCGGTCATCAGGATGAATGTCAGCCAGCCGATGGTCAAGCTCACTCGTCCGCTGATGTGACCGCCCATCACTTTTTTATCGGCCGATAAGCGGATGATGTACCACAGCATGACCGGCGCTAGTAAACCATTCAGGACTGCCGCTAAAATGAGAAATTGAATCGGGTTCGTCCCGACCATAGTCGCGACCGCGCCGCCCAAAATCGCCACAGCAATCATGATGTAGAACGCCTTGGCTTCTTTAAACTTTTTTCCTAACCCTTCGCGCCACTGAAACACTTCAGCCATTGCATATGCTGCTGAACCAGCGAGCACTGGGATGGCTAACAACCCCGTACCGAGAATACCAATCGCAAAGAGCGTGAAGGTTAAGGACCCGGCAACAGGACGGAGGGCCGAAGCCGCTTGTTCAGCACTGGTGATGTTCGTAATGCCTGCCGCATGCAACGTGCCCGCCGCAGCTGCGATAATGAAGAACATAATCACATTCGACAGGATCATGCCGGTCATCGTATCGCGGCGCATAGCGGAAATTTTTTTCTTCAGGTTGTTGCGAAACGACAATTTTTCTAGCAACGAACTTTCTTCTACTTCTTCAGATGCTTGCCAGAAAAATAAGTAGGGTGAAATCGTGGTGCCGAGAATAGCGGTAATGATGTACCACGATTCTTTGCTGTTCGTAATGGTTGGAATAAAGGTGTGCCAGGCGATCGCGCCCCAATCCTGCTTGGTGACGAACACTACAATGACATAGGTAAATAATGTCAGCGTCAGCCATTTGAGAATGTTCGCGTACTTCTCATAACTAATTGCCACTTCAAGAATGAGAATAAGAATCGCAAAAGCGAAAAGAAACACGACTGTTTCACCGGGCACAATCAGTTTCATGACCGCCGCCATGGCATTTAAGTCGGCACTGATGTTAATCGTGTTCACGATCAGTAAACCAAGCGCTAAAACAAAAGCCACTTTTTTTGAAACATGACGCCGGATGACTTCACCTAATCCTTGTTTAGCGACAATCCCAATCCGAGCCGACATTTCCTGGACCGCGATCATCAACGGAATGGAAAATAGCGCTAACCACAAAAAAAGATAGCCGTACTGCGCACCAGTTTGCGAATAGGTTATGACGCCTGACGGATCATCGTCTGACGCACCGGTGACAACGCCTGGGCCGATGCCTTTGAAGAGTTTTTTTATTTGTAACATGGTGAATAGAGTATATCAAAAAAAAGCCATGGGGTCGCCTCTGCTCTAACTGGGCTTTATAACTGAACTTCTTGCTCGGTAATGACGTTCTTCTGTATCAACGTGTTCGTTACTCGATCATGCCTCCCCTTCAAAATAATATGTTCCTGCCGCCAGTCCTCAGTCCGCTTCACATAATGATCCATCAGAGAATATAAGCCATCTATTTTTGTATCAAATTTCGCATTGAGACTATTTTCTAAACGCACGAAATCCCTTCGTAAATATTGAATTTCGAGGCCTAATCGCTGAATGGATACGCTAAGTTCTTTCATCGTGAGTCGTTTGGCCATAGTGGTTTCTTTCGAGCCACCATTTGTCTACGAAAAGCATAGACCAGTACCTCTTCCCTGTCAAGCCTACTGTGACGTAAAGTATTTCCACCCACCACGAATCAATCGAAGTTTCTGTTGTCGTGATAACTGTTTTATTCGATACTCGGCTTGAGCAGCAGCCCGATGGTTTGTACAACGATGCTTGAATACTAACTTTACCGGCCGACGACTACGCGTGTACTTTGCGCCAGTGCCGAGATTATGTTTTTTCACACGGTCGGCGACGCGTTCCGCAATACCAACATACAACGATGTATCTTTGCAGCGAACGATATAGACGTACCAACTCATAGCTTCATAGTACGGTGAATCTTGGGAAGAAGCAAAGAAAAACAGTCGACTTACTCCGTCGACTGTTGCGCTATCAGTTTGAATGACTCAGCGATACCGCGTTGCAGAAAAATAAGATACTTCCTTTCTTCGTGTCCTAGCGGTGTCAGGTGGTACTGCCCATCAGCGCCCTCGATCAAGTCAAGATCGAGGTGAAACACTACCAGGTCTGCTAATGAATAGCACTTCCGTGGATACTGTGCCGCCTCCAAACCATATTCAGGCAATGTATTCTGAAACAGTACTAGTAAGTCTTGAGACGTAACTTCTTTTGACTGTTGTTCCACAGCCGACATATCGCTTACACCTAGCGCTTCAATTCGACTATCGTTCGTGTTGCCATATTCTAAAATCTGACCATCTTTCGTCTCAACCGTGAAATTCATAGCCCCAGTCGTCGTCGTGACGAATGATTTAATACGGCTAAAGGTATCAGGTTCAGTTCGGTATTCCTGAATCCCCGCCCCGGACGGTCCGCCAGTTGAAGCAACCGGAATCAGTCGCTGACCATCAAGACAAAAACGGTCATTGGCATCATAGTTTATCGTGGCTTTGATACCTCCGTCTGGGCGGGATTGGCGGCGCAGCGCGTAATACTAGATAATCCGCTCAATTGCCAGCCCATCCCCAACACTCCATCCCCGCTCTAACTGTTGTACTTGAGCGTCAGCGATGGCTGAACACCGTTACTGCCCGGCGGCATATCAAGCGGCACCGTGTAGGTGCCCGCGCCCGTGCAATTGACGTCCGCGCTTCCATCTATCGTTCCGGTCGAACACGGCTTGCCAGTCATATTTCCATTGCCATCATTAAAAACTGGCTCTTTCGGTTTGACCATTAAGGCAAACGAGCCGGTTGATAGGACCGGACTCGAAAAGACAGATAACAACAGGATAATCGCTATACTTCGCCGCCGGAGCTTTGTTGATCCTTGCGACCGGTTGGAAGCTAAGAAATTCAGCTGACGCGTACGTTGTTTTCGTCGGATAAACTCCAACATGATGAAGGTAAATTCCTGAACGTTTCCTGAATAATGGAATAGTATACCTTAAGGAAGGATTGTCAAATGCTATTGTCCCTACAGTGTCGAAAGAAAAAATTGACCGTGGTAGTTGCTTTCTATCTCTCCTATGGGTTGACTCTACTTTTTAGCAATGAAATGAAAAACATGCCAATGCTTTTTTCCGCCCGTAGCTGTGCGATCATCTTTTTCTTCTTCTTGGAACTTCATAATTGTTAATCCGTTAAGCTGGGCTTGTGCTTCAACAGCAGTCAAAAATGTCATGCCGTGTCGAAGAGTTTTAAACTCATCCCGATCGCCAAAAAACTGTCCGCAAAAAACACCGCCGACGCGAAGTGATTTCTTGATATTCTCGATTACCTGATCAAATGTGTCTGGAGCATTAAACGGCAAGGCATATTGAGCGGACACCAGATCAAATGTTTCTGATGGAAATTGATACTGATCGTACGCACTGATGACAAGGTGGAAGGCGGGAGACATGATACGCTGAGCCTCTTGAGTGACTCCTGGATCGACATCAACTGCTGTCACGTCGAAACCCTGTGCTAATAAAAACTTCGTATCATTCAGAGCACCAGCGCCAAGATCCAACGCTTGTTCGCGACGGTCAAGATAGTCCAGCGCTTCAACCATCAGTTCACGAGGTGGCCGTGATCGGGTAGCCGCGTAATAGGCTGACCACTCACTATCAAGAGTACTCATTATGATCTCAGCGGCAAACCCATTTGCTTGATTGCTCGCTTGAGAATCTCCGCGACTTCATCTTGCCGCGCTGTACTCAAAATCGGTAAGGCGGCCAGCACCGAAGCATTGTCCGTTGGCATCAGATCAACCTGCCCACGCATATACGCCGCGAGCTGGGTTAAAAATTCATCGAACCACGACGGCGTCACGGTCAATACGCCATCAAAATCCAACTGTACCGGCTGATCGGCATCCAAGGTGGGACGTATGGCCTGGAACGCTTCGACACCGGCCGGACGCGAAACAAGAACTGTCCCGAACTTTTTTATGTAAATTGTTTGCATACTGTTTTTATGTGAGTGGTTAAAATGAAATGACCGCGTAGACACCACGAATATTTTCTTTGGCCATTGTAATTTTCATCTGGCCGGCTTCTTTCGGAATCTGGACAAGGCCAATCCCCGACCGAAACAGTAGTCCTATCGGATGCTCTTCTGCCACTTGGCGAATAACTTTCAGACCGTTGCCACGTTTTTCCGGATCTCGACCGGACACAACTTCGGTAAATGCTACGTGCAACGCATCTACATCGCTGGCAATCGCCGGCCGAACACGCTGTAACGTTTGCCGGACACCTTGTCCGCGATCAGCCAGAACGATTATGCGTTTATTGATGTCGTAAGAAAAAAATACACCGAGCACATCCGGCCAGTTACCGGCATTATGGGCGAAGGAATTATCGCCAATTTCTCCGACAACGAGCGTCACGAGTGAAACGATATCACGGGTCTGAGCTCCAAGTTCGTGAAGCAACAGCGTCCCCATTTTTTCTACCCGGCTCGTAAACCGATCCTGCCGCTCGCAGTACATGTCATTAGGAATAACCGCCGGTTGAGCGCTTGCCGCCCAGACCCAGGCTAGTTTCGGCACATCTATCTTCAAACGTTGGATGTCCGCCAAAACATAGTACCGCTGTGCACCAACACTACGCTGAGGCACAAGTTTCCCTATTTTTTCCCAATTCCTCAATGTTTGGGGTGTTACCCCAAGCACTTTAGCGGCATCACCAATACGAACTCTGGATTCTTTCATAGGTATACAGTTTATCACTTAAACCTATAAAAGTCAATATAATTTGATAGGTTTATGAGTAAAAGCTATCAAAAAAAATGAAAAAGTGCTTATTTTAGCCTTAAAATAAGCTTTCGCTTTATAAACACACCAACTTCCCCTGCCGCTTCACAATATTTTTGTAGTCCCACTGAATTGTTTTTGATTTTCGAAGCCAGCGTTTCACGTCAACGAGATTCACATCTTTGACTGATAGATAATTAATACCGGCCGCTTTGTACTTTTTGGTATTGCCAATCGGCATCAGCTGTGGTTCGTCAAATGACCACCCGCTCCAAAACATCAATTGCACGCCTTGTTTTCGCTTCCAATATCCCGCCACCGGATTACCGTCCAAAAACCAAACTGGACCACCGTGCCAGACTTTGCGATCAGCTTTTTTCAAAGCATCATCAATTTCTTTCATCAGGAGCAAACAGACTTTTTTATCGGCAGTAGATTGGAGTGAGTTGTAGGCAGGAATACTGAGTTCTTTTTTTGAAGATTTCTTTGTGGTCATACTATTGAATTGCTTTCTTCAGCAGAGCCACAATCTTCTTCTCTTCAGCCGGCGTAATCTTCAACAACGCATACGCATTCGGCCACATATTCCCCTCATCAAGATTCGCGTCTTGTTGAAAACCCAGCGTTGAGTATCGATACTTGAACTTACTTGCGTTCTGGAAAAAGCAAACAACTTTTCCATCCTTATCTGCATACGCCGGCATACCGTACCACGTTTTTGCCATCAAGCTCGGCGCGTTAGCTTTGATAAGTGCGTGAACTTTCTTCGCCATCGTCCGGTCCGGTTCCGGCATTTTCGCGATGGAAGCCATGACCGCTTTTTCACCGTCGGCTTTTTCGGATTCTGCTTTTAACTCGAGGATGCGTTCCTTCATTGCGCTGCGTTCTGCGTCGGAGTAGCCTTCGAATTTTTTGGTGGGTTTGGGGGTGGGCATGGGTAGAGTTTAAAAAACTAAATCACTGACAAATAATTTCTAATTTATTGCCATCAGGGTCGCAGAAATTAGTAATAAGACCATAGTTAGTTCGTCTTGAACGCTCTAATAACTTTACTCCGCGACTTTCAAGTTGTTGATTCAATTCTTCAAGTTTATGTGGAGATTCGACCGCGAACTGTACTAGTATAGGGTTCTCAGCCTTTGATTTTAACCCTTCTTTTTTTACGCCATTTTTCTCCAATGCCAGAACTGTTTGTCCCGTTTTGAAGGCGTACCAGCTACTTGCTTTAGGATCCTCTTCTGAGTGAGCAGGTTCTAGACCTAAAATATCTTGGTAAAACTGTACTGACTCATTCATGTTGGATACGTACAGACACGTATAAGCCAAAGATAACCTGGCACTTGCTGATTGTTGAATCTGGAATAACTTTTTTTCTGGACCTAAAAACATGGCCCAACTATCGTGGTGCGAAGATTCAACATTTGTAATAAACTCGACACCCTCGGCGGCCAATTTCTTACGAACATCTTCTAGGTTATCAACCTCAAAGCCAAGTGCTATGCCATTCAATAATCGATACTTTTCCTTACGCTCTCGATTTTTTGGACCAAATACTTCAAAGAGTTGTCCAGAAGATAGTCTAAACTGTGCCACCTGTTTATCTTCGTCCAGCTCTTCAAGAGATAACCCAAGTGTACTTGAGAAGAACTTCACTCCGGCCTCAAAATCCTCAACTAGTAACCCCGCCCAGTTAATTTTCTGTATGTTCATAAGTCCAGTATAGCACGGTGATTATATGCTCGACATTGCCAAAAACCATCTACTTTCGAGACGCGCTGGTACTCGGGATTATCCGAGAACGACGTCAAAGAACTCTAGCAGATCATCACGGAGACGGATGGGGTTCAAGTTACTGAGGCGGTTGCGAGGACGAGGGCACGGTTGGTGCTGGTGCGCGTGACAAATATTCGGTTTTATACTACACTGTGTAGTAGTATAGTAGTCATACACGCCTTTACCCAACACCGATATGAAGAAACTCGTCTTCCTAACAGCCTTGCTCGCCCTGATGGGAGCGGGGTGTACAAAGCCCTCTCTTTCAACGCCATCTAGCAAGAATACTGCAGTCAATCAACCGGTTCAAAAGTCTGCCACTCAACAAACCTCAATGGACATTGCTGGATGGAAGGTGTTTACCGAACCTACCAGTGGTTTTAGTTTTAAGTACCCGGCTAACTGGAGCGTTCTGTCAGCGAATACGAGCTACACTATCTGCTTGTCGGAAGTGAGTACGAGCCAGTCGTGTGACATCGGCGTCAGTATCGTCAAAGCTCCTGATGAGCGTCATCCGTCCGGAGTACAAAGCAATGAAGAGTTGATCGCCGCTTTTAAAAAGAAGTACTCTTCGCAAACCATTGGGTCAGCGCTGGCCGTGGTGAATGGACTTCATACGGCCAAATATTCGATGCCAGAAGAAACACAAATATTTATTGAAACGGCAACCTACGACTATGTCCTGGCTATCTCACGGCATGACGCCGCTGGGAACGTGCGAAACAATTACACACAGACCGGCCAAGTATTGAGCCTCTTGGCAAAGACCATCAGCGCTGTAAAACAATAATCAGACTTCAAGGTTAACGTCCCACCCGGTGGTTATCGAAACGCCCCTGTTTCAGGGGCGTTTTCTGCTTCTATCTCCAACTCGGCGTTTTGCCTTACGTTGCGGGAGAATTAGCATTTATTGAAAATGCGTGCTAGGTGGTGGGCCACGGAGGAACTAGAAGCGTTGAGTGACGGCCTCTTGCATGGTGCAAAAACATACACCGATAACTGGCGTTAGGAACTTACTAATAATGTTGCGAAGAAGGTTGGCATCACGATGGCCAATATCTCTATTTAAAAAAACGGCAAGGCCAAAGCCATTTGCTTCTCAACCTTGGAGTCAATTTGTAAAGCGCTTGACTGTCAGCCGGGTGATATTTTGGAGTGTAGGTAGAATTGGCAATCGGCTTGCGTACGCCTTCGACTTGGTTGTTTGGTGCGGAGGATTTTTGGCTGCCCGACTTTAACTACAATCTCATACGTGACCGGGCAATAATCCAGACCGATATAGATGTAAAACATGTGGCCCCAATACCTAAACACAATGAAAGCCAGAACGCCCAGTGTGGTGAATGCCCTGGTGATCCACTTAGAAAAACGAGACTTGAAACGATTGCGCAGGCCAAGAACAGGGTGGCGAACTTAAATAGACCGAACGTCATTATCTTAGTTTGAAGATTTTTGTTTAACGATTCAGCCATTTGATCACACCAACTCTTTGCAAGACGATCATCGAGTGCGATGCGACCCCACATCAAGGTATTATTTGTTTGAACTAATCCCCTAGTATGATTTTCGTAACCAGAAATCAATTGTTTGATTTCCATGCTTTTGAACATCTCTGCGTTTGTTGGAACGTCAAATATCCTATATTCCTTGAGTATTTCTTCGTCGGTATCTGGGAAATAGTTTGACGGCATTATTGCTTGCTGGTTCAGCGACAGTAAAATGTCTATGACTCGACCGCGATAATTGTTTATTGCAGTTTGGATCTTATCCAACCGAAATACTACAAAAGTGCCCCCAAGCGCTAAAACGGCCCCACAGGTTTGAGCTATTGTACTAAGACCATAGTACCAGGTATTGTCAGTCATGTAGATAATTTTTGCGAACTCCTGAATCTTGCTGCGGCTCGCGGAAATTCGACGATTTGTTCCAACATATATGGAGTGGTGGATCGCCTGCGTCCGTCTTCGAACTTGGCTTTTTGAAACCACGGACTTCTACCTGCCGGATTTGAAGATCTAGCCGGAGGCCAAAAAACTAGTCGGTTGGTAGTTCTTGCCCGAAGGGGCTAGGTCTTAGGCGCGCGGTCTCGGCGACCTTTGCGCCACTCATCCAGTGCGGAGCCGATAATAAATACAAATAGGACTAAACCAAAGAGGATACCGATGTTACCCGACCTGGATACGGCGGTGTAAATCGCAGCTGAAATCAGTAAGGCAACGATGGCTCGACCGTTTTCGGAGAAATGCGATTTCTTTATCATCGGAATGCCAAGGTAACGGTAGATGAAATAGATGGCGGCTGTGGCACCGACTGCGGAGCCGATAAGATAGCTCGCTTGCTGTCCGCTACCAGTTATAGCTGTAACAGCAACACCAAGTGCGATCAGAACGCCCCAACCGATAAAACGAAAACGCCACGTGGGGGTGGAGTGTTGCGATGGTTTAGCCGATGGGATTGGAGTCTCAATCATAGTGTGCAATGATTAGTTGCCTCATTATACGCTTTAGCGTGAGCAGATGCAAGGAAGAGTAGAGCTTTTTTGTGACACGAAGCCCGCCCTCTGCCAAGAAGGATTGTGGCGTATGCTGTCAGACCGTTGTTGGCAACTAGCGTCCGTCTAGGAACTTGGTTGTTTAAAACCACTGACTTCTTCTTACCTGATTTAACTTCAGGCACGCAACTTACGGAGAAGGTAATACCTCATTGAGTGCCATTCGTGCAAGGTCTTTTAAGATATCATTGACTTGGTTTGACTCAGACCTTTGCTTTAAGTCATCCGGATTCAAAGTTGGGTCGCCTTTATAAAGAATCTCGTCGACATGGGCTACAGCATTTCTTTGAGCTTCTCTTAGATATTTTCCAGGCGTTCTAATTTTTGGTATCTGATTAATCCAATTTTGAAGCCCGTATATTTTATTGGAATCAAGATGTGACTCAATCCATTCATCGGTCTTGTTCGGCCCACTCGCTATTTCTATGATTTTGAAATACACTAGCAACGAGTAATATTGACTCGGGGTATTTAGCGCTTCACGAAACAGAGCCAACGCCAATTTCTGACGGTTTGAAAGATTTTCTAATTCCTCAAATAGAGGTTCCTTCACTAGAAACCCTCCGAGGTGGTAAGGAGCATCTAGCCAGGGCTTCAATCTAGACTGTCCACTTCCTATTTCGCTTATCTCTCTAATTGCGATGTTCTGCTGATAACTGAGTTGGCTGAGAAATCTGCGCAAGAGACCTCGTTCAAAATCGTGATTACCCTCATCTTGAATAGGCACAATGATAACCGGGGCGCTGTCATCAATGCCGTTACACCATCTGATCATAGAGCCTTCAAACTCGAAATAGAAATCCGCAAAGTTACCAAAGAATAAGTAAGTATCAACCGCAAGCTCAAATTGACCCTTTGAGTTTGCAAAATATTGCTGCCACTTATCTTCTTGGTAGTCTTGGTTTACTTCCATCTGCTAGTGATGTTCGAACTCTTCCTTTACCCTGATCTTGGCCGAGATTCGACGATTAGGCTAAAATATTCCCAAGTGGTGGAAATTGCTGAACGCCGCTCGAACCTATTTTGAAGGGCAGTTTTAGACCGTGCGGGCGGGCGGAAGGGGGTTTAAGGGGGAATTCCGCCCGCCCGCGCCCGCCGTTCCGTCCCGAGCGAATCCGAGGGGCGCATTTTACCGCCACCCGAGGGGTTCGTGCCGGCAGTAGCCGGCGCGCCGCCCATTTTAGGGTTAGCAGTCTCTTGCATAGAGTGCTAATTGGGTATAAAATGTTGTCGGCAGGCTTTCGCCTCATGCCCAAAATTCTGACTTAACAGGGCTTTCTACAGACTTGGCCCATTAGAGCCAGAAGGAATTCGTTGAACCTTCCACTTAAACGGTATCACAATTATGTCAAACCATAATGATGCGCCTGGAATGAAGGGCTATCGATCTCGTAATGAGACGGGGCGCCTTCGTGAAAAGCGTGGCGATACTCACGTCGAAACCATTGAAAACGAATATGGAATTGATTTGGGAGTTCGCGGAGACATGACCTGGGAAGCGTACAAGCGCAAAACTGGGATAAAGTCTCTGAACGATCTGGTTACTGGAAAGTAACCTGTGGGTGGGGCGAAAGCCCTGCCAATAGGCTCTTTGAAAAGCTGGCGAGTAAACTCCGACCCTCAATTTTGGGTTAAATCAGTTCACCTCTCCTCCAGTGGTTTACAGTTTTACGAAAAACTACTGGCGGGGAGCAAGTGTGAGTTGATCCCCGATCTTATTAAGGAAGGAGGTGATGTCTATGTCACACCGGAAAACTAGTGCCTCTGTAGCCGCTAAGGCGGCAAAGGTATTGGGAAATCCTCGGTCAAGTGCGGCGGCGAAAGCTGCTGCTGCAAGTGCTTTGTCTCAACGGGCAACGCATGACCGGCACCGAAAGAAGTAATTCTTAGGTGTAAAGTCTCGCCAGCTTTTTAAGGATCTTTTTTTGTTGCCCTAATCCGATTACTTTGTGAGTACCTAACGAAGCTCCAGTTTATTTGCTGAATCTCGATAAGCACAATAATCACAATCCGCTCCTGCTTCTGGTATTGTAGCACCGCTCAAACAAGCATGAGCGTCAATAATTGCTTTTTCCACCCACGAATCATCACCTTCGTATGGAATGACTTTAACATCAAATTCTAGTTTTCCATCAAACGCTTTAGCGTCGCTGTTGCCGTTACAGTAGACAAAGTACCCTGTGCTGGAAACTTTAAATCCATTTTGTCGAAAAAGCCATTGGTAGACTTCCATTTGTCGTTTGTAGCCAATTTGCCAATCAGCGTCGAGGCTTACCTCTTCTTTTTTCGATGTCGCCTTGTAATCAACAATGATTAGCTCGCCGTCTGGTTTGACCCAAACGTCATCAACACCGCCAGTGACATTAAAGTTTGTGTGACCATGGTGAAAGGCAATGCCACGACGTAAGGCGTCGCGCCATTCGTCCATCTTTTCGTGCGCAAGTGGAATTGCGTCAATTTCGTATTCTTTTTGCAACGGATGTTTTGTGCCTTTCGCGCGGTGGATATCAAACTCGCGTTTCAAAAGTTCATCAACCGCAGAATTGAGAGAGAATGGGTATCCTGGTGGTCGGCCGACCCCAAGTCTCCGATCAAGGTAGAAGCAGCGCGGACAGTTGAGAAACAGATCAATTTGAGAACGACTAAGGCGAAAAGAGTCTAGGCTTTTTGGATCGTAGAGATTGCGCTTACGGTTAGGATTATAGTATTTAGACATTTTCAGAAAAGCTGTTCAATAGAAAAGTTTTTATATCCTGTGGAATTTCTTCTAAAGTTTTTGTTAAAAGTGCCTTTCTAGCTTTATATGGCTTGTCCCTATTCCCAATATTCAAAGACAAGTGTTGTTCAAAATCCTGATTAAATATGAATATTTTTTCTTTGTCAAGCGAATCTAATATTTTTTTGTTGAGTTCCTTAGTATTATTTTCTAGGTTGATTTTCTGTTGTTCATCTTTAAAATCTTTAGGAGGTAAATCTAAGTCATGAACGACATAATAATCAAAAACTATCTCATTTACATTAAATTTATTCATCACCTTCTGAAAAAGAGGAATTCCGCTTTTTGATCCACACTCAACTATTGAAGTTCTTTTTTCGATAGGATTAAGACTAAGTTTATCAAGAATAACGGGTATTGCGTGTTTTTCAGTATCTCCCTCGCAGAGCAATATTTTGTCCGCAAAGAACATTTCATTCCTTTCAGGATCAAATTGACACATGGTCTTGAACTCTTGCTTTTCGTCTTCTTCGAAGATATCCTCAACACATTGACAAATCTTTGTACCAGATATTGTGTTTTTCTTTGATACAAAACCAAGGTGCTTGTAATCTTCAATATTAATCATGAAGCTAGAATGTGTTGTGTATATGATTTGGATTTGCTCGTTTTCATTAGCGACTAGTCGTTTAAACAGTCGATAAATAATTTTTTGTTGCTGGGGATGTAAATAAATCTCAGGTTCTTCAATAGCAATTATCAAATCTTTTTTATCTTTGCCGTCAGTCGATTGGAGCTTGTTGTTTAGCTTTTGAGCGTATAGTAATAGGATAGAAAAAATAAAAGCCCTTTGTGTTCCGTGGCCTTTGGTTGAGAGCGGCGTTTCTTTCCCATCATTAGAAAAAATATCTAACTGGCTAATCAAAGACTTTCTTTTTGGTATTTCAATCTTGAATGTCAGGTCAGAATCCTTGAACTGTTCGGACATGATTTGCTCGATTTCCTTCGCACTTTTAACTAGCGGAGCGTTTTCATCCGAACGGCTCAGCTCATCTTTAAGTTGAGATAGTAATGAATCTAAGTTACTAAAGTCATAGTTGTCACTCCCAAAAACTAAATCAAGAAACTTCCCAAAATAGGTTGTCCCGGTAGTTTTGGTTTCATCTTTTAACTCCTTAACTGCCGGAACAAGGTAAAATTCAGGAAGCAACTCACCTGTGAAAGGGTTTTTCGCCGGTGCTTTTTGTTCGGCATTATTCTTAACGTAAAAAAGCTCACTCTTTGAATCAAAGTCTCCATTATCTTTCAATTGAACGCTAAAACGCTTTCGAAGGGTCAAAATATCATCATGCAGAAAAGCGACGGCTTTATTTTTTTCAAAATCAGTAAGCTCGTTAAATATTACTTCAATTTCAATAGGTTTATCAGCATCATTGAAATCGTATATATCGCCAGCTTTATTATGAGCAAGAAACATTTCCAAAACTGCGACTAAGTTGGATTTACCACAGTTATTTCTTCCCACCAAAGCTAACAATCCATTGATCGTGAAACTACATTCAACAATGGATCGAAAGTTTTTTACTGTGATGTTCCGAATCTTCATTGTCGTGTCAGATAGGACTTATGCTTCCCAACTTTTCAACAAAGTGTTGTGAAAGGCTCATTCTTACGTAGCGTTAATTCTTTTTTTTGCCATTTCAAAGTATTTATTATCTAACTCAATCCCAATAAAGTTTCTCCCCAAGCGTTTTGCTATCACTCCGGTTGTGCCACTTCCCAAGAATGGGTCGAGGACTAAATCTCCCTTTTTACTACCCAGCAAGATAATTCTTTCTAGCAAGTCTTCTGGCTTCTCTGTAGGATGAGGAGTTATATGTCTTTTTGCTGTAATAGTCCAAAGATTTCTCATTTGTTTTCCGCCATTCATCTTTTTAGCACCCTCATAGTCGAAGTAATATTTTTTTGACTTACTCGCAAACCAAATAAGTTCTATGGATGGAGCAAATCTATTTCTTGATAGAAGGGGCGTGGCATTCGGCTTATACCAAATAACATCATTAATAATCCACAATCCCAATTCTTTAAGAACCATTCCAACCGAGGGGTGATTGTGCAAAGTCCCAGAAATCCAAATAGTTCCCGTGGGGCTTAATACTCTTACACACTCTTTAATCCAACACTGATTAAATTCGTGTATATTATGAATCTTGTCCCAATCTCCCTTATCTAATTTTACAGGTTTGCCGTTTTTGACTGTTAAAAAACCATCTCCTGAAAGATTGTAAGGCGGGTCAGCGAATATTAGATCAACACTATTTTCATCTAGTGTTTTTAGAACCTCTAAGCAATCTCCTTGTTTTAATGTAACAAGATTATTACCCATGAATTCTTTGCTCGGACATTTTAACGTATTTATCACTAACCTCTATTCCAATCCAGTTTCTTTCTAGTTGATTTGCCACAACGGCAGTCGTGCCACTTCCTAAAAATGGATCGAGAACTAAATCGCCCTTATTTGAGGAAGCAATAATAATTCTTTTCAACATTTCTTCTGGCTTCTGGGTTGGATGCATTGCTCTCCCATCTTTTCCTTTTAACCTTTCCTTTCCTTGAACGAGGGGTAGCGACCAAAAATCTCTCATTTGTTTCAAAGAGCCATCTTTCTGGCGTTCGGGATTAATTTTTTTTAGTGCATCATAGTTAAATATCCACTTTTTGCCTTTGACTGCCCATATTACAAACTCAGTAGAGTGCGTAAATACTCGGCGTGTCATATTTGGCATTGCGTTTGATTTCTGCCAAGTAACTACATTATTAATACGGAAACCTAGTTGTTTAAGAGTTATCATCACTTCCGCAATATTGTGGTAGGTACAAGATATGTAGATAGAGCCACCCTCTTTTAGAATGCGGTAGGAAGCTCCTACCCATTTCCTAGTAAAATTTAAATATTCGGGAGCGGACATTTTGTCCCACTCCTCATTTACCATAAACCAGTCTCCGCCGGTTTTATTATTTTCCCATTTTAAGCCATTGCCTGAAAGGTTGTATGGCGGATCAGCGAAAATAAGATTAATTGATTTTTCATCAATTTGGTCATTCATCACCTTTATGCAATCTCCAAGATATATGTGGTTTTTTTTCATAGCTGACTATTTCGCTATCATTTTCTCTCTCCAAGCATCAATAACGGAGGGTATGTGGTTGGCCCATTCCCCAGAGTCTGAAACTTTGTTCGTAATAGCTATTATCTCATCGTAAAGATCGGACAGGTCCGTGTGACCTAATTTTTTTCCAGACCCTTTCATCTCTAATAAAATTTCTAACAGCCTGGCCAGTTGGGTTATTGAAAGTGGCACAATTTTTTGTGACTCCCCTCGATAGCCGTGCTTTACAGCCACCCAAAAAGTTTCTGCTGTATCTTGGTGAAGGCGAGGAGCGACAAAAACGCCATATGCTACTTTACTGGGATTATCATCTTCAAAATCCCTTATATGTCGCATCACTGGCTGACCCTCGTTATACCACTGGGAACGGTCCGTGAGCATAGTAACCTCGCAGACTGAGTTAAAGCTTTCATAGTAGCATTCAATGTCAGGCTTATTTCCTGGTGCCGTAAAGGTTGGTTCATTGTCATCGCCTACGGGATAATTCGGTTTTATTTGAATTGCATCGTTAAGGGCATTAATAGCGAGCGTGGTTAACTTTTCAAGCTCCACGCTTTTCTTATTTGCGGAGCTATGAATATTGCGTAACCCCTCAATGTATTCCTTAGTTTTGGTGATGTCTTGTGACTCGATGTGAACTTCTAGTTCCTGTAAATTCCTCCTGTGAGCCCTAAGCTCTTCAGCGTATGATTTTAGATCGCCGGTGTTTAAAGAAGAAGTATCTTTATAATCAAGTGCTGGGACTGCAACCGATTTAGAACGTAAATCAGTAATAAAACTCTTGACATCATTAGATAAAGCCTCGATAATCCTTCGTAGCTCTGGAGTGGTTTCCCAGGGGAGCACTGGCTGAGTGACATCCGAAAGATAATTTGAATATTCAGAACGTGTCGAAAAAGATTTAGGAGAAGCGTCATCCGAAGACAACAAGCTCTCAATTTCGATCATTCTTCTTGATTCAAGATCAATATAAAATCCGTTTCCTCTAATATGGAAATATCTAGTGAGCCGAAAATATCTAATAATGTTATCGGCATATTCTATTGTGTTGCTAAGAGTGCTCTCGATAAGAGAGGTGTCGTTTGAGTCAAGAAACTGGGCGACGTAATCTCTATGATAGGTGTCTATAAAGGCTATTGGGTCGGGGGCTGTACTTTTATCGACTCTAAAATCTACGATCTTCTGGGCAACTTCTTTTATAGAACTAAAATTAATTAGGGTTGGGACGAAGATAGCGAATTCTTGTTTGTTAATGCCCACTGGTTTTTTACCAGACGCTTGCGAAAGACGGTTAACTTCCCTGATCAGATGTAGTGTTGCGATAAATGGTTTAACCGCATAACCATCGTCAGCACTAAAATCTCTGGAATCGGGATTTGGTAATTGCCATTTGATATAGCTTCGAAAGAAAGTATTTCCGAGATCGTAATCGTCTTTAAGAAAATCGTGGCCAAAACTTGAAATTACTATTCTTTTGCGATCGTCAATTACGGCAAGTCCCATCTTTTCAAGAGGGTTAAAGGATTGTCTACCTCGCATATCACCACCGCCAACATAGTCTTTCGCATTTAGAATGGCTTCTGCTTGTTCATAAGTTATTGGCTCAGGGTTATCCATAAGAGCAGAGTGCTCAGAAGACAAATCGCTTAAAAACTGTGGCTCACCAAACCCATAGACCTTATGTTGAATTAAAAGAACCTGAAACTTCTTTTGGTTCGTTCTACTCCACTCTTCGCCGTCCATGAGCGAAAGTATTTTAAGAAAATCCCTTATTCTTTCAGGATTTCTTACGGTAGTAGAGATTGACCAGGGTTTTTTCATAGCTACTTCATCAAATCTTCAACGGAAGCTTCTAGCGCTTCAGCAAGTTTTGCCACCGTCGAAAGCGTTACATTTCTTTTGCCATTCTCAATGCCACTAATGTAGGCTCTATCAGCGCCAATTTTTAAAGCAATGTCTCCTTGCGACATTCCTTTCTTCGTCCGTATCTTTTTGAGATTCTCGCCTAAACGGGAATTGATCGAGTCGGTATTCACTTGACCAATATACTCCCTTGTTGCACTATAGAGCAATAGTGTACTATAGTACACACAGCACATTGGGGAGCCAAAAGCGCGCGCACGGGAGGGCGGGGCAAGCGCTTATCTCTAAAGGCGGCGCATTCCGTAGCAACGGAATACGAACCCCTCGGGCGGCGGAAAAATGCGGCGGCGGGGCGCGGGCGGGCGGAATTCCC
>JAYUIJ010000063.1:0-3895 GCA_043766165.1 Candidatus Kerfeldbacteria bacterium
AATCCGTTGCTGACTAAAGCGGCTGAAGCCAAAGCCAACGACATGGCGACCAAAGGGTATTTTGCCCACATCAGCCCGGGCGGTGTGACGCCATGGTCATGGTTCAAGCAAGCTGGGTACACATATTCATACGCTGGTGAAAACCTGGCTTTGGATTTTATTTCTGGTGAAGATGTGATTACTGGTTGGTTGAATTCACCGTCGCATCGCGCGAACTTACTGAGCACCAAATATAAAGATATTGGTGTCGCAGTCAAAACAGGAATGATTAATGGCAGCGATTCTTTGATCGTGGTCCAAATGTTTGGTTCGCCAGTTCCTACGCCTGCTACCAAGAAAGTTACTGTTCCAGCCCAGACACCGTTACCGAAAATGGCTAAAGACACCTTAGCGAAAACACCAGTCTCCAAACCGGTTCAGGTTATCGTTCCGACGCCGGTACCAACCCCAGTCGTGGTGACTATCCCAACCCAAGTGCTTGGTGAAGCGGCTCAACAACCGGTCATTCCGCCAGCTGTACCAACCGTGACGACGCCAGGGGAAGGAACATTGGTGCGAACAAGTGATCCACAAGTCATCGGTCGGTCAGAAGTCAACTCAATCGTGACGCTTTTCGTCAACGGTATCCGGGCTGGTACCGCCGTGACTGATGCAAGCGGTGTGTATACTGTCACCTCATCAACGTCACTACCAGACGGTGATGCGACGTTGCAAGTAACGGCTACCGCGAAGAATGTAACTAGTAGTTTGAGTTCGGCCTTGAAAGTCTCGATTGATACTGAAGCGCCAAGTCTTGATATTCCTCACTCAATTATTGTGCCGTCGTACACCGTACCAAGTGCTTATGATGTAGCGGTGGCAGCTAACGGCGATCCGT
Organism: Candidatus Kerfeldbacteria bacterium; assembly: GCA_043766165.1. Taxonomy (GTDB): domain Bacteria; phylum Patescibacteriota; class Patescibacteriia; order SBBC01; family CAIJZX01; genus CAIJZX01. The sequence continues at coordinate 878 of JAYUIJ010000063.1, forward strand.
CGGTTGTTCAGGCTCATGTCAGCGGCCAAGCGGTTGCCCTGACTCGCGTTGGTGAAACATATGTTGGCCGTGTTCAGTTAACAAACAATAAAGTTCCAGGCGTGATTACTGTATCCGCGGCTGATCAAGCTGGCAACCGCGTTCAAACTGTTCTGGCTGATCCAGAATTTTTCACTACGGGTGTAGTCGCTTCAACCAGCGGACCATTTGTGACGAACGTGAAACTCATTTTATTCTCGCGTGTATTCTTGGTCCTCGTCCTGACGCTGCTCTTGATTATCGCGGTGGTTAACGTCGCGATTGACTGGCGCCATTTGCATCATCCAACGTTTGTTCATGCGATGTTGGTGGTGTTCCTGATTGGGACGTTGTTGTTTGTGTAGTAAGGAGTTAGGTGATATGTCGTGCCTTACAATAGTAATTTTGTATGTCAAAACTCATCTTCATAGGAACACTTCACGCGGGACTGACCCCGCATAAAGAATTACAAGAAGTCTTAGGGCACTACAAGCCAGAAGTTTTACTCATCGAGATACAACAAATCGACATAGCCAGCAATACTCTTTCAAAGTACCCTGATGAAATGGTATTTGCATTGTCGTGGGCACATGAAAAGGGTATTTCTGTATATGGGTTTGATTCGCCAATAGATGTGTTTGCTAAAGGAAGAGGCGAGAAAGAAAACCAAGCTGTCATTGAAGAACAAAAGGAAATTTTGAAGAGCTTTTCATGGAAAGACGCAAATAAACAAGAGGTCTGCGACAAGCTCTATACTTCATCAGCAAAAACGCTCGTCAACCCCGCAAAAGACAAAGAGCGGGAAGAAGAAATGCTTAAAAATGTAAAAAACAGAATTACCGATCAAGCAACTATAGTTGTAGTAACAGGATCAGGCCATTTACAATTCTTTGAAAAGCATTTTCCTGATGCGCTCTTTCCCCTACGGTGAGGCGCGACATATCACCTAACAGCGTCTATACGACATATTGAGTAAGTTGTATGACGCACAAACATTAATCTGCTGATTTGTCGTACTGACGTATCTCTGTTACAGTATGTAGTAGATATGCCAAAACAGAAATATAGCTTCGGGGAACTTGAGCAGGCGATTATGGACGTGGTGTGGAATCACGACAGTGTTACTGTACGCGACGTGGTTGAAGCACTGCGAGAACGGCGAGTGGCCTATACGACTATCATGACCGTCATGAATCGGTTAGTGGCTCAACGTATTTTAAACCGTCAGGCTGGCGCCAGCGGTGCTTTTTCGTACCAGGCTAAACGCAACCGCGAAGCGTTCCAGGCGGAGGCTAGTCGGGCAGCGATTGATGATTTATTGCAACGGTATGGTTCAGTCGCGATGGCGCAGTTTATTGACCGCCTTGATAAGGTGCCAAGTGAAAAGTTAGCCGAGTTACGAAAGAAGTTAAAAAAAGATCAACGCTCATGACCCACGAAGCACGACAGTACTTGTGGTTACGCATTGGGGTGATCGGAACAGGTGTCGCTGTGTTGACCGCATTAGTGGTGAGCAGTGTTCGCTTGTGGCCGGTTGTTAGTCGGGCTATGTTTCCCACCAAGCTCAGTTGTGGCTGCGCGACATTAGCCATTCACGCACCGTGGTGGATGATTGGGCTGGCGGTGGCGGTGACCTTGATGACTATATATAGTTTAACCAGACTGGCAATCCATCTGATTACTCACATTCACCGTAGTCGGAAACAGCGATCGCAATTAATGATTCAAAAAGATATTCAATCATGGAACACTGTTGATCTTACTTCTATTGAAGTAGTTGAGACTACAGATCCGGTAGCTATGACTATCGGATTGTTACAGCCACGAGTTATAGTTTCTCTATCGTTGCTACGTCGTCTGAATGAAACTGAACTACGCGCTGTGCTGGCTCATGAAGATGCGCACCGTGTCGCGCATGATCCGCTCGTGATTGCGATCATGGACAGTGTTTTACGGGCTATTCACTGGTTGCCGGGGACGAATGGATGGATGAAAGTCGCGTATAGTTGGCGTGAACTAGCGGCGGACGCGGCTGCCACACATGGCTATACATCAACGACAGCTTTATCATCAGCCTTTTTGAAACTCAGCGATGTTCGAGTTATGCCGAGTATCAGCGCCTTCTCGCCAAATCGTGACCGATTAGAAAAATTATTAGATCATGGATGGTCGGGTCCAAAGCGGTGGTGGAATTGGACTGCGCTCAGCGCGGTGAGTCTAGTTTTGGGTGGTATTTTGTTTATCGGTCATTACGTTCAAGCCGAAAACCCAGTCGTCCCGGCCGCCGCTACGACCGCCTGTCACCAGACGATCGTCATGTGCCGAGAAAATAATTTGCCGACTCTTTCAACGGATGTTCAATGCACTATTGGTCGTTGCACCGCGCCATTACAATTGTCATCGTTCCAATCCCATGCCACAATCACGCCGTAATTTTTTACTGTGGTTAGCCGTAGGATTGGTTGTTGTGGCTGGTCTAGCTTTTGGTGTTTGGCGCTGGCGATCACTGTCGTCAACCAACAGTACGGCGAACACAAATGCTCGACGACAAACCTATGCTGCTCTGTATCAAGCGGCTTGGCGACAAGATGATGGTCATAATCCAACCTTAGTTACCGCGACTCTGCTCGTGCCGCCTACGGTTCAGGCGCTAGGCGCAGATACAGGCCGATCCTCAGCTGAGGAACAAGAATGGCAGACTATGAAATCGTTGTCGACTCAGCAAGTGCCGTTTATTGTCACGCTTGATACCGTTGGTCCGGCAATTCCGGACGATACGATTATTCACGGCCTATCGTTACGATTAGATAATGGCAAATCATTTGCACTTGATAGCTGGAATCCGATTATTGCGCCAAGTCGAGTATCGAATACTAACGGTTCGCCGACCTCACAAATTGGGGTCGCAATATTTAAAGTAGGTACTAATCTTGATTGGACAACGGTCAACATAGTTCAATTAACATTGAATGGTATTCCGAATGAGCCGTATCGCGTGTT
>JAYUIJ010000064.1:0-9099 GCA_043766165.1 Candidatus Kerfeldbacteria bacterium
ACGCCGCCGGCTGTAGGAGTAGTCAGTCTGTCATCAGCTAGTGTTCAGGCGGGCGGGGAAGTAGATTATACAATTACCCTACCAGCAAGCCGATCGTACACACTTCAAGAAGATGCGATACGCGTCGTAAATGAGCAGGGCGCGAACCTGCATGTCAACAGCGCGCAATTCGCATCATCTGCAAACATTGTTATACCGCGATATGGTACTGGAGATCGGCCATTATGGGTGTCGACGGGCCAGAAATTAACATCAGCCTTAGCCATTGGGCAAGGTTTCATGACTGAGAGTACGTATGACTCAATTCATGAATATGAAGCTACGATCACGAAGTACACCGACCAGCCTGTCATCCTTGATTCTATTGGCTGTCAGGTTGGTTTTTCAGATGGCCGGCCAGCCGGTTCATCATTAACCTACGTACTTCACGTCTTACCAAAAACCCCGGCGGGAAACTATCGTCTCCAAATTCAACCCACTGCCTATTGCGAATTACCCGGTCCAGCTGCCGACTTACCGTTTATTGTTAAATAATATTTCGCCTATGCCTCTCTCCGCAAAACTCACCAAACATCTCGCCGCTAACAAAATCGTTTACGATGTGATGGAACACAAGACCGTCTTTACCGTTTACGACTTAGCGCAGACGACGAAGGTCAAGATGAATACGATTATTAAAACACTGCTTGTGAAAGCTGATAAAGATTATGTACTTGCAGTGTTGCCCGCAAATCTTCGGCTTGATCTTGTCGCGTTGAAGAAGCTATTAAAAGCAAAAAGTTTATCGCTAGCCAAAGAAAAAGACATGACCGCCAAGTTTAAAGTGAAACCGGGTGCTATGACACCGTTTGGATCAATGTACAAAGTTGCGGTCGTAGCTGATAAGAGTTTATTGAAAGCGGAGAAAGTATTAATGAGCGCCGGGTCATTTACCGAATCACTTCACCTCAAAATGAAATCTTACTTAAAGGTTGAAAACCCAACAATGGCTAAGATTGGGAAAAAAGGATAAGCGACTGCGCTTACCTTCTACTTTTTACTTATTACTGCGACATGCGCGACGTTAAAGACTCAGCCTTCTCCGGTCCTTTCGACCTTCTCCTCCAACTGATTGAGAAGGAAGAATTAGATATTAGTTTAGTTTCACTGGCTGGAGTGACAGAGCAGTATATTGCTTCTCTGCAAGCGATGGAAGAATTGCCGGTTGATGAGTTGGCGGACTTTTTAGTGATTGCGGCAAAGTTGTTGCTGATCAAATCACGGTTACTGGTGCCAGGCGCGGAAGAAATTGAAGATGATGGTACGGAACTGGCACGGCAGTTGAAAATGTATCAGGCTTTTGTCGAAGCGGCAAAGAATGTGGCCAAGATGTTTAATGAGCACCGCGTCATGTATCCGCGAGAAGGCTATGCGGCGATTGAACCGATTTTCAATCCGCCGGAGCATATGACGGTCAATGATCTGCGGGAAATGTTTGGTGGGATTTTGCATGAGCTGGAACCAATTACGCGATTACCACAAACGGTTATCGTTCGAACAATAAACATTCGACAGAAAATTGAAGACATTACTCGGCGGTTGTTATCGGAAAAATCAATGACGTTCCACCAGTTACTGAAAAATTCAAAAAATAAAACAGATATTATTATTACCTTCTTGGCCATGTTAGAAATGGTAAAATTACGAACGGCTACGGTTATTCAAGAAACGCTCTACTCCGACGTCAGCATTAAAGCCCTTGACCCCGAACCAGAAATAGTTCAATCACCAACTACCTTATGAGTTTACAACGCAATCTCGAAAGTTTACTTCTTGTAGCGACAAAACCGCTGTCCATAAAAAAATTAGCCGAACAAACGAGCGTTACTGTCGGCGATATTGAAAACGCGATCATCGAACTGAAGCAGAAATACAATACTGAAGAAAGCGGGATTCAAGTTTTACATCATGGTCCAACTGTTCAATTCGTCACAAGTCCGATGGCGAGCGCACTGGTAACCGAATACCTGAAAGAAGAACAAGCCGGGGAGTTAACACGGCCAGCTCTGGAAACACTGACGATTGTGGCCTACCGCGGACCAATTTCTAAAATTCAACTCGACACTATTCGTGGCGTGAACTGTAGTTTGATTTTGCGGAACTTGATGATTAAAGGATTGGTTGAAGCAAAATCAGCCAAGGATAAATTTCAAACAACGTACAATGTCACCTCCGACTTTATCCGCTTCTTAGGACTGACCCACATTTCACAACTTCCAGATTACGAGCAGTTGCATGTTGATGAACGGCTTGAACAAATCTTGAACCCAACCGCGCCTGTGACTGTCAACGAAGAACATCAAACTAAATCACCAACTGAAACGCCAACGATTACATGATCCCGTTAGAAGCCCGATATTTAAAAGAAAAAGAAATTGATATGCGAAGTAATTGCTTATTTATGATTAGCTTCTAACGGGATGACCCGTCGTTCACCAACCATACCGCTTATCGTCGCCAACTGGAAAATGCAATTAGGGATTTCTGATTCGCATGAACGGCTGACAGAAGTAAAGCAGCGACTGAAAACAGTCAAAGGAAAGTATCAGGCTGTTGTCTGTCCGTCATTCCTGGCCTTACCTGAGATTAAAAAAATATTACGAGGTAGCTCGATCCAACTTGGTGCCCAGGATGTGTTCTGGAGCGATAAGGGCGCATTCACTGGCGCAGTATCGCCACTGAGCTTACAAGAGGTTGGAGTGGAGTATGTAATTCTTGGCCATTCGGAACGGCGACAATTGATGGGGGAGACAGATGAAATGGTCGGACGAAAGGTGATGAGCGCCATGGCGCATGGTATTATCCCGATTATCTGTGTCGGAGAAACGGCCCATGAGCGGAATGAAGGACAGCATGAAATCGTTGTTCGCCGGCAAGTCGTGGAATCCTTACGTAGCATGCCGCCAACCGTTCAGCAGCGAATCTATATCGCCTACGAACCAATCTGGTCAATTAGCACCAACGCGAATGCCGAACCGGCTGATCCAGATGACGTGCAAAATATGTTGATGCTCATTCGTCAGACAATGATTGAACGTTTTTCTCCAGAATTTGTGGACCAACATGTGCAAGTACTGTATGGCGGTAGTGTCGACGAAAAAAACGCCAGTCAGTATGTTAGCTCAGATCGTTTTCACGGAGCTCTGGTCGGCGGCGCTAGTTTAATTCCGGAAAAATTTGCTACACTTATTACAAATATTACTAAACATTTCTAAATAACAAGGCTGATGAATCAGCCTGCGACAAACATTATGCCAAAAAAAACACGTATTGCTATCAACGGTTTCGGTCGGATCGGACGTCACGCTTTCAAAATCGCTTTAGAAAAACCAGAATTGGAAGTTATCGCTGTGAATGACCTCGGCAGTTTGGAAGTCATGGCCCACTTGCTTCGCCACGACACTGCCTACGGTGCCTATCATCGTAAGGTTCGGGTTGAAGATACGACCTTGATTGTTGATGATAAAAGGATCGAATTCGTTTCGGTCAAAGAGCCGGCGGAGCTGCCATGGAAAAAATTAAAAATTGACGTTGTCCTTGAATCAACTGGACGACTAACAAAAGATGGCGCAGCTCGTGCTCATCTCACCGCCGGCGCAAAACGCGTTATCGTTTCCGCGCCAACCAAGGGCGGTAATGTCCAAACGTATTTACTCGGCGTTAACGCGGAAAAAAATAATGGTGATGATGTCATTTCAAACGCCTCGTGTACCACGAACTGTGTTTCGCCGGTAACGAAAGTTATGCTGCAAAATTTCGGTATCAAAAAAGCAGCCATGACCACCATCCATTCCTACACCGCCGAACAGAATCTTGTCGACGGCCCAGTGCCCCCAATGCATCCTGACTTACGCCGCGCACGCGCTGCTGCCCAAAACATTGTCCCGACCACATCCGGCGCCGCGATTTCCACTGGTGAAGTGTTGCCAGAGTTGAAAGGGTTGTTCGATGGCTACGCGCTTCGTGTCCCGACGATTGTCGTCTCATACACCGACTTCACCTTCCTGACCAAAAAGAAAACGACGATTAAAGAAGTGAACGCCGCCTTCAAAAAAGCTGCGGCTTCAGCGGCCATGAAAGGCATTTTAGTGGTGACGGAAGAACAGCTCGTCTCATCGGACTTTAAAGGCAACCCAGCCTCGGCCATTGTCGATTTACCGCTGACGAATGTCATTGATGGGGATCTAGTCAAAGTTGGTGCTTGGTATGATAACGAATGGGGCTATTCAAACCGGTTTGTCGAGCAAGCCGTGATGGTTGGAAGAAGCTTGTAGACAGCTTTTAGCTTATAGGTAATAGCTTTTAGAAGTAAAATGCCACTGCTAAAAGCTACAAGCTAACACCTAACAGCTGCACCCAAACCATGGTATACTCTATCCACAATAAAAATTATCAACAAACATCGAGCATAGCTCGTCATGGAAGGGGGTGAGTTGAGCACATGGAAACACTAAAAATTATTGGCCAAATCATCGTGGTCGTTGCCCTCGTTGGCGGCGTCGTCGCGACAATGACGCATCATTGGCAAAGTAAGTTTTCTTCCGGCAACCTAGCCCGGGCCTTTTTCTGGTTCGGTCTCGTGTGCGCGGCCTTGGCCATCTTTACCCAATACGGCTTAGCTTACCAAGTTGGAACAGACAGCCTCTTCGCGGAACCAGCCTTCTATCTCCTACTAAGCATGATCGGCATGCTGGGTGGAATTTACTTGAATACTGAGAAAAAGCAGTAACTGTTTTTTGAACCAACAGGTTCGGGGTGACTCGAGCTTGGTTGGTGTTGTTCAGGCGCAGTAAAAAGTAGACGTGTATGAAGTACACGCATTGTGTAGCGCGCTACTGTTTTTTTCGGGTTAATCTGCTGACGCCCCACGCAATAAAAAATACGAAACTGCCTGCCGCTGCCGCAATGGTCAAGAAGCCATGTCCGTTATGGCAATTGCCAGTACAGGTGCTCAATACAAAGGCGTCCCCTAAGAAACCAAGCGCTGAACAAAGAATAACAGTACTGATGCCTAATAGAGTGTTCCGCAAAGTAGCAACACAAATAATCAAGACCATGCTGATGGCAACAGCTAAATACATCGGTGCACCTTCACTTGCGCTATCAGATTGTGCGTATACTATTGCTGCTATGTTGAATGCTACCAGGCCGGCAATGATCAGTAGGTCTTTGTAAGAGACCAGTTTTTTGTTAGCTTGTTGAACAGGCATATGTTTTCTTTGTTCAATAAATAGTGGTAGCGCTACCGGGATTTGAACCCGGGTTTTTGTTGTTTAGTAACTGTGGTACCGCCAAGGGGAGTCGAACCCCTCTTACCAGGATGAGAACCTGGCGTCCTAACCGATAGACGATGGCGGCATGTAATTTTCTGGTTCTTCTTTAAAAATTTTCCTTGCAACCCCAGATTTTTTTAGTTGGAGTTCTCTTTTACGAGCTTCACCTCTCGTATCAAACTTTTCAGTCCTGATCAACTTCCATGGACGGTATGGTTTGGTAGAGCGAACCTTTCCCGCATTATGTTGAGATAGGCGAGTCGGAACATTTTCGCAACTCCCATAGTATAACCTTTTATAAGAAATACTTCTAAGTACGTATGCGTAGTAAGGCATAATATTCAGGATGTCCGGCGGAGCCAGATCCGGCCACCGCCGGAGACGATAGCTCCACGGTAAAACAGCGGGAGTGTAGCGAAAAAGCGGCTTTCTGACAAGCCATGTTGTATCTAGAGCGCAATCTGAATTTTTTTGCTATACTGGAAGCACTTAAACACCAACGCCTATGACCCCAACAACCCGCATTCTCTTGATCATTCTCGCTGTCATCGTTGTCGGTGGCGGAGCTTTCGTGTTAAGTGGCAAGTCTTCAATCGTGTTGCCATGGGCCAAAAATACAAACGTTATCAACACGAATACAACAACCACCAATACGGTGGTAACCAACACAGCCGCCCCAACTAATGTTACTGTCACACTTCCGACTGAGGTCAAAGGGGATACAGTCGTGGCGGGAACGCTGAAAGTCGGCGACACAGTCGTTACAATTTCCAGTCAGCAAAAACAAACCACCGCTGACGGCGAAACTGCAGATAAAGGAAAAACCTTCCTCTATGTGTATGTCGATCCAATCGAGCCGGCGAATGTGCTAGCGGTCAACACTGGTTTACGAACCGCGGTAGTCAACGACGGAAAAACGAGCTACCCGTTGGAAAGTTTAAAAATTGCCAGCACCTCGGTCAAAGGCGACCGCGGATTCTTGCGTTTTACCATTCCTGATACTGCTAAGAACCTGCAATTGCAACTTGGGACTGGCACGGCGCTGCAAAGCGTGACGCTGAAGTAACATCTCGGTTCTGATGAAGATTGGCTTGGTCACGCAGGCATATTATCCGGTGCTCGGCGGTGTAACCGAGCATGTTTGGCATTTGGGTAAAGAATTGGAACGACGCGGGCATACCGTAACTGTTATTACTGGCGGTGCCAAGAATGCTGACGATCGCGGCTTGCGGGTAGTGCGTCATGGCTGGCAAATTCCATTCATGACTAATGGCGCCAATATCCACATGACGTTGGGCTGGAAATTAGGCCGTACGTTGCAACTGATTGAAAAGGAAGAACAGTTTGATGTGATTCACATCCAATCACCACTGGATCCGGGGCTGCCGTTGATTGCTAGTAAAGCCATGCGAACGCCGAAAGTTGGTACGTATCACACCGCTCGGCAACCAACCAAAAGTTTTAATGATCAGCTGCCAAATATCCTCCGGCCGATACTGCAAGACGCGATCAATAAAATCCAACACCATATTGCCGTCTCACCAGCCGCCGAAGAATTTGTTCATCGTTACTTTCCGCAGGTACACATGTCGATCGTGACGAATGGCATCGATACCAAACGTTTTTCACCAGCAATTGAACCGCTGGAAAAATATCAAGATGATGTTTTTACTATTCTCTTTGTCGGTCGGATGGATCCACGGAAAGGAGCGAAGTTTCTTTTTGCCGCTTTACCATTTCTTGAAGAAAAACTGCAAGGTAAGTACAGAGTCGTGGTAGTCGGAACCAGTTGGATGCGAAAGTATTATGACGCCTTAATCCCAAGCGGCGTGCGTGAACACGTTGAGTTCGTTGGGTACGTAACGCCGGAAGAGTTGCCACGCTATTATCGTTCGGCTGATGTCTATTGTTCACCGGCCACGGGCAATGAAAGTTTTGGGATTGTGTTGCTAGAAGCCATGGCCTGTGGGACACCGGTGGTCGCTTCAGACATTGACGGTTACCGTTGGGTAATAGAGCCGGGGACAGAAGGTTTACTCGTTCCACCGCGAAGTCCACGTCATTTAGCCGAAGCAATTACTACCTTAGCGAACGATCCTGCCCGCCGCACTGCTATGGGCGCGGCTGGACGAGCTAAAGCGTTAACGTATGATTGGTCAAAAATCGTCGATCAGCTTGAACCGATCTACGACTCCATTCGCCGAACATAATTATGCCGCCACTAATTCCGCAACTGGATAAAGTGTCTTTTGGTTTCTCACAGGCTAGCGACGGCGATATGTCGCGCCACCATGGTTTTGCCAATCGGCTAACTTTTTTAGAGCAGCAAGGTTTTTCAGCACAACGGATTGTCCACGCCGGTTCGGTTCATGGAAATACAACTAGTGTCATTACTGCTCAACAGGGCGGTCAGATTATTGAAGGTTCAGACGGATTAATTACCGCGGATATAAATGTTATTTTAACCGCCACCGCGGCTGACTGTTTAATCGTTTTCGCCGTGGACCCAGTTGAACATGTTGTCGGTATTCTCCATGCCGGTCGAAAAGGATTAGCTATTCGTGCAATTACTGAATTCTTTCAAACCTGGCAAAAGCATTTCCCAGCTACAAACGTAAAAAATATCGTGGTCGATGTCAGTCCACGGATTTGTGGTCAACACTACACTGTCTTACCCGACGTGGCTCAACAATTTGTCACTTGGCCAGCCGCTTGTCAGATGGACGGCAGCGTTATTCATCTTGATTTACAAACAGTAGCGCAATCACAACTACTGGAGGCAGGTTTAGGAGTAGATCGCATCAGATTTGCTCCGGTCTGTACGTTTGAAAATACCACATACTTTTCACACCGCCGAGATCGGGCCAACCCCATTCAGGTGCAGGTTGGTTGGCTGAAACAAGGGTAAGAAAAAACCCTGAATGTTCTTCAGGGTCCATTACGAGGCCTGAGCCTCTGGTTGCTGAGTGATGAGGCTGACATCAGCTAGTGTGTTAACGTGGGTCAGATTTCCTGAACGAACGAAGATTCCGTTTTCCAGCAGTCGGGCATAGCTAGGTTGGACGGTTCTACCAAAATGTCCAGTGAGTAGGCTGCTGAGACCACGAACACCATAGCCCTCATCCTGTTGCTGAGCAAAGTGCAGAATTGCGCCGTCTGCGTCGTCTAGTTCAAGGACGATGGGTTTAAAAACGGGGCGGCTCTTTGGGACGATGCGAATTCTTTCCATGTCTGATTCCTGCCAAAAGCGCTGCAGCTGCTGACTGAGCAACTGGTGGGTTTCCTCAGCTTCTTTGGCGTCGAACGCTTGGATGAGGAGCAGGACTTGAAGTCCATCGTACTGCACCTTAACGGCCGTAAAACGCGGGTAGCGTTCAAGCGGCTGTACATATGCGCCATCTGATGTTTTTGTCCGGCCTTGATCTTGGCAGGTGCTAATGGTCACCGGTGCATGACATCGTTCTTCGAGCGTGGTAGCAAATCGCAGAATAGCTTTCGGCGTCAGATGAGCTTGCAACGTCAGGCGGGGCATAGGCAATCCTCCGTGATGTGAATGGCAAAGAGCAATACCACGAATAAACGGGTAACGGACAGACTATCACATCCTCCCTAAACGGTCAACCCTGAGTTGAAGAAAAAACTCAGGTGGTTACCCGAGTTGTTAGAGATCAGCGTATTTATTGTTACCCACAAACGGAATGGTCAGATTTCTTCGACGGAGATCACGGCCTTGACGGAGCTGCTGTTCGGTTGAAATAACGGTGATAGGTGCTTGTCGATTGACAAA
>JAYUIJ010000065.1:0-3850 GCA_043766165.1 Candidatus Kerfeldbacteria bacterium
ACGGAGCAATCTGCCGAAGAATAACGGTTCTGCGGCCATGTGCATCAAGCCCCATTGTTTAGCAGTGGGGTACATGGCCGCATCAATGCGTCTTGACAACAGTAAGATTGTTGACTAGGATACCATATGGCTTGGTATAACTCTTTGTTTATGCCGACACGTCTCTCACCAGAGGATATTCAAAATATCCGCCTTTCGTTGCAACCCGATTTCCAGGAAATCCGGGATACTATTGAAATCCTGCAAAAAGACTCCCAGAAAGTCCAGAAGATATTGGATACGCTTGTACATACCGGTGAAAAGCAAAAGCAAGAATGGACAGTATTACGAGCCCAACATATTGCCATGCGGGAATCTCTGCTCCGAAATAAAATGGTGTCAGAACAAGATCTACAGATTCAGTAACTATGCCTTCTCTCCGTCAGCATCAAGGTACCTCCGCCGAACAACAAGCGGCTGAATTTTTACTGGCCAAAGGTTTTGAACTCATTGATCGTCATGTTTCCTCACGCTACGGCGAAATAGATTTACTGATGCGCGACGGTTCGACCCGGCTCACCGCAGGCGGAAAAACCATCGTCGCGGTTGAAGTGAAAGCCCGAACGAGTAATTCACATGGTCGCGCTATTGAATCAATCGGTCCAAGTAAAATGCAAAAACTCAGTGATGCTTTTCACGATATCTTGGAACAACGTGGCTGGTCAAATCAACCATACCGGATTGATGTCGTAACAATTGAGCCGTCGGGGGTTGAACATATTGAAAGCGTTGGGTAAATCCAGCACCACTTTTTTTGCGCGGTTGACTTTTTCTGCCTAACAGTGTTTGTGACTGACTATCATGTAGAAGGTGAAAATGTATTCACAAAAAGGTATGCTGGGTAAAAAAGACCTCCTACAAACATGTAGGAGGCAATCTCGACGTTGTCGTATGTCCAGCCCCCAGCATCGGTTCATAACGCCGACGCATCCGCTGGACATATGCAGATGATTAGGGATTTGAACCCTCCGCTCGCTTCCGGTGAGGCTGGCGTATCCGGACAATCATCGCGCCGATTCTCGAAGACGATAGCGCGTTTTTTCGATTTTGTCAACTCATCTCCACAATGGTGAAGTTGAGTATGTATACCGTATGTACAAAAACACTTTTCTTGAATGCAACATGGTTGCCATTGTGGAGCTGGGTCAATCCCAAACTTTGACAAAGGACTATCTATTACGTAGGATAGTTCAACCTATATTCACTAGGCACGCTGTTCCCATAGTTCACCCTTAATCAGGAGTGATCAATGAGTCGATCTGAGTATCAGAGAAAACTGAAAGCGCGCCAGGTGGATGACGATCGAAAGCCATTCCACGAGACGATCATCGCGGCGCTGGAAGAGGTTATCCATGAGGATAGTGATCTACTCGGTGTCCCGATCACGATCAAGCTGATGAAATTGTTGAATCAGACAAGAGTGCCGAAAGAGCATCTCAAGCCGTTGATTGAGAAACTCAACAAACTAGCAAAGCAGGTCAAAGTTCCTTCACCTATCAAAGACGCGGCCAACCGTCTCGACGCCGAATACCAACGGATCATTCAGTAAAATAATACTGCCACTGCCGATCTGGGGGTGGTTTTTTCTTGTGAAGTATATTGACTTGTGCAATGGACGGATGTATAACCTAGCTATTCGCCGTTCCTTTGTCTGGATGCATAGCCTGCAGTGACGACCTACGAGGGTCATATAAAACAGCGCCAGCTGCTGTTACGTTTGGGTAGGGCGGTAGTCTGGGTGGTGATCATATTTCTGATCTATCACTACAAGCTCTACGAACACGAAGTGGCGGTCATGCGCCAAGAAGCAGCATCATCCGACTCGCTCACTTCCGCAATTCAGCACTGGTGGTTATCTCGCTAAAGCGGGATTTTTTATGACTAAAAATACAAACAGCTCCTGAAGAATTCTCGCTAGAGTGCGTTCCAGGTTGATTGCCAAATCAGGCGCATTGTTGTCGCTATGGCATGATCTTCAATCAGTACGGCCACCGGCGGCTGCGACCGAAAAGACATCAGGGCGACCGTATCGTTAAAGATGTTTATTTCCGTCACTACTTCGGCATTGGTAGGAAGTATTTTCATTTCTCTCATCTCGCGCTTATTATGAAGTTCATACCGCCGGGCACCGGGTGAATCATTAACAATGACGCGTTCAGTAATACCTAACCGAATCCGTTCAGGTGTAAAATAGTCGAAAAAATATTCATCGCCGAGAAGTTTTACGCTGGCCTGAAAGTCGCTCCAAGCCAGAATTTCCTTGGTCGCAGCTAGAGCATGGGTGTAGGCTAAACGCACGCCTTCCACCCCTTCAAGAAATTGGACGCGCGGGCGGCCACGTTGGCGATTCACAACCGCAATTAAGCCGGGGAGTACATGTTCAAATTCTTGAATTTTAACTTTTTCTTTTTCTAAAAACTTTTTTGGATGGAGGGCCACAAAATACTCACGATTTTTTTTGCGTGTTTGGGTAAGTAATCCTCGCGCTTTCATCGATCCGAGGAAATTATAAATACTTGTTCGCTTCACTCCAGATTTTTTGGAAATTTCTTGGATGGTGGCGTATCCTAATTCAAGCGTGGCGATGTAGACGCGACCTTCATTTTCTGTTAGCCCGAGGTTATAAATCAGGTCAAGCGGAAGTGATGGCATAGACGTTTTTTACTACCAGATGTAAATAAATACCTTGCTCGCCGTTACGTCCCCGAAGTATGACATAGGGTGCTATAAAGAATTCCAAATAATTGACCACACAAGCTTCAAAGTTTCAGCTAGCGCCTGATCGGTGATAACGACGGCAACCGGCGGCTGTGAACGAAAAGACATAAATGTAACCGTATCATTAAAGACATCAACTTCAGTCAGTAATTCACCCTTGATAGGCATCATTTTTGTTTCCCGTAAATGTTTATTGTTCTGAGCGATCATGCGACGGGCGAGCGGCGTGTCGACTACAATCCGTCGCGACAGAATGCCTCGTCGGATGCGCGCCGGAATAAAGTAGTCGGTAAAAAACTCTTCACCGAGTAACTTTGTGCGTGAATCAAAATCGCTCCAACCGATTAATTCTTTATTGGCGCTCAGGGCGAGCGCATAGACTGAACGGATGCCTTCAATACCTTCAAAAAACTGGACGCGTGGTTGTCCGCGGCGACGGGTAGCCAGTACTACCAGCTCAGGCAACAATCGTTCAAACTGCTTGATTTTAACTTTCTCCATTTCTAAAAACTGTCTTGGATGCAAGGCGCTAAAGTACTCCCGGTTCTTTTTGCGGGTTTGAATAATCAAGCCCCGGGCTTTCATAGACTCAAGGAAGTTATAGATGCTCGTCCGCTTAACACCGGATTTTCTTGAAATTTCTTGAATGGTCGTTTGCCCGAGTTCTAACGTTGCCAAATACACACGACTCTCGTGGTCGGTCAGGTTGAGGTTGTGTATAAGTCTACGGGAGACAGCAAGCATAGATTTTGTCTGAATATCAGACATATAATATATAGCATTTTCCTAACAGATAGTCCACATTTCTTTGTTTGTAGTAAAAGTCTCGACAATACTATGGGCGGGTATGGCTGGTCGGCGTATGCTCTACCTACCGTACATTGAAAACAGAATATCTGCAGAACGCGAAAATAGCAGTAGCAATTACGATTTGAAGTCGTGAGGTAAACATGCGGATCAATGCGGACTTGTATTGCACCTGCAAACGCGAAGAGCTGTGGCTAAGTATTCCAGACAAGCCGGTTAAGAAAGATCTTGATGGTGATGTTCTGTGCTGGAAATGTGAAAAAAAGTTGAAACGTCCACCGCTGTA
>JAYUIJ010000066.1:0-9021 GCA_043766165.1 Candidatus Kerfeldbacteria bacterium
GTGGGTAAAAAAGATGAACCACAGCCAACCCAGCAGTACGATCAACAGCAGCACCCCATTACTTCGACCGCCACGAATCAACAACCACAAGAACAAAAACTTGCTCCAGCTGAGCAAGCCCAAAAGGTTGTTGACCAACTCAACAAAGCAAAAAAGAATTACCAGCAGGGATTACAGGGATATATGGCACTGGTCGCAATGTATGTCGTTCTCGTGCTCGGATATATCGCCATCAACGCTTTCAACGGTTGGTCACGACTGACACGATGGATCGGCATCCTGGCGGTATCGATTGGTGTGTTACCGTTTATGATTGCGGCCGGAACGAGGACGGCCGTCGAACAGGCTATTCTCAATATGCATTTTGATAGTGGTGTCCCGATGGCTATTCAGCAGGCCGCGCCACTGGCCGCTCGCGATGTTCAGCACGTACTGTTCTTCTCAATGACGATTATCTCTGGGTTGATAGTCTTGCTCGGCATTGCCGCGATTATTTGGGCACACTTTATGGCCAAGCCTGAAGTCAAGAAAAAATAGTCTATACACTCAGTGCGTTGATATGCAAACTCCATTCTCTCGGCTCCAACCAGTCGAAAAGAATCCCCATCCAATTGATCCGCGGACAGACATTGGCCATGTTCACCTGAAGACGGCGGATATTCAACGCGTCTACGATTTTTACGTCAGTATTCTGGGATTTGATGTGGTCGTTCGAATACCGAACGCGCTATTTATTTCTGCCGGCGGGTATCACCATCATCTCGGTTTTAATACCTGGGAATCAGAGGGCGGAAAACCACCGGCCGCCGGGACGACCGGTTTATACCACGTGGCGATTCGTTATCCTAATCGTCCGGCCCTGGGGAATGCGTTGAAACGATTAGTTGATGCTAAGTGGCCGATTGATGGGGTGAATGACCACGGCACGCATGAAGCAATCTACACGCACGATGCGGATCAGAATGGATTAGAGTTGTACTACGATCGGCTGGAGAGTGAATGGCCGCTTGACGCGCAGGGTCATTTGGAAGTCAGTGGTCGGCAAATGGATTTAGATGGATTGTTGGCGGAGGCGAAGAAATAACGTGGTTTCATGATGGACAGATGACTGAATTTCCACCGCATGAACAACCGGGTCGTCGTGCGCCAATCATGACGACTGAAGAGTACGCCAAGGTTAAACATATCCGACCATATGTTTTTGATATTGAAGTGGGTGATAGTAAGCTCAGTTATTTCGGCATGGGGCATTCAAATAATCCTGATGACCCGGCGTATCAACAAGTAATTGAAACATTTGATCGGGTTCAGCCAGATTTTGTGATGGTGGAAGGGATTGATCGATTAGCTGAACGGAAAGATGAAATTGACACTTGGTTTCAAGGCAAAACAAAAGAGCAAATTATTCGTGAAGGCGGGGAGAGTGCGTATGTCTTGTCGTTAGCCGCTGCGCGGGGCATTGAGTACGATTCGCCCGAGCCGGATAAACATAATGAGGTGGTAGCAATCGCCGAGCAAGGTTTTTCCCGTGAACAAATTTTTCTGTTTTATATTAACCGTGATGTAGAGCAATATTATCGGATGTCAGAACGCCCATCACTTGAAGAGTTTCTACAACCAAAATTAGATACTCTCCAGAAAGATACCGATTGGGTAGATTTTGAATTTTCCTTTGACCATTATGCGAGGCTGATGAAAGAGCTTTTGGGGATAGAAGTGCCTAAAGACTGGCAAACGTTGCATGATCTTGCTGATCCAATTCCCTGGCCAGAGAAAGAAATGAAATCCACCAACGACATTGCCACCGCTTCAAGCCGTTTTCGCGACGAACATATTGTTGAAGAAATAGAACGACGGTTGAAAGAATATAAACGAGTATTGGTTGTGTACGGCGCGAGTCATGCGGTGATGCAAGAACCGGCCTTACGATCATTGTCTTCGTAAATGACCTACTCATCAAGACTGATCATACTGCGCGGTAACTCCGGTTCAGGCAAGTCTTCTGTAGCGAAACAGGTGCGTGAGAAGATGGCTGGAAAAGTGGCCATCATTGAACAAGACTTTTTTCGACGAATTGTTCTCAAAGAAAAAGATATTCCCGGCGGAGATAATATTGACCTGTATTTCCCAACCGGTCACTTTTGCATTGGGGCGCAACTACGATGTTATTCTCGAAGGGATTTTAGCAGCTGAACGGTATGGCAGAATGCTTCATGAGCTGATCAATCAATGTTCGCGTCACTTTATATATTACTTTGATGTGTCACTTGAAGAAACCATCAAACGTCATGCCACGAAATCCAATGCCCATGAGTTCGGTGAAAAGGAATTGCGACAATGGTATTTGCTGCATGTTCTATTGAAGGTTCCAGGTGAGAAGATTATTTCTGAAAGCAACTCTTTTGCCCAGACGGTGGAGCAGATAACAGTCGATGTACTCAATGAAGCCCTAGCTTTCTAGCAAACTTTTTATGCTGTAGAATAGATAGATAATTTGTCTGATTGTCCGATGGCCTCGATGTGGTACACTACATAATAACTCTCTTTACTCAATAGATATGAGCGCATCCAAGCCACAGAGAAAGAAGAAGAACTCCGCAAATAAGGGTGAATTCTTTTTCGACAATTGCCCCATCTGTCGAGCCATGCGTGATGGTCGGGCGGATTCAGTTGACGGGCTGATGCAAGCTTTTGATGAAGCTGAAGAACAAGGTTTGGGCAAAGTATTTCGTCCAGACGATCCGGATAGGAAACTTCACACGCATGGTGCGCAGCCTGATCCGGAAGAACTGTATTACATTGCTTTGGAATACTCCGCTACTGGAAAGACGGGGAAAGCTAAAGAAGTGCTGTTAAGAGCATTGGAACTGGATCCGGAGTCGGTACAGGTCTACGTCGGACTAACCGGGGT
Organism: Candidatus Kerfeldbacteria bacterium; assembly: GCA_043766165.1. Classification (GTDB taxonomy): domain Bacteria; phylum Patescibacteriota; class Patescibacteriia; order SBBC01; family CAIJZX01; genus CAIJZX01. Next base: position 2,912 of record JAYUIJ010000066.1, read on the forward strand.
GTACGAACAACTTGGTCAGCGGAAAAAGGTGGAACAGTGTATAGCCTTGGCTTGGAAACTAACACAGAAGGAATTTCGCCGCTGGCCGCGACAACTCCTATGGGGCATATTTGAAAACCGTCCCTATTTACGAGCTATAGCTAATCAGGCGATGTGGTGGCATGAACAGGGTGATCGACAGGATGCGGCATCACTGTATACGTTACTTCTGCGTCTGAACCCCAATGACAGCCAAGGCGTTCGGTATTTTCTAGCCGGGTTGTATGCGGGAAAAACTCCCAACGATGTTGACGACTACATGGAAGAAGGTGATCGGCGTCAAAACTGGAAAAAAATTGATGCGTTACTTACTTCTCAAAACAGGCGCCACCATTTTTGGAAAGATCCACAAGCTGGATGATGAATTACTCGGAGCTAAAGCATAAAGCTTAAATTGATGTTACTCCCTTTTAGCTAAAAGGGTATATATGAAAGTCAATCGTTCTCTATGTCAAAGATCAAAAAACACATCGTCCGCCACGCCGATGGCAGTCTCTGGGCTCGCGGCAGCATGCAAGGAAAAATTCCGGTTGGAAAATGGATTTGGTTTCGGAAAAATGGAACGAAGATGCGATCAGGAACATTTAAGAACGGCAAGCAAGTTGGGGAGTGGGTGACGTATGATCGGCTTGGAAAGATTGTGAAGAAAACGATGATGAAAGGGGAATAAAAGAGAAAAGTTAATTGAGTTGATTAGTTAATTATTTTTGGTATGAATAATGCGTCACTAAAACCAGTCGTTTGGATCATCACAATCACGTTGTTGCTTGATGTTTGGCTCCTGTGGTGGATGATTCGCATTGACCTATTTTTCCGGGATGTGAATTATGGCACTATTATTACTCTCATCTTTACCATAACAGCGTGTATTGTGTTATGGAAAAAGTCATGGCAAAGAACATGGATACCCATAAGCCTTTTGAGTTTAACGCTCCTTCTATGGGGATGGCTCTACATAGACTCTCATAGAACGACTAGCGGAAGTTCGAACTACCCCTTGCCCTCATCGATTCCCGTTGCTTATCCAAAAGGCAATAATCTTTATTCAATGCAGGACATATGGAAGTACAGTGGTCAACCAATTGATGCGCGGGGACATTGTCCACCAGGTTATACTCCAACGAAGTTTATTCATTTATCTGAAGCTTCTACATATATAGCCTGCAAATAATTTTCCACATTTGACTGATTGTCTATGAATTCCACAGATATATGCCAAAAATTACCCCATTCCTCTGGTTTGACAGCAACGCTGAAGAAGCAATGAACTATTATGTTTCAATCTTTCCAAATTCGAAAGTACTCAACGTGTGGGGCCGAAGGATAAACCAATGGGGGTATCGTTTATGCTCGATGGGCAAGAAGTGCGTGGATTAAACGGCGGACCAATGTTCAAACCAACCGAAGCGTTTTCGTTTTTTGTTGATTGTGATGGTCAGGAAGAAGTCGACAAGTATTGGAACAAGCTCATCGGTGATGGTGGCGAAGAAAGTATGTGTGGTTGGTTAAAAGATAAATATGGTTTCTCCTGGCAAATTATTCCGAAACAGATGGGTGTGCTGATGGGACAGGATACAACGGGGAAGGTAATGCAGGCCATGCTGAAGATGAAGAAGATTATTATTGCTGACTTGGAAACAGCAGCAAAAAGTTAATTACCCTTTTAGCTAAAAGGTATATCCGGCAATACATAGAAATAACTAATTATTTAACACAAAGAGCGTCTACATGAGCTACACCTACAAAATTCTTTCTACAAAAGATACATCACTCTTGAAAGAATTACTGCATGTATTCAGCGAGGCCTTTGATGATCCTGAAAGTTATCAGTCTGCGGTACCTACGGATGACTACATCAAATCATTTCTGGCTATGAACAACGCGATAGTGATTGTGGCGCTTGATGGACAAAAAGTCGTTGGGGGATTAGTCGCCTATGAATTAGTGAAGTTCGAACAGGCACGGAAAGAAATCTATCTGTATGATTTAGCTGTATTGGCGGAACATCGCCGCCGTGGGATAGCGAAAGGGTTGATTGCGGAATTACAACTAGAAGCAAAAAAACGCGGCGCGGATGTTATCTATGTCCAAGCTGATCATGGTGATGAACCGGCAATTCGGCTGTATGAGTCGCTTGGGAGAAAAGAAAATGTTTATCATTTTGATATAACCCCGTAATCATTAAGCCTATGATAAAAGTCAAAGATGTCGATTCTTATATCACTGCTGCTTCAAAACCTGCACAGGTAATGATGAAACAATTGCGCGCGGCAATAATATCCACAGCCCCAAAAGCAGAAGAAAAAATCAGTTATGGAATGCCGTACTATGGATACAAGGGCCGACTCATTTATTTTTCTGCGTTTAAAAACCACATCGGTTTGTATATCATGGGCGGTAGTCGTCGAACATACACTCAGGAAATAAAAAAGTATCAAACGTCGATGGCAACATTACAGTTTCCTATTGGGAGTAAAGTACCAGTAGCGCTGGTGAAAAAACTGGTCAAAGCGCAGATGAGGGAGAATTAGGGGAAGACTTGACAGCGGCGTATATCTTGCTACAGTTTGAGCATGACAATGTGGTGGCGCTCAAACCCGTTCAGGTTTGGGATTATACAAGGAAATAGTCATATGACTCCACGAGTCACATTAGAAAGCTTAGCCGTCATGGTCAAAGAAGGTTTTGAGAATTCAGCCAAAGAAATGGCTGATTTTAGAGCTGAAGTGAAGGCTGAGTTTGATCGGGTTGACTTGCGCTTAAGCCAAGCCGCTTACCGTTTCGAAGTGGTTGACCTAGAAAACCGAGTTGACTATGTGGAACGCCGCCTGGGTATTTCTAAGTTGTAAGTAACTAGTTGGCTCGGGCATTGCCAATATCCTATATTCATGGTAGATTTTGTCGTCTTCACATAACTTTTTTTCATGGCTAGCGACCCCGCACTAAACCTGCGGGTTAATGCGGGGCAAGCAGTCAAATAAGCATATCTATAATGCCAAGTGGTTCCGTAGTACTAAGATTTAGCGACGTCACATTCGAATACGAGCACGGTCCCCGAACTAGTCGCTTCGCTCCAGTACGGGGTCCATTTCTAGAAAAATAGATGAAATGTTTCCTAGATTTTCCAGAAGGAAGGCACACACAGCCGCGTATAGCCCAACTTGATAGTTGGGCATTACATCCGAAAGTCGAATCTGACAGTTCATACAAACAATTGGGAGGGGATCATGAGAACCTTCGGCATCGAGCGAGAACGTTTCATAGTGAACGCTCAAGGCGTTGTTGTGCCTGAGATTGGCCGATTGCTTCCGGCCGTGCAACAGCTGGCTTGTGAGCAAGGTGTATCAGAAAGTCTGTTTTCGTATGAACTGTTTGCCGGACAAATCGAAGACAGAACGCCACCCTGCTCTAGCTTGGAGGAGATAAGGGCCGCACTATTGCAAAACGAGAGGGTACTGCAAGAAGCAGCCGGTAATCTTGGCTTGGGATTTAATCACTCAGAATTCGTTGAGGCAAATCTTGTTGATGTGTTCGAAGTTAACCCCTTCGATGAACGGCATCGGCAAATCTGGGCTTCAATACCAAACGAGCGACGCATTGCAGCTTCAGTGGTTGCAGCCATCCACGTTCACATCTCCGTCACTGGCAAAGAGGCGGTCAAGATCCTAAACCTCTGCCGCAGCGACGTCATCAATCGCTTGATCTCTCTCGGAGATCACTCGAATCTCAGAAGAATCAACGCCTACCGAACAATGGCGGAAACTGACGGCGTCCCCCCGATGTTTGCCAGCTTCTCGGAGGTTAAGGCATACATTGGCTCCAAAGGCGGTGAAAAAGATGTTTGGGATCTCGTTCGATACAAACCTTCCACTAAAACAGTGGAATTTCGGATGTTTGGTGCCACACCATGTGTGGAAGAAATTCTTGGCTTTGTGATCGCCTGCCAAGAAGCTTCCAAAGTCTAGTTCGTCATGGGAGTTGTCGATAACTACAACTCCCATTTTTTTAATACGTGGTATGATTGTCTCTATGAAAGTACTACTCAACATTCTAACTCATGGCGACGAAAGGATAGGATTAAAGGTCGCTAGAGAGGTGCAAAAATTAGAAATTCATCATCATTCCGTTGTTGTCCAACATGCAAATGTCAGGGCATACAGGCTGAAGAAACGATTTATCGATCAAGATCTTAATCGTTCTTTTCCTGGAAAGAAAAATGGCAATTACGAAGAAAGAATTGCCTATACATTGTCAAGCCCAATAAAGTCCGCGGACCTGGTCATTGATATTCACTCTACGAAAAGTGAACTGAGGGACTCCATTATCGTAACGAAGCTTACCAATACAACCCTGAAATATATTAAAACAATACAACCTAGATACGCGCTGGTTATGAATGTTACAAAAGACCAAGCTTTGATTTCTCAAGCAAAAGTCGGTATTGCTTTTGAGTATGGCAAAGACAACGATCCTCTGGTACTAAAGAAAATAGTTCGGGATTTAAAGAAGTTGTTTTCGCAAATAGGTTTACTTGATGTAGAATTGCCCAAGAGCAGGCTTTTAACGAAATACTTTAACGTATATTCTGAAGTTAAGAAACCGAAAAAATATACGTTGCTGCCAAAAATAAAAAACTTTAAACTCATTCATCGTGGAGACGCTTTTGCCACAAATGGCAAGGACTACCTAACGGCGGAAGAAAGTTTCTACCCAATTCTTTTTGGTAATAGTAATTACAAAACTATATTCGGATTTGCCAGCAAAAGAATAAATCCGAGAATTCTCTAAAATCAAGCGACTGGGTGTATAGATCGCTTGTTTCAAGCATGATCATCGGGACTGAATTTAATTGAGGAAAATCCGATACATTAGTGTATCGTGGGGTAGGGCAAATATTTAACCCCAATGTCTGTACCCTCATATTGGTCGCTGACTCACGAATATTCCTTTCAATTACCTCCACTAGCCCGTGACCAGCTCCACTTCCAAAACCCATGTCATTGCTCTATTATTGTACGATTGTTTTTTTGGTGTTCAATAGCTATACTTTTCTTTGGAAGTGGGGCTGGTCGTGCCAAAAAATCTAAAGCACTATACTTGCCAAGGTGGCGTTCTTATGGTATTCTTGTCCAACTTTTATGGCTAACGATAGCGTTGTCCTCCGCTTTAGCGATGTGACATTTGAATACGAGCACGGTTCCCGAACTAGTCGCTCCGCTCCAGTACGGGGCCCATTTCTAGAAAAATATGCCATCTGATAATGTAGTATTAAGATTCTCCGATGTTACGTTTGAGTACGAGCATGGGAAAAAACTTCTCGAAGAGGTAAGTTTTTCAGTCCGCTCCGGAAGCCGCATAACGTTGATGGGTCAGAACGGTGGGGGCAAGAGTACGATTTTTAAAATGATCACGGGTGAATTGACTCCCACGGAGGGGCAAGTTTCCCGATCGCCGTTAGATGCAACAGTAGCCATTGCTCGTCAGGTCATGCCGAAAGATATGGCCGAGCTCAGTGTGCGTGAGTACTTTGCCAGTGCCTTCACCGACATTCAATACAAACTGGATAAAATGATTCAGGATGTCTTTGATATTGTCCATCTCGCGTTGCCGCTTGAGAAAAAGGTGAAAGAGTTATCGGGTGGACAGCAGGCGCGGTTATTGTTGGCGCATGCATTGATTCAAAATCCAGATTTACTTTTACTCGATGAACCGACGAACAATCTTGATCAGTATGGGATTGATCATCTGACGGGTTTTTTGATGACCTACGAAAAAACGGTCATTGTTATTTCGCACGACGCGGATTTCTTGAATGCTTTTTCTGATGGTGTGTTATATCTTGATGTGCACACGAAAAAGGTAGAACAATACTCTGGCGACTATAACGATGTGGTGGAAGAAATTAAAGCGCGAATGGAACGAGAAAATTTACAGAACGCCCGGATGCAACGACAGATTCAAGAGAAACGCGCTCAGGCCGAAGTCTTCGCCCATAAAGGCGGTAAACTTCGCGGCGTAGCAAAACGGATGCGGGGGATTGCCGAAACGGCCGAAGAAAATCTGGTTGATGT
>JAYUIJ010000067.1:0-9007 GCA_043766165.1 Candidatus Kerfeldbacteria bacterium
GGGAGACCAAGAAAAGTCTTGAACTTCGAGATGCCAAATGAAGTGTTTCCCCGATTACTTACTCACTAGAATATTGCGTTAGGGGGTTGAATCCAGCGCATGTCTTCCCGTAGAGGTGGGTTTGAAACCCACCTCTACGGGAGTTAGATTACGGACCTACGTTGACCGAATTTGGCAGTGCCGTGGCAAAATCTGTCATCCCAGCCATTGGATTTGATTGTAAACGACCGTCGTAGATAATTAATTCCGATGGGGTAGGATTCTCCACCGTACCTGCGTATTGCCGCTTAAATTCAAAGGCTTTGGCGATCATTAACCCTTTTACCACCAGTGGATATTGGTTGTCGGAAGTGCTGTCGGTAGTACGAATTGTGCCGGTCACATAGAAAGCGCCGACTACATCTTTGACTTTATTACCAATTTTTAAGTCACCTTTAACGACAATTGTTAAGGATGCAAGCTTTCGTAAATCGTTAATAGAGCCACTGGTATATGTTAAGGGCTGGTTGATGGTTAAGTTACCATTAACGATTAGAATACCGTTGCCCGAACCATAGTTCGTCAAGTTGCTTGAATTTACAAAGGTCATCGACGAGTCCATCGTATACTCTGTAGGTGTGGGCGTTGCGGCTTTAGTCACATACACCTTACCGCCGAGAATACTGCTGTTGGCAGATAGCTTCGTATTAAAGCTATCAGATGCGCCACCAGCCAAGTTATTGTCAGCCCCCGCGTTGATAGTCACGATTGTGTTACCATATTTATTTTTCCCCCCACCTATATCATTTCCCATGCCGGTCAAATCAAATCGACCAAGAATATTTTGATAGCTATTGTCTGAAGAAATGAGCGGGATTTGGTTAGCGTTTTGCTGAACCGGATTGCCTAAATTGGCAGTAGTAGTCCCAAGCGCTGAACAAAATCCGGTAATACTGGAAGCCGAAGTAATGAGATAGGTTGAGTTGCATGTGTTGCTGCCTGGGGTTTGTGTGGCCTGGCCGGAGATGCCGATTTGTTTCGTGGCATAAATGTCGCCCAGCTTAGTTTGAATTAACCGGCTACCACCGTAGGAAACAGCACTAAAATCTAACCAGCCAAAATCCTGACTCCAGGCATTCCCGATAAAGGTGCTTGTTTCCGTATCTAAATGGACTCCGTATTTAACGCACTGACTGGCGGTCGTTCGACAAATCGCGCCGAAGACGCAGCTACCACCGCTCGAACCACACGTTGTATCGGTAGCGCACGCAATGCCTGACAGTGAGCATCGACCAGGCGCCAAACACAGCCCTGTCCCTTTCCCCGTACATTCGGCATTTGATCCGCCGCAGTGCGTTGGCGTTCCACCTGGACCAGACGTATCCCCCTGACATTCGTAATAGCAACCCTGACCTGCAGCAGGTGTGTTCGTTGGGATACAGCTATGGCTGGCGGTATCCTGACAGAAGGCACACGTTTTATTATCGGACGTCTCACTATCGCAATCACGACAGTTAAACAGTTCTGTACCTGAAGCTGTTGCAGATTCTGTACTTCGTAAATGCACCCAGCCGCCATCTTGGTTGTACGTATTTGCAGCTTTAGTGAGCGACATAAACCGTCCCCAACCGGAGAGTTCATGAGCGCCGCGGTTTTGCGATTGATAGTAAGAATTATTGTGCGTCGAATAGAGTTGGTTATAGTAGGCGCCAATTGTTCCGTACGTAAAACCCTTGTAACTCAGCGGACAGTTGCTCACATTTATCTGAGAACACGTTTTTGTTGAATCATTTATACATGTTCCCGTCTGCGCTCCCGTGGGAATATTACATCGCGGCACAATTAGTTGATTACTAGCCAGGTCAGACCCATTAAATGTTAACCAGCCGATCGAGGTACACGCTAACGGACTAGACGGGATACCGTTCGCGGCAATTCCACATTGCAACCGGTTTGCCGGCTGCGTGCCAAAATTCGCGGTTGAACTATCACAAGTACCATTCCCACCGCAATATGCGTCAGTGGTACAAGACGATCCTGGGGGGTGCGCTCGACTCGCTGCTGAGCAGGTCAAAGCCCCCGAAACCGTTGATGATCCGCTCGTCGCCCCAACTTGGCAGTCGTCGTTTTTGACGCACAGAAACCCTTGATCGTTTTGACAGTGTCCATAGCAGTCGTAATCACTAATGCATGACGTATTGGTTAACGCTTTTCCTGAAGTTAGTTTATTCCAACATCGACGCGAGCCGGTTGGTTGACCCGAGACGAGACTCTCGAACGGGTAATAATCACACGCCCCTGTTAACAAATAATCCGTTCCGTTCGGGGCTGTCACCGTATTGCACGAACCAAGATTCAAGGTTTCGGTATCCGCATTGGTCCCGGAATCTTTACCCAGCCAGGCGCGCCCAGTCAGTACGCCAATTTTTGTGACTGCGTTATTAGTTGTCGCGTCTTTTACTTGCGATGTAATATCTAAACTTAAGCCAAATGACTGTGGATTATTTTGACAAAGGGTTTGGGTGAGATTGGTAGTACTATTTGTTACCTTTGTATCAGCGCAGCTAGCTAAAATTTTTCCGATTCCGGTCGGACTCGTGCCGCCCGTAGCCGAAGACGCGCCAGCCCAAATGGTCCCGGTTAATGTGCTGGGAGTGCGTGTAAAGGCGGTCACGCCGACGGGGGTTCCTGTTGATGCGGTACCAATATGTCCTTCTCCCACGGCAAACATGTGTTGTGTGCCAATCGCGAGTAAAGCATTAACATTGCTTAATACGGCCGTAGTCGCGGCTGGTGTCAACAGCGCGTCCGAACGAACCTTATTCGGTAGTGACTCGGTCGTAAAGTTATCATTGTTCAAAGCGTCCGAGTTCCCCACCATACCGTTAGTGGCAATATCCTTACCAGCCGCGATAACCGTAAATGTATCCCGAGGCGTAATCGTCGGCGAACTTACTTCTTCTACCTTCAAATCATCGCAGGTTACTCGAGCGCCGTACGTCGCCTCACAAGAAATATTGAGATACATGCGCCGAGGCGTAATGGAACTACTCAGGCTCGCCCCAAGTTTAGTAAAAATTAGATCTTCGCGTGACAAGGTGATGTCAATTGGCCGCCAGCCATTCTGATACGCCGCCGTACCGGTGTGCGAACCGTCATCAACGGTAATATAACTTCGGTTACGAAGTGAGCAGTTGGTGAATCCAGCTTGCAATTGACCCTTGTAGGTTTTAACGGTGTTATTTGTTGAGCCGGTACACCCGATCGCTACCCCGCCTTGCGGGGCGGCATTTCCGCTGGTCAAGACATGTGGCCCTAAAGGTGAGGAAATACCATCAAGTTTTGGATAGTTACTTGGTTGGGTGGGGAATTCAACTTTAACGTAACCAGTCACACGGAACTGTTGACCTTCGATCGTTGACACATCTATTTGCTGAGTCATTTGCTCGGTGTAATACTGATCAAATCCACTGTAACAAATAGATGCAAGGAAAGGGGAACTGTATTTAGGATTATAGGAGGGTGACGGCCATATTTGCACCGCGCCCGTTTGATTTCCACTTACACTTACATTTCGATCAGCGACCGTTTGAAAATCAGTATCATTAGTAAAACATTCGCCAGCTCCTGAATTAGGGTAGATATTTTGATGATTCGGGCCTTTTAAATCATCTGTATACAACCAGCCATCCGCCTTTGAGCTAGTAGCATTTTGTGCAGTGTCGATATGGTTATACAGGTCTCCATTAGACAGCAACGATACGCCCGCCCCGCCCCGGTCTTTAGCCGCGGTTATCGCATAGAGCGGTTTAGGTGGAATAAAGGAGGTACCAGTAACGGTTGAATCTTGAAAACTAATGCCGCCGCCGCCTTGCTCATCATATTTATAAACGCCGTTCGAGGTGGCCATCCAAATGATATTGCGTAACGGACCTTGGTTTGGACTGGTCGGATCCGAGGACCGCGTTCCAACAGTTAAGTCGTATCCGCAAATGCCATCCTGTTTAGCTATTTCTTTCCATGTACCAACACCAACCTTTTCATACTCCACTTTATAGAGATAGGTCGTCTGCGTTCCACAGCTTGCATCATCATGTAGATAGGGTGCTTTACGTTGATCTCCGTCACTCGCATCTGGCGGAAATGTGCTCGCTAAGACGTAGGCCGTCGTAAAATTCGCGAATTTTATGCTCGTTACATTAACCGAACTATTTAATGAACCAGGGAGCGTAGGGGGAGAGAAAGAACTTGAGTTGCCTTGACCAGCTAAAACTAAACCATTTTGACCTCCGGCAATAACGTTTCCATAATAATTTTGTGCCGCGCCAATCGCGTATAAATCCCTCGTCCCTGATTTTCCCGCCATTTGTGTAAACTGATCAGCTCCCGTCTCGCCGGGAGTAGTAGAGTAGGCCGATATTTTTCCGATTTGTCTGTCCGGACCTACGACCCAAAGCAGATCTGGACGACCAAACTCATCATTGTATTGACCGGTTACTGCATTCAAACTAAATACGTTTCCGCTGTTGTAGGTACTAGCAAATGGTGCTAACGTCCGCTGCCAATTTGAACCATTGTAGTAGTAAAAAATTCCGTTACAATCTTCTTTCTTGGTGTTGACGTTAGCGTTCGGGCAATTATGGTTCGGGGAGCTGGCACCATTTCCGTCAACCAACGATGTATCCGGATCAATGCCAACGGCAAACGCTTCGTAGTTATTATATACCTTTGCACCGGTCGTACCGGGTGTAGACCCGCGATTATAGGCCCAGACTGAGCGGAATTGCACCGCGTTCAACGCGCCGACGGTATCAATCAACGGCACTTCGAATTCCGCTTGGGATGAATGCAAAGATAATAAAATTCCGATCGCCACAATTCCAAGCGATGACCAGCGCAACCAGGAGCGTGGTGGCAGAGAGTGGGGAGTAGGGAGTTGTTTCTTTATCGACATGAGTTAGTTCGGTTTGGCGGAAGATGGTATATATGCCGTTGGTGCGCTAGCTGGAGTATAGCGCGGAAAGTTGTTCCCTTCATAGGCGCGATAATAAAACGTGGTGCCGCTGACTAAGCCGTTTCCCACGTCTGCTTTGGAAAATGTTGTCCCACCCACCACATTCGTTACAAAACCAGCATAAGCCACTGCAAAGTCGCTATCTCCACCAACTGAATAGAGCGTCCCGTCTTGCGGAGTAAAACTAAAATTCTGGTTTGTTGACCGAACTATAAGAACATAGACCTTATTGTTGTCGCCATTGATGGTCGCAGTTTTTTGCGATTGCCATGTAGTAGTAATATTCATCCAATTTTGTCCCGGTATGCCACCAATCGGCGTGGTCGAAAAACCGGTAAGGATATTTACCGTATTACAATCAACCGGACAATAATTCGCACCCGCGACTGCCGTTTCATTGGCTTGGCAAATACCGTCACCACAGGAACATGGCATACTACCGCACGCCCCCGATGCCGGTAAGTTGAGTGGTGTACCAATTGAGAACGAGCCGGCGTTAAAGGCTTGGGAGACGTTAACGTGGCCAGCTTCGGGCGAGACCGTGGCACCTTGCGGTTGTAGCGTCAATTTGTTGCTGAGAGCTGACTGTTGAATATCGGACCAGCTCGAAATACAATATTTTCCATCGGTAACGCAGGTATTTCCCGTCCCACAGGTATTACCTGCCGACGGTAAAGCGCAACTTGTGTTTGCATTATTACTACAAACACCGGTCGTTAATGAGCCGGCAACTTGTAACCCATTCAAACAAATTTTACCTGCTCCCGGCGCGAGCTGTGTTGGCGATTCAATATCAATTGTCCCATCAAAATAGCCAGCATAGTTGTCGCTCGTCACGGCGTCAGCGTAGAGGCCGGAAGCGAGAGCGGTTGGCGCAGGCGCAGCGTTAAATCCAAAGTGGAATGTGTATGGATTTGCTTGTGATGAATTTCCTTTGAGGCGAGCATAACCAATTCTACCAAACGTCGGTGTGGCCGCCGCTTGTAGTTGAACGTATGCGCCGGAACCAATCGTGACAATATCGGTCCATGTTTTAATACAATTTGTCGCGTCGGTTGAGGAACTCGCGTTAAGACAGAGCGCGGCGCAGGTTGCTTGCGAACCATTTGCGCACGTTGAAACATTCAATCCCCCGATAATCACCGAACCGGTTTTTTGTTGCGTATTCGCCGAAAGGTTAATCGGCGGCGCCGTTAATCCTCCGGGCGGAGGTGAGGATGGGAGCGTTTGGGCGACGGATGTTTGCCCGATCAATACAAACATTGTTGTTGCGATTAATTCAACAATACTATGACTACGCTTTCTAATAATCCGTTTAGTAGATTGTCGAGTCGTTATTACCATGTTAGTAGGTAAAGGTTATGGTACGGTTGGCGCTCAAGTTTGTTAGGTTACACACTGTAGTTTTTCCGCTGCCGGTTTTGCTATCACAACCATTAATGCTTTGAGGGCCAAGTGGATAGGAATTGGAAGTTAAATCGGCTGATATATTTACATCCTGGGTTTCCCCATACACCCCGGAACAGTTTGTAGGCCCCCTGCCACAATCAATCTGGCCATCAAGACTATCCACCAAGTGAGCGGCATTGCTTGGGCTCAAAACAACGGTCACAGTGTAGAAATGAACGGGGAAGGTAGCGTTATTCTTCACATTTCCATAACGTGGAAAGGTGTTACCCAAGTAGCCGGTGTAGAAATAATTACCAGCGGCCGGAACAGTATCAGAACCGAAGACTGATCCGGTTGTTCCCCGGCTAGCAGTAAACACAACTTTTGCGTTACCTAGGGTCATGCCCGTCGTATAATTCACGCCGTTAACAGGGCTAGCGTTTGGAGCAACGCCAGTAGCTCGTAACATTATAAAATTAGTCGGTAACGGAGAGACAATCGGTGAAGACATCACGATCGAGACCGTCTTAAAGCCATTACCAGTATCAGGAAAGGCAGAAACAATTTGCGGCTGCGGTACGGAGGCGCAATCAATCGCGCAAGTACCAGGCGTCTCCGCCGGGTTTGAGCCCGCTTCGCAAATTCCATTTCCACAGGTGAAGCTCAAGGCCAGACTGGTCGCATCACCCACACCGGCCGCGCCGAACTCAGCACTACTGCTAATCATTGCCCCATTACCGAGGTCACCCGCAACACTCCCCTGAGCCGTCGCTGGCAAGGTCAGGTTGCGTTTAATATATCCCGCACTAGTAACACCTGGTACGCTATTCCAGCTACTGATACAAACTTGATTCGTACCTGGCCCCAGGCAAAACTTACCGGTATTTCCGCTGGCCGTAACAATATTGAGGGTGCCGTTAAACTGAGCGGCTTTGGCGGTACCGCTCGGCGCCCAGGCAAAGATGCCGGTCCCGGTATATCCGCATTTACTATTGATACCGCCGACACATGAAATTGATGAGTTATTTCGACAGACAGGTGCCGGATCACCATTTATATCTACATGATCCGTATCACACATATCAACTTGCGGGGCTTTAATAAAAGCACTGCGTGTCTGAGTGGTACTACCGATCAGATCGGAGAATCCACCTTGAACATCGTACTTCGTTGGATCAAGTCCATTGGACAGCGGCGTAATTAATTTACTGTTGACGCCTACATACGAACCAAGCGTTGTCGCTAACTGCGTCCATGAAGAAACACAGTTGGTGGCATCGCTCGCGTTCGCAGCATTGAGACAGAGCGAACTTGATGTCGCGCCGTTTGGTCCAACCATCAACGTGCCTAATTTCCGCTGCGTGCTGCTGCTGGCGTTGAATGGTGCTGAAATTGGTGTGCTCGACGGTACAACTTGCGCAGCTTCAACTGGCGTTTGCCACAGCAACTGCACACACGCCATGAACACCATGAGCGCAAGAGACCAGCGAATTTGTGGTGAAGAAAATATCATTGGAGTGCGACGCAACGAACGTCGGATGAGGAGCTGCCGAAGTCGGCACAGAAGCAGTGGTGTGGATTCGATGGGAGGCTTGGGCCTGGCGGAAGACCACTGATACCCCCGCATGCAAAAATAGAATTGGATTGGATATAGCGGAATCTTAAACCTAACCCGTCAAGTTTAGAAGCGTCTGGGCCAGTCCCATTAACCGTATGACCGTCATTTCCGGCGTGCCAAACTTTATAGGTTGTTGCGCCGTCAACTAAGACAATCTCGTCACCATTTGTTCGACTGTCAACCACGAGATCGTTACCAATATTGGCACCACCGTTAAACGATCCGGCGATAGCGGATGTTGAGTTGCTCGTATTAGCCACATTTAACGCGGCGGCAGTTGTCGCCGAACGAACTTCAACCGCATTTGAATTTTTTGGTGAGCCGCCAACTGGTTTGTCGAATTTCATGACACTAGCAAAGGGGTTTGGCTGCAGATAATTAGTACCATTAACGTCCCAATAACTAGTCCCGCCGCTTGACGGCCAAGAGTCGGAACATTTTGAAGCTCCGAAACAGACACCGCCCGGCACCGACAGGTTAGTACGGAGTGTAGTACCATCTTTTGAAAACAATACGCTTTTTAAAGCACCGTTGACTGTCTCCAGATAACTATATGGCCGCAGATAGAGATCACTCGTTGAGGCAATTTCTTTTCCGCTATTGCCGAGCTCCATCAAGGCTGATCCCGATTCGCCGGTAGTAACCGCAACTAACCCGTAGTAAATTGTCGCCGCGAATTTTCCGGCCGGGACGCTTCCACCGCCGCCGCCGCCGCCGCTACTCGGTTCAACGCCAAAACCCCAGACCGGTGCCCGCATGCCTAAGGCAATAACTAGTCCGGCCAAAATGGTCAGCGGCAGTCTGTATGATTGGTAACGCTTGCGTCGCATAAATTAATATCGATTGGCTAACGGGGTGCAGTGTTTTTCTGGAACAGCCGTCGCGCCCGCGGTGGTCGAAACTACTCCCCCGGTAGTAACAGTAGCCGGTGTAGTTATAATAGTTGAGTTCACTTGTTCGGTATATCCGACAAAAAAACAGAGGCACGCGACGCGAGGTGGCGCCCC
>JAYUIJ010000068.1:0-3809 GCA_043766165.1 Candidatus Kerfeldbacteria bacterium
GGAGCAATCTGCCGAAGAATAACGGTTCTGCGGCCATGTGCATCAAGCCCCATTGTTTAGCAGTGGGGTACATGGCCGCATCAATGCGTCTTGACAAAACCTCAAAAATAGATATACTTTAGAAGCCGTCGCAAGTAGATAACGACGGCGCTATGGCTACGCAATCACGAAAATCTGTTGCCCTCCTGTTCCTGGGCGGAGCTACGATCGACGAACGCGATCGGCTGGGTGATTCGGTTTCTAAACCGGCTCATGTGAAACCATGGCTGCGGCAAATGTCAGAAATGGATATTATTGCTGAAACGCAAGGGGTATATGTTGCGAGTGGGGTGACGACTATCGGATTAGCTGAGTGGCAGGAAACAGCTGATGCAATTAAAGAACTCTACGATGATGTGGATGGTTTTGTGGTTATTCATCAGCTAGAAACATTACCTGCTGCCGCCGTCGCCCTCTCATTATTGTTGCAAAAATTAGGCAAACCCGTCGTGCTTTGCGGCTCCCCATTATTGAGTGGCATCGAACGGGCGAATCACCAGTCAAAGCAAAAATCGACCACCAGTGAGTTCGGTGCTAAAGCAAGTTTTATTAACGCGGTTCAAGTTGCGGTATCTGATATTGCCGAAGTGGTCGTGGTGTATGGTAGCCATATTTATCGTGGTCGCTCGATTGTCGGCCCGATGGCACAGGTCAGCGGTGATGTCATCGGCAAGATTGACTTCGGTATTCGTTTTTTTGGTGAACACGAGAAACGTCATGATCGAGCATTGAAGCTGTCGGCGCCGTTTGATCAACGACTAGCGATGATTGAGTATTTGCCGGGCGTTGATATGAGTCACGCCTTTACGATTTCCCGTGGGACACGAGCAGTTTTCGTTTCTTCGCCGGAAGGGCAAGGTGCTTTAACTTCGGCAGTAACAAAGCTTCGTCAATTAGTTCCAACGTCCTTACCGATAATTGTGTATCAGCATCATCATGCCAATGTTCCGTCGGGCGTTTTTGTTATTGACGGTACTTCTCGGGCGACAGCAGTACTGCGTGTCATGTGGGCACTCGGACAAACTGATGATCCAAAGAAGTTGCAGAAACTCTTGTCCTAGCTGGCTATGCATATCTACTTTTACGCCCCACCATCGAAGCAGAGTACGCTCAATGACGCGTATGGCGTGGTTAAGGAAACCTTAGCGACCACGGACGTGTATGTATCGACAAACACCGAAGATCAAGAAGTTCAAGTCTCGGCGGAAGTCATGGCTGACAGCCGTGAACATGACGTGCCGTTGCTGGAACAAATGGACGCCTTTATTATTGAAGGGACGAGTAGTGATCCGGAAATTGGTTTCTTATTAGCTCACGCGATTGCTTTAAAAAAACCGGCGCTCTATCTCTATCGACGCGGGACAGTCCCACAGGTATTTTCTCGCCTCAGTCAACGCGAACTGCCGAGCTTTATTAAAGTTTTGGCTTACGATGAGGATAAGTTAGGTATGACTGTCCTATCATTCCTGAAAGCCATTGAAGGTGTCGTCATTCGCGAAGTGCCGCGGATTAAGTTTACGCTGCGGGTGACGAATTCCATTGAAGAGTATCTTCACTTCAAAACGCATAATACGAAACTGAGTAAAGCTGATTACTTGCGTGAACAAATTGAAGGGTCGATGAATACAGATCAGGATTGGCAAGAGTATCAGAAGAAGCGGCGGCGATCCTAATCGCGAGCGGTCAGGATAATATCAGTAGGGTCAACCCAGCACTACTTTGATTGGAATGTAGTTCTCTTAATATTCAGGTTTATTTTGCGTACCTTGTCTTGATATGTCCCCGTGGGGTATATCAAAGTTGTGCTGGGTCAATACCAACCGTCTTCCTAAACCCAATCCGGTCGGGAACGTCATGTTCGTTTAGTCCCCAGAAACTTCCACGGGTGACCGTAAAGTCTCCATATTTATTGTTGACCGCATCGAGTGCTTGCGCTAAAGCTGGTGCATCTTTTTTTCCACGTGGCCACATTTCTAGCTGATCGCTGCGGGGTTGAAGTCGAAATAATGTCATCGCTAAATAATTCGGTAACGCGCCAGCCGGCAAATCATTGATAAGTGCTTTCCACGACAAATGGAAAATATCGCGGGTGTCGATAATCGGCCAGGGGAGTGACAATGCTCCGCCACCGCCACTATGGCCAAACTGATCGCGTGCTTGGTCCGACAATCCATAGCTCAACCATAGTCCATGAGCTTCCATATCTAACGCCCGTAAACGGCGACCGGCTTTTTCACATAACTTTGCTAAAACAGCTTTTGGATACTCGAGTGATGTCGCACGTTTGGCGAAAACGTGGGAGTGGCCAATGGATTTTGGCAGACGCTGTTGCTGAACGGTGGCGAATTCAATGCCGTTAACGTTCGCCCAGAGTTCATAGCCAAGAATGCCGAAGACGGTCATCAAGTTAGCTACTGGGTAACGACGCAAATCACCGAGCGTGTAAATATTTAACAGGTGTAAACGTCGTTCTAAACGCTTGGCAATTCCCCAGGCGTCGGTCACTCGCCGCGGATCTAGGTGGGTAGCGAGATTGCCCTGATGAAGGACGAGCGTTTTTCCTTTATCAGCGGTGTCACTGCCAAACTTGGACAGCCATCGGGTGGGCGCCACGCCAGCCGAACAGCGTAGCCATTCGCCGACTTCATCAGTAATCCGCTGCCGGATTTCTTCACTGATGGCGGCCGCTCCGTCGAGTGAATGGACAAATCCCGTTAAGTCTAGAAATGCCTCATCAATGCTGTAGAGTTCAATGTCTTCGGTATATGATTGAATAATACGCATGATGCCACTGGTTACGGTCCGGTATTTGGCGGCGTCATTGGGGATGAGGATAATGTTTGGATCAATCTGCTGCGCTTCTCGGATGCGGAAACCGGTTTTTATTCCTTTTGCCTTAGCTTCAATCGATGAGGCGATAATGCATCCATTGGGACTCATGGTCGCGACGACGCCAACTGGCCGGCCACGCAAAAAAGGATTCGCTTGCTGCTCGACCGAAGCAAAGTAGGAATTCATGTCGAGATGGAGAATAGCTCGGGGCATCATAAATAGAATATTCTTTTGTCATCCCGACCCCCAGGAGGGATCCGCGTTTTGTAGTGCTGTAAGCTTCTATAATAGAATGTTGAGAGTGTTTTTTGCTCAGCCGCTGCCGCTGAGGCATTCTTTTTCTTCTTGAAAAGAAAAAGAATCAAAAAGATTCAAGTGCCGACTAGACTCGCCCAAGGTTAGCCTATCCTCAAGTCCCGTTGGAGCTCAGACAAGTAGTCGGCACGATTACATGCGGGATGCTTGTATAACAAAAAAGGGGTAGGGGTGGAGTAGCTACAGCGTATACACTTCCTCCAACGTCCACCGCATATTCTCCGGATCATAGAGTAGAACATAACTATTGGCGGCGTCCGAAACAGCAAAGCACCACAGTTCTCGGTTCCCATCGCGGCGTTTGTAGACTAAATTTACTTTTTGGACCACATATTTCCGTCCGTTCCAGACAAAGGCCAGGGGATGTATTTTAGGTCCGGCAAAATCAACGGCGACGCGAATAGGTTCCCGGATTTTCGTGGGTGGACTGACGGGGAGGGAGTTGGCATGCATGCTACTACTATACCCGAATAAAAACCGAAGGTCAAATAGAGCGAAGTCTAAACCCGTCCTGAGAACTTGCAAATGTTTTAGGTACGGACATTTGGCGGTTTTTCAATGAGGTAGTTTTCAAGATACTCCAACGGACTCAGACCGTCTAACCCACAGTGCTCTAACTTGTT
>JAYUIJ010000069.1:0-3676 GCA_043766165.1 Candidatus Kerfeldbacteria bacterium
ACACTATTCAAGAGAAGATAAATAACCGGCCTCGGAAGAAACTCAACTATCTCACCCCGAACGAGGCCTGGGGTGTTGCACTAAATTCCTGAACTCACCATAAGGGATTGTGACTATCGGCTGGGTATGTCATGATGTTGCCGATGCCTATTTTTGCTATCCATTCCACCGCCAAAAATTCTGCCGCTCGAACCGGAATACTGCACAGTGCGCACGGTGATATACTAACACCAAACTTCATGCCGGTCGCGACGCGAGGTGTGTTTCATGGTATGTCGCTTGATGACGCGCGTGATGTTGGCGCGGAAGTATTGATGTGTAACACGCATCACTTGAATCGGACGCACGGCGTACAAAAGATTGCTGACGCAGGCGGCTTGCACAACTTTATTAACTGGCATCAACCACTTGCTACCGACTCCGGCGGATTTCAAGTGTTTAGTTTGGGTTGGGGCATGGTTCACGGCGTCGGAAAGGTTGCAGGTGGTATCAACGCTCGACCAGTTGATACAACGACACTTGCTCTAGCGCAAGCCACAATTGACAATGACGGCGTGATTTTTTCTGATGGACGTGAACTGGTGCGACTCACGCCAGAGATTGCAATTCAATGGCAAGAGAAAATCGGGGCCGATATTATTTTTGCCTTTGATGAATGTACGTCGCCATTGCATGACGAGGCATATAATACGAAAGCCATGGAACGGACGCACGCGTGGGCGAAAAGGTGTTTAACTGCACGGACACGTAATGACCAACTGATGTTCGGTATTGTTCAAGGTGGAACGTTTGAAAGTTTGCGAAAAACCAGCGCGAAAGTTATTGGCGCTATGGATTTCGAGGGGATTGGGATTGGGGGAAGTTTCGGACAACACGCGATGGTAGAAACACTTGATTGGGTGATGCCGATGTTACCAGAAGAAAAACCACGACACTTGCTTGGTATTGGCTGGCTACAAGATATTATTCTAGCCGTTGATCGGGGCATAGATTTTTTTGATTGCGTCGAACCAATTCGCCGCGCGCGGCATCAGCATGTGTTAACCGAAGTGCAGTATCTGGATATCGTACCGCTGACACGACAGCGCGGCGAGCAATCGTTAGTCGAAGGCTGCGATTGTATGACCTGCAAAACAACAACGGCTACGCAAGTGAAACTATGGTGTAAAGCAAAAGACCATCAAGGCAGCCGCGCGTTAGCGATTCATAATACACGAATGATGATGCGATTGATGACGGATATTCGCACGGCAATTTCGAGTGGACGGTGGGAAGAATTTAAACAGGAACGGTTGGGGAGGATTGAAGCGACACGGCCGTCGGTGATTTGAAATCATTATTCACGCTAGATTCCTGCCCCTACGGGGCAGGAATACCATGGTTGTCATTCACCAAAAAAATCGGTATACTACAAACGTTCGTGGAATCCTGGATTTAGTGATTCCCGGTAGAACGCACGAGCACTACATGGGTTCAGACCCGCAGTACAATAGCCCCACCCTCGGCCAGATTGACGAAGAGCAACTGGTGCAGCATATGCGTCAGTTCGTTTTAGGTAACGCTGATCGTGAGTATAAATTAATTGTCGGTTCGGATTCATTGCCCGGGAATAATGGACACGTATATTTAGTCACGGCCATTGTCTTACACCGGGTCGGTAACGGCGGCATCTATTTCTGGAAACGAATACTGTCCAAAAAAATCCACACGCTGCGCGACCGAATGTACGCTGAAGCGCTGCAATCAATCGCCATGGCCCAGCAACTCGAACGAATTCCTGAATTGAAACCGCTCATTAAAGAACATATCGAAATTCACGTCGACGTCGGTGAAGTTGGTCCAACGCGAGCCATGATTCAAGAGTTAGTCGGTATGATCATCGCTCATGGCTACCAAGCTAAAACAAAACCAGAATCATTTGCCGCCTCAAAAGTCGCCGATCGACACACAATTCCTGGACCAAAGCTAGCTTTTGTTACATAGTTTGAACTATAAAGCCAAATGAAAAAAAATATCTTGCAAACAAAGGGCACACACAAAATCTTTGGACTCATTCTTGGTGTGATGCTAGTTCTTCATGTGCTTGCGCTTCTGCCAGCCTTACTCACATATATCGCAAATGGGGTGTACCTAAACTCTACTGACCTACACACTCTAGTTCTTTCGGCGATTGATCTCGTGTTGAGTGTAATCGTTCTTTGGGAAATTTGGAGTATAGGTCGTTATGTTAAACATATTGCTTTTCTCTGGCTGCTGCTAATTTGGGTACCAGCAATACTGTACTGGCCGCGCCACACCCTTGATTTCTCCGGCAAACTTGATAATCTTCCGCTTGAGGGAATAATCATCAGCTTACTAGTCTTTATTTGGTCGCTACAGGATAAAAAAGAAAAGAGGAGTGCAATTGCCTAAGTCTTCTTACTTTCTGCTTTCCTTTAACTTCCTTCAACCTTAATCCTTCAACTTACAACCTCCAACATGGACAACACCAACACCCTCATGGAAAAACCATTCAGCAAAGGCGACGCCGTTCCGGCCGACGGAAAATATGTTTGCGTTCCGTGCGGCTATCAGCATAACTATAAAACCGGTGAACAATTTGGCGAATGTATGTCCTGTTTGAGCGGCACGAAAGAGGGACAGCACGAAGAATATCTGGAAGGCGAAGAAATGTGGGAACCGGTTACTGCCACCCCCGACGATACACCAAAAAAGTAAAAAATGGCCTTCAAGACTCTACCTACTGGCGGAAAAGTAACCTGGATTTTATTGTTAGCGATCATGGCGTACACCGCCTTACAAGGGTTATACGCAGTAATATACTTTAGCACCCATACAGTGACTAATGGAATGAGTAGCTCTTGGTATGGCTTGCTGCTAACCTTGATTGAGGCCAGCGTTGGTATTGGAAGTGTTGTAAGTATATTCCGCTTTCGTGCTGCGGGAATGAAATGGCTGTGGGCGTACTTGATTTATACTACGGTGTACGTCCTATTAAGTTTCGTCGGTGTAGGTGCCACGGGCGCGCTTATTGGTCTCGGACTAGGCGCTGTAAATGTAATTTTTGCATTGCTCATGATCGGTGGCTATCGAGAAATACTCAAACAGCAAAAGAAAGTAGCAACGACTGCGCCACAAATAAAGTAAAATAAATACATCATGGCCGGAGGGCGAACAACATTGGGCGGACATATTATTGCGGTTGTCATCGGACAAAGTCGCGAAGATGTTGCTGTCCGCGGAACTACGGCGCTACAAACGACGCGCAGCTTCCCAACCTATGCCAGTCACTTACCGAAGTTTAAAGTACTCAAGCGGATCAAGCGAGTGGTCGATGGACGACGCGTGGTTTTTACCGTCAAAGCAGTTCCGCCGGAAAATATTATTGTTGAAGCTGAAACCGGATATCCAAACTTACTTGATCACAAACTGCTTGAGTTTAAAGACAAGCTCATGCGCGCAGCAGAGGGAATTTTATTTAAACTCCCAGTGGAAGCAAAATTCAAGGAAGAATTTACCTTTTACTGTGTTCAAAAATATTCTGGCGACCCGCGTGAGTTTTTTCGATTTGGCAATAAAATCGTACCGCTATTAAAAAGCGAAAATGTTCAACTCAGTCAAATCGAAATCGATAAAACGCTTTACGAATCAAGTTTACAGTACGCGGCTGGCGATT